>MEDT01000105.1 GCA_001724175.1 Cytophagaceae bacterium SCN 52-12 | reverse complement strand
TCGCTTTTCAATATTTTTTTTATCTCGTCCCCCGACCGGTTCCGGTTGAAGTTCAGCCTGAAGTTGCCGTTGTATTTATAGCGGCTGGAGTAGGTGGGGCTAAGCCCGACCCCCCAGCTGCCGCTGGTATAGAACTGGCCTGTTACAGAGGCGTTTACATATTCGCTAATGGCAAAGTAATATCCGCCGTCACGCAGGTAGAATCCCCTTACCGCATCCTCGCCGTAAGAGGGGAAAAGGATCCCGGAAGTACCGGCCTCCTTATTTTTTGGTAAGGGAAAAAAGCCGAAAGGGAGCCCCAGAGGCAGCGGCACGTCTGCAATGACGAGATTGAACGGACCGGAGACTACCTGCTTTTTTTCGACCAGCTTGATCTTGGGCGCATTGATATAAAAATGCGGGTGCTCCATGTTACAGGTGGTGTAAATGGCTTTGGCCAGGTAGAAGTTGTTCAGACTGTCCTTTTTTACCCTTTGCCCGCGGATATTGCCGTCGCCTTCCTGCGTGATGATCCCCTTGATGATCCCTTTTTTCGTCTTGAAATTGTAGCGTATTTCTTTGGTGTTATAGGTATTCGGTCCTTCCTGGAATATCGGTTCCCCTACCATTTTTTTGGTAGCCGTGTCTTCACGGCCTATGGCATATACCTCGTTCAATATCCAGTTTAATCTTATATAATCGGCTTTCAGGTTGATGTCGCCGTAGGTTACGGAGGCATTTCCGTAAAGATGTACCTCTTTTTTGCTGGCTTCCATAATAGTGGAATCTTCGGCTGTGTACACTACCGTAGTGGAGAGATCGCCTACGACGGTGTCTGTCCGGGCCGAATCTTTGGGCAATACCTGTATGTTCCCCGAACGAGTCGAATCAGCGACACCCGGGCTGAGCGGCTGATGAGCGGGTGTGGTCAGGCTGGAGTCGACGGGAGCTGCGGCTTCTTTTTTCTGTTCTCTTCTGGATCTGGTACTTCCCTGGGAAAGAGCGTCAACGGAAAGCAATAGAAGTATGCACCCGGTCCATATAATAAAGAGGTTTTTTTTCAGTTCTAACAAATAACTTATTTTTGTAAAATGTTGTGATCAAAATTAGCGTACAAAAATCAATGAAGTAGCGTGCTCCACACAAAATAATGTTAAAAGTTATTAAATCTCTCGTAATAGTCCTTTTGCTATCTGCCATCGTCGTGCCGGGCTTCGGAATTGGCCCTGTGGGATATACAACAGATGGTTATAAAGTCAAAACAGTTGTAATCGACGCGGGTCACGGCGGGCACGATCCGGGTACTGTCGGGCGGTCGGCCAAGGAAAAAAACGTAGTCCTGAAGCTTGCTCTTGAGCTGGGTAAGCGGATCAAAGAAGAGCACCCCGACGTAAAGGTGCTCTATACCAGGTCGACAGATAAGTTTGTAGATCTTTCCGACCGTTCGGCCTTTGCCAACAGGAATAATGCCGACCTTTTTATCTCGCTGCACTGTAACGCCAGTCCCCGCTCGAAAGCTGTGAAAGGCACGGAGACTTTTGTCATGGGGCTTCATAAAACAGACGGGAACCTGGAGGTGGCGAAGCGGGAAAACTCGGTTATTTTAAAGGAGACGAACTACCAGCAGAAATACAAAGGGTTTGACCCCAACTCGCCGCTGGCCTATATCATGCTGGCCAACTACCAGAGCGCGTTCCTAACAAACAGCCTTCGTTTTGCCCAGCTGGTGGAGAATAATTTTGCCAGGCACAGGTCGAGCCGGGGAGTGAAACAAGCCGGGTTTCTTGTTTTATGGCGTACGACGATGCCCAGCGTGCTGGTAGAGATAGGCTTTCTGAGTTCGCCGGAAGAGGAGCAATACCTCATTTCCGAGAAGGGGAATGCAGAAAATGCGGAACGGCTGCTGAAAGCTTTCGGAGAATATAAAAAAGCGGTGGAGATAGGGGAGTAATTTTATAATGACGGGAGAGACAACAATTATAGTAAGGTATTCATTTTAAAAACAGACAATGTCTAAAGAAGCAAAGGTCGGCTTGCTGGCGGCAATTTCGCTGGTAGTGTTATATTTCGGGTTTCATTTTTTGAAGGGTTCCGATGTTTTTTCCCGCTCCAATACCTATTACGTTGAATACGATAATGTCGACGGCCTGACGACTTCCAATCCTGTTCTCCTCAACGGCTACCCGGTAGGAAGGGTGATCCAGATAGACCTGGTTCCCCAGAAAAATAATGTGCTGCGGGTTTCTCTCGACATCAGGAAAAACGTCGGTCTGCCGGAAGGTACGAAAGCGATCCTGGTGGACGGCGGTTTGCTGGGAGGAAAAGCCATCCGGCTCGGAATGGGGAACTCCGACAAAATGCTGCCCGACGAATCGGAGCTGATTTCGGAAAAGGAGCTCGGCATCATGGCATTGCTTCAGAAGCAGGCTACACCGGTCCTGTCACATGCCGATTCCCTGATGATCAACCTGGCGGTAGTGTCGGAAGGATTCAAGGAAACGGGAGAGAGCCTGAACAAGGTTCTGGCCAATTTCGATAAAACCGGAAGCTCGCTGAACCTGATCCTGGCTGAAAACAGGGCCAAGATAGCGGGCCTCATGAATAACATGAACAAGCTTTCGGAGTCTCTCGTTGAGACCGAAAAGGGCATCAAGCCCCTGCTCACCAACGCCAATACGCTGATAGACTCGCTGAATGCGCTTTCGCTCGGGAGCACGGTCGCGAAGGCGCACCAGGCGCTGGACGAGGTGCAGAAGCTGCTGAGCGGGATCAAGGCGGGAGACGGTACTGCAGGGAAGCTGCTGACCGACGACGCGCTGTATAATAACCTGAACTATACGATGATCAGCCTCAACCAACTGCTGGCTAATTTCCGGGAACACCCCAAACGGTATATCAATGTATCGGTATTCGGAAAGAAAGACAGAGGTCCGGCCGTATGGCCTGTCGATACCCTGCTGAGGTTCAAAGAGCCCGCGGATTCTTCCGGCCGGGATGAAAATTAGTATGACGGGAAACCAGACCGGTTGTCCGTTTGCAGCAGGTCGACGAGCGCGCCTTCTTTCAGTGAATAGCGGGATGCCTTGACGGTGCTGATATGATACCTAGAAATAATATAGTCGATGAGGCAGATGGCCACCGGTATCATATCGACCCGCAGTTCCCGCATGCCGGGGATTTTCATTCTTTCTTCGCGGGTAGCGCTTAAAATAAGGTTGCGGCTCCGGTAAAATTCTTCGAGCGGAATGTCAAATCCGTTCTGACCGGCGGGCGGCCATTCATTCATGCGGTTCCAGTGGTCGATCTCGGCAAGCGTTTCAAAAGTGCCTGAAGAGCCTACCAGGATCTTCGGGGCATATTGGTGGACAGCGTTTGAGAGGTCGATCAGCCGTTCTTCCAGGAAGTCGTTGATTTTCCTGATGGAGCCGGAACTTAAAGGGTCTGATTTGACGAAGCGGTCCAGGAGCCTTTGTCCTCCTGTTTCAAAACTCTTTTTCCAGTATACCGATTGTCCGTCGGCAATTACGAACTCCACGCTTCCTCCGCCGATGTCCATAATAAGGTTAGGGACTGTCCCCAGGCTGACGGCCTCCCTGACGCCGAGGTAGATCAGGTGAGCTTCCGTTTCGCCGTCAATGATGCGAACCGGAAGGCCGGGACCAGCCCGGATCGCATCCAGGAATTCTGCCTTGTTGGCTGCGTTCCTGATAGCGCTCGTTCCGAAAGCCAGGATCTGCTGCCGGGACAGTCCGAAGGCATCGAGCTCCTTTTTGAAGTCTTCCAGCACAAGCAGCGCGCGGGCCATTGCTTCCGGCGTAATGATGCCCTGGTTGATCCCGCCTTTTCCGAGCCTGGAAGGCGTGCTTTTCTGAAGGAGAATCTCGAAGCCCGGCTTCGTTTCCTTCGCTACAATAAGCTGGAAAGTGTTGGTCCCCAGGTCAATAATGGCCAAATTGCGGCTCATGGGCGCTGCTTTTTCTTCAAATATCTATTTTTTTGGTCAAAAGATTGGTTTGTAAAGTGTGAAATATTACCTTTGTGGCCTTTTAAAGGAGATAAAATTCATTCAATTCAATATGTTAGTCATCAATATCAAAGACAACGAATCCATTGACCGTGCACTGAAAAGGTATAAAAAGAAATTTGAGCGTACCGGAAGGATGCGTGAGCTGCGTTCCCGTACTGCTTTTCAAAAACCGTCGGTCAATCGTCGTCAACAGATTTTGCGCGCTATTTACAAAGAGAAGACATACGGCAACCACAACGATTAGTCAAAGGTCGTTATTTGCTGCTGTCAGGCTTGGTATATTTATACATAAGCCGATACTTTGTCGTAACATTGTGTACGAAAAGAAAATCCCCGTATGAGCGGGGATTTTCTTTTCGTGCGCTTTTTTTTAGAATACGCTCGCTTTTCCGGAAAGCTGTCCCTGATTTGTTGAATTGAGTTTACGCAGCCTCTTCCACTAATAGCCGGATACCGTCGGCCTTTACGATGGTGACTTTGCTGCCTGCTTCAATTTTTACATTCCTGGCCGATACGGCCATCCATTCGGCGCCGCGGTAGAAGATGCGCCCTTCCCCCTGGGCCGGGATATCGCTGATGACCATGGCGGTTTCACCGGTATACTCGGTGTATTCTTTTTGCCTGGATTTGTTGACCCACTGTTTTACCGGCTTTCTCAGGGCGACCGTTGTAATGACGGATATAACCGAAAATACGATCAGCTGGTATTCCAGCGAGCTTACAAGCCCGGTAGCTGCCAGTAAAGCCGTGATAAAGGCTGCGATCGCGAAGAAAACAAAGACCAGCGCAACGCTCATCAGCTCTGCAAACAACATCAGCAGACCTACAATAAGCCATATTTGCGGTAACGATAGGAAATCCATGGCGGTTAATCTCTAAATACTAGCTGTTACTTTTTGTTATTTTCCGATTTGACCACGCTCATAGCCGAAGCTATCAGGGAGCCCATATCTGCAAAGTTAGCCGGAAGAATCAACGTATTATTGGTTTTGGCAAGTTTACCGAATTGTTCCACCAGGTTTTCCGCGACTTTGAGCTGTACCGCATCCATTCCCCGCTCGGTGCTGATGGCATCTGCGACCAGTCGTATGCTTTGCGCTGTAGCTTCCGCGACCGAAAGAAGCGCCGCCGCTTCCCCTTCAGCCTCGTTGATCTGCCTGGCGCGAAGCCCTTCCGACTCCAGCACGACCTTTTGCTTCTGACCCTCCGCAACGTTGATGGCGGCCTGTTTTTCGCCGTCCGACTGCAGGATGACGGCACGTCTTTCCCTTTCGGCCTGCATTTGTTTCTCCATCGCTACCAGTACGCTTTGCGGCGGCGTAATGTTTTTGATTTCATAGCGGAGCACTTTTACTCCCCAGCTGATAGCGGCTTCGTCTATGGCCTGCACCACGGCCCGGTTAATGGTCATCCTTTCTTCGAAGGTACGGTCGAGGTCGAGCTTTCCGATCTCGCTCCGCATGGTGGTTTGAGCCAGCTGGCTGACCGCGAAGTGATAGTCGTTGATCCCGTACGAGGCCTTTTTCGGATCGATGACCTGGATAAAGATCACGCCGTCCATCCGGACCTGGACGTTATCTTTGGTGATACAGATCTGCTCAGGTATATCGAGCGCCTTTTCTTTAAGGCTGTGCTTGTAGGCAATGCGGTCGAAAAACGGAATGATAAAGCTGATACCCGGCTGCAGCACGGTATGAAAACGCCCGAGGCGCTCCATTACATAGGCGCTTTGCTGCGGCACAACTTTAACAGCCATCAGGATGGCCACTACTACGATGATTAAAAGGATGTAGGCTACTGACATATGGATCGGGTACGGTTTAGAGTGAGCTCTTCGGACAAAAATCTGATTACAATTTACGTATATTATCACTTTATGCCAAATATAAGGGTGTAGCGGCCCATCCACCGGCCTAGTGGCCTGTGAGGAGTTTAAGCGGCAGGAGCGGCGATGGCCCTACTTCAATATTTCCCGCGATATGACGAGCTTCTGGATCTCGCTGGTTCCTTCGCCGATCGTGCACAGCTTGCTGTCGCGGTAGAACTTTTCAACCGGGTAGTCTTTTGTGAAGCCATAGCCGCCCAGGATCTGGACGGCCTCGCCCGATACGCTGACAGCCGTTTCGGAAGCGTGGTATTTGGCGACCGAGCTGGCCAGCGTTGCGCTTCCGCCCATGTCTTTTTCGGCAGCTGCGTGGTAGGTCAGGAGGGAAGAAGCCTGGATACGGGTATACATATCGGCCAGCTTGAAGGAAATCGCCTGGAACTGGGAGATAGGTTTTCCGAACTGCTCCCTTTCCTTGGAGTAGCTGAGGGCGTTTTCAAAGGCACCTAGCGCTGTTCCCAGGCTCAGGGAGGCGATCGATATGCGCCCGCCGTCCAGGATTTTGAGCGCCTGCCTGAACCCGTCGCCCGGCTCGCCCAGCCGCTGATCGTCGCCTATTATGCAATCCTCGAAAATCAGCTCGGTAGTTTCCGAGGCGCGCATGCCGAGCTTGTCCAGCTTTTTACCGGTGCTGAAACCCGGGGTGCCTTTTTGCACAATAAAGGCGGTAGCATTCGATTTGGTCTGTTCGTGGTCTGTACGGGCGATCACCACCGCAACGTTTCCGCTCAGGCCGTTTGTAATAAAGCTTTTGGTACCGTTCAGGACCCACGAGTTCCCTTTCTTTACCGCCGATGTCTTCAGGTTCCCGGCGTCCGACCCCGTTCCCGGCTCGGTCAGCGCCCATGCCCCGGGCCATTCGCCCGAAGCCAGCTTCGGCAGGTAAAAGCGCTTCTGCTCCTCGTTTCCGAACAGGAGGATGTGGTTGGTGCAAAGTGAGTTATGGGCTGCCATTGACAGTCCGACGGACGGATCGGTTTTGGACAGCTCCACGATAGCCGCCACGTAGTCGGCGTATTGTAATCCTGCTCCGCCGTAGCTTTCGGGGACCAGCATTCCCATCAGGCCCAGCGCGCCCATATCTTTGAACAGCTGTACCGGGAAATGTTGTTTTTCGTCCCATTCCCTCACGAATGGCCTGATGTGTATTTCGGTAAAGTCCCTTACCGCCTGCCGGATCATGTCCTGGTTTGTGTTTGAAGGATGAAGCATGGTTTGTGATGAGTTTTCTGTGTAAATCCCGGTATATGTGGTGTTGAAATAATACAACTTAATTGACAAATTCGCAAGCTCCCGACCTAATATCTCGGAAAAAGGCTAATTTTGCCCGATCTCAGCGAAAGCTGTTGTCAGGATAATCCCATCGTCATATTAGCTCATCACCACATTAAATTTCATTTCTGATGAAAATTGCAGTAGTAGGAACCGGTTATGTAGGCCTTGTCACAGGAACCTGCTTTTCGGAAACGGGGAACCAGGTCGTTTGCGTGGACGTCAACGAGGAGAAAATCAACCGCTTGCAAAACGGGATCATGCCTATATATGAGCCGGGTCTCGAAGTCCTTTTCCACCGGAACGTGGAGGAAGGGCGGTTGAAATTCACGACCGACCTGGCCAAAGGGATAGAAGAGGCGGAAGCGATTTTTCTTGCTTTGCCGACTCCTCCGGGTGAAGACGGTTCTGCGGACCTTAAATATATTCTCCAGGTTGCCGAGGACCTGGGCCGGATCCTCACGCGCTATGCAGTGATAGTGGATAAAAGCACGGTGCCTGTAGGAACAGCCGAGAAAGTCAGGGAAAAGATCGCCCGGAACGCTACGGTGGAATTCGATGTGGTATCTAATCCGGAATTCCTGAGAGAAGGTGTTGCCGTCGAAGATTTCATGAAGCCGGACCGGGTCGTGGTTGGCACCACCTCCGACCGCGCCAAGAAGGTGATGGAGAGGCTGTACGCCCCGCTTGTCAGGCAGGGCAACCCGATTATTTTTATGGATGAGCGTTCGGCCGAAATGACCAAATACGCTGCCAATGCGTTTCTCGCCATGAAGATCACCTTCATGAACGAGATCGCCAACCTGTGCGAGAAGACCGGCTCGAATGTCGACCACATACGGCGCGGGATCGGGACCGACAGCCGGATAGGCAAGCGATTCCTGTTTGCGGGAATAGGCTACGGGGGAAGCTGTTTTCCCAAAGATGTCCAGGCGCTCGCCAAGACGTCCTCTGACTATGACTATGATTTCCGGCTGCTCAACGCAGTGATGGATGTCAACAAGGATCAGAAACGAAAGCTTCTTGCGCCGCTTTTCGAATATTTCGGCGGTGATCTGAAAGAAAAGACGATAGCAGTATGGGGGCTGGCTTTTAAGCCTTATACAGACGACATCAGGGAGGCTCCGGCTTTGGAAAATATCAGGGAGCTCCTGGAAGCAGGGGCGAAGGTTACGGCCTACGACCCGGAAGGAATGCCCAATACGAAAAACGTGCTGCCCCAGGTGACCTATTGTCATACTGCCTATGCCGCACTGGACGATGCGGATGCACTGATGATCTTTACCGAATGGCCCCAGTTCAGGACGCCGGAGTTCGAAAAAGTCAGCGCCTTGCTTAAAAATAAGGTGATCTTTGACGGCAGGAATCTTTACGAACCGGAGCACATGAAAGAACTCGGGTTCAGCTATTTCAGCATCGGCAGAGAGAACGTTATCCAGTAAGGGGCCCTGCAACAAGCGACTTTACAAATGTTTTATAATCAGCAACTTAATTTTTATTTATTCTGATGAAGAGAGTATTAATTACCGGTGCAGCCGGCTTCCTGGGGTCACATCTCTGCGACCGCTTTATCCGTGAAGGGTACCGGGTGGTTGCTATGGATAATCTTATTACAGGAGATTTGCGCAATATAGAGCACCTGATGCCGCTCGAGCATTTTGAGTTTTATCATCATGACGTCACCAAATTCGTTCATGTGCCCGGCGACCTGGATTATATTTTACATTTTGCTTCACCGGCGAGCCCGATAGATTATCTCAAGATCCCGATACAGACGCTGAAGGTCGGCGCAATGGGGACCCACAACCTGCTCGGGCTGGCGAGAGTCAAGAATGCGCGGTTTATCATTGCTTCGACGTCGGAGGTGTATGGCGACCCGCTGGTGCACCCCCAGACGGAAGAATACTGGGGACATGTGAACCCGGTAGGACCGCGGGGCTGCTATGACGAAGCCAAGCGCTACCAGGAGGCGATTACGATGGCGTACCATACCTATCACGGGCTGGAAACCCGTATTGTCCGCATTTTTAATACATACGGTCCCAGGATGAGGCTCAATGACGGAAGGGTGCTGCCTGCATTCATCGGCCAGGCGCTCAGGGGAGAAGATCTCACTATTTTCGGAGACGGCTCCCAGACGAGGTCGTTCTGCTATGTCGACGACCTGGTAGAAGGGATCTACCGGCTGCTGCTGAGCGATTATCCCTACCCGGTCAACATAGGCAACCCGTCGGAGATCACGATCCGGGATTTCGCCGAGGAGATCATCAGGCTTACCGGGACCTCGCAGAAGGTCATCTACAAGCCGCTGCCGAAAGACGACCCGAAGCAAAGGCAGCCCGATATTACGAAAGCAAGGGAAATCCTGGGCTGGGAACCGCAGATAGACAGGGCGGAGGGCCTGAGAAGGACATACGAATATTTCAAGGGATTGTCGCGGGAAAGGCTGTATGAAGAATCCCTTCACAGGGAGTTCCGGCAGGATAATAAATAAGCACAGACCGGATGCAGCCGGAGATCCGTGCGGCAATACCCGCAAAACAGCGCTTTGAGATGAACCGGAATCCTTTTATATTCGTTCTACATTTGATTATTGATTAAAAAGGAATAATTAGAATGAAAGCTATTAGCCGAAATTGGTTGACTGTAGTAGCGGTGGCTGTGTTGATGAGCTCCTTCACTTTTTCAGCCAACCCCGAAAAGGTTACCTGGGAAATCCTGAGAGACGTTACGTTCAACAAAAAATGGTTTGAAGCGGAGCAGGTATATATGCTTTATCCTACTTTTGGTCCCAGCGTGAAGAAGCTGGATAAAAAGGAGGTGGCCATCACGGGCTATGTGATACCCCGGGATCTGGATGCAGGGTTATATGTTTTGTCGGCATTCCCGTTCAGCGCCTGTTTTTTTTGCGGCGGAGCAGGACCGGAATCTGTCATGACGCTCAATTTCGGGAAGAATGCCCGCAAATTCAAAACCGACGAGCGGTTGACTTTCAAAGGTACGCTCAAGCTGAACGCCGACGATATCTACGAATTGAATTATATTCTCGATAATGCCGAGGTGATGAAATAGCTCCCTGACAGGCCTGCGATTATTGAAGCGAGCAGGCGTAGTAAGGATAAATTTTAGCCACTAATTCACGAATTATCTGCATTCGTGAATTAGTGGCTAAATTATTTCAGCTCCCGGCTATGCCGCCAGGCGTTTAGCATTCGCTGAGCCTTACCGAAATATTGACAGCGAGGCCTCCTTCGGAGGTCTCTTTGTATTTCTCGTTCATATCCAGCGCTGTTTGCCACATCGTTTGCACCGCGTCGTCGAGGGAGACTTTTGCCGAGGCCGGATCGCCGCGAAGGGCCAGCTGAGACGCGGTAATGGCTTTGATAGCCCCCATGGCATTGCGTTCTATGCAGGGGATCTGCACCAGTCCGGCGACCGGGTCGCAGGTAAGGCCGAGATGGTGCTCCATAGCGATTTCGGCGGCCATCAGGCATTGCTCGGGTGTACCGCCCATCACTTCTGTCAGTCCGGCGGCTGCCATTGCCGACGAAACGCCTATTTCTGCCTGGCAGCCGCCCATAGCGGCCGATAGGGTAGCTCCCTTTTTAAAAATCGAGCCGATTTCGGCGGCTGTCAGCAGGAAACGCTGGATTTGCCCCGGAGAATTGCCGTCGCAGAAAACCAGGAAATACATCAGCACAGCCGGGATAACGCCCGCCGAGCCGTTCGTAGGGGCGGTGACGACACGCCCGAAAGAGGCGTTTTCCTCGTTTACCGCAAGAGCGAAGCAGCTCAGCCAGTCGAGAGTGTAGTTAAAGCCGCTTCCTGATTTGGCTATGGCTTCCATCCATTCACTGATCCCGGCAAATTCGTGGCTTCCCGACAAAAGCCGGTTATGGATGACGCCCGCCCGTCTTCTTACATTCAGTTCACCGGGAAGGAGCCCGGTGGTTGTCTGGCACCCACGGTAAATGCATTCGACCATTGTCTGCCAGATGTTCATCAGGCCGGCGGAAGTTTCGCTGTCTGCCCTCCATGCAGCTTCGTTCTTTCGGACCACCTCGCTGATCTGAAGCCCGGTCTGCCGGCAGTGCGCCAGTAGCCCGGCGGCAGTTTCGGCCGGGTAGGGGAGCACGACCTGCGGTATGCCCGGCGTGTCGCCGGCTTCTGCGTCACCTTTGCTGATAAATCCTCCTCCGATGGAGTAATAGGTGGAAGATAAAGTACTTCCGTCTTCCATTGTTGCCGAAAAGCGTATGCCGTTCGGGTGAAAAGGAAGGCTCTCGGTGAAGTGGAAGCGGATGTTTTCCTTACGGGAAAAGCCGACCTGTTTTTCACCGGCCAGGAGAAGCGCCTTATTTTCCATTATGGCTTCGAGAATGCTGCCGATACGGGAAGTATCGATGGTAACGGGATCGTGGCCTGCGAGCCCCAGCATGGCTGCGATATCGGTGCCGTGTCCTTTGCCGGTTTTGGCAAGCGAGCCGAAAAGATCGACATTGACCTCCCTTACAGAAGGAAACAGCCCTTCATCCCGGAGCTCCTGCGTAAAAGCCTGTGCAGCACGCCACGGACCCAATGTATGCGAGCTGGAAGGCCCTACGCCGATTTTAAAAATATCAAAAACGGAAATACTTTCATTTTTCATTTTAATAAAGCTGACATTGAAAGCAATTTTCAACAAGCCGATAGGTATAAATTTATGCTGAAAATCTTATCTTTCTGATAAATGATATCATTTTCTACGATTCGGATACTGCTATGAAAAGCGATCGGGCAATAAAAAATCTGGCGGCATCGGTTATAGCCGGCCTTGTGACCGGGATCGGGCTGCACGCACAGGCTCCTTCCTTTAACGTGGAAGTGGTCGATAACCAGATAGACATAGGTTACGGCATAGCGATAGGGGATGTGGACGGGGACCGCAGACCCGATATACTGATGGCTGACAAGACGGAAATCGTCTGGTATAAGAACCCGGGAGCCAGGGGCAAGAAATGGGAAAGATACGTGATAGCCCGTGATCTCACAGTGCATGATAACGTTTGTATAGCGGCCCGGGACATCGACGGCGACGGGAAAGTAGAAGTAGCTGCGGGCGCTCAGTGGAATCCTTCGGAAACGAATGATCCGGCGAAATCCGGCGCTGTATTTTACCTGAAGCGGCCTGACGATCCGACGCAGCTGTGGAGCCCGGTCAGGCTTCATCATGAAGTGACCATACACCGGATGGCCTGGGGCAGGACGCCGGAAGGGGCTTTCCAGCTACTTGTGCTTCCTTTGCATGGCCTCGGAAATTCGAACGGGGAAGGAGAGGGAGTAAAATGGATCGCTTACGATGTGCCGAAAGATATTGATAAGCCGTGGAAATATCAGCTGCTGGATACAAAAATGCACCTGACGCATAACTTCCAGGTGCTGGAAGAAAAAGGCAAGCCGCTCAGGGCGGCGGTAGGCGGTAAGGAAGGCGTTCAGGTGCTGGAATATAGCGGCGACAAATGGAAGCTGACCGGCAACTGGCTCGTAAAGGATCATCCGGTAGGTGAAATACAGGTAGGCAGGCTCCAGGGAGGGAATGGCTTCACCGCAACCGTGGAGCCTATGCATGGCACCCACGTCATGCTCACAGACCACAAACAGGACAGGGTGACGCTATCTGACGCCTTCATGCAGGGGCATGCGCTGGGAGTAGGCGATCTTCTCGGGCAAGGCTACGACCAGGTGGTGGCGGGATGGCGTAACCCCAATAAAAACAAACAGGTGGGAATACGCCTCTTTACCCGCAACGATCATAAATGGAATGAATCGATAGTGGACGACAGCGTAAGAATGGCATGCGAAGATCTGAAGCTGGCTGACCTTGACGGCGACGGAAAACCGGATATTATCGCCTCGGGACGCGCCACGCTCAACGTCCTGATCTACTGGAATAATAATTGAAAATCAACCCGGTTCGGATCTGCTCAGGTGCTCTTCCTGTGACTTCCTTTCTGAAAAAACTGCATAAATTATTGGAAGAAAGGAACCGCGCACGCTGCAATGATTGTACTAGGAATAGAACGGTACTGTTCAATTATTGTAGTTATCGGACATGGATATCAGAAATACACCTCTGTCAGTTCTGGACCTTGCTGTAGTAAAGCAGGGGGCTGATGCTGCCGGAGCGATAAGCGATTCGGTTAAGACGGCCCAGGCTGCCGAAAAAGCAGGGTATAGAAGCATATGGTTTGCAGAGCATCATAATATGCAGCACGTGGCCAGCTCGGCCACTTCCCTGCTGATAGGCCACATTGCCGGTCAAACCACTTCTATTAAGGTAGGATCGGGAGGAATTATGCTGCCGAATCATTCTCCGCTGGTCATAGCTGAGCAGTTCGGAACGCTCGAAACCCTTTACCCCGGCAGGATAGAGCTGGGGCTGGGAAGGGCGCCCGGAACGGATCAGCTTACCGCTATGGCGCTTCGCAGGACCAATATGAATACTGCGTTTTCGTTTCCCGCAGATGTGCAGGAACTTTGGAATTATTTCCGGAACGACGACCCGGAAGTGAAAGTACGGGCTTTTCCGGGAGAAGGCCTGCATATCCCCTTCTATATACTGGGCTCAAGTACCGACAGCGCGCACCTGGCCGCGGGTTTGGGATTGCCTTATGCATTTGCCGCCCATTTTGCGCCCGCACAGCTTAAAAGCGCCGTGAAGATCTACCTGGATAAATTCAGGCCGTCAGAACAGCTTCAAAAGCCTTATGGCATAGTGTGCATGAATGCTTTCGGAGCTGACACCGACAATGAGGCGTATCGTCTCTCTACCAGCATGTTCCGCATGTTCATCGGGATGGTGACAAACCGCAGGCAGCCGCTGGCTCCGCCGGTCGACTCCTTGGAGCCGTACTGGACGCCGGACATCCAGCATGCTGTAGCCCAGATGACGGCCTGCACTTTCATAGGCGACAAGAAAAGCCTGCATGACCAGCTTGCGGATTTTCGAGATGAAGTGCCTTTCGACGAGCTGATTATCAGCAGCTATATCTATGACCTGGAAGCGAAGCTGCATTCGCTGAAGCTGATACGCGAAGTATTTGCGTAGCAGGCCGGTTTATGGAAAGATCTGTTGGTAAAGGATATTTTTTTCTTTAAATCGCATAAAAATCATTAGTTGTGCGATCCGGTCATGGAAAAACTGGCTGCCTATTTTGAGGGTATTCCGTCGAGCCACCGCAGCGCTATCCTGGTAGGGGGCATTGCTATCTTCTGGCTGATTGAGAATGCCTTCCCGCTTTTCCGTTTTTCTTACAATAAATACCGGCACGCCGGTATCAATATATTTTTTACCCTTACCACGATCATCGTCAATTTCCTGCTGGCTTTCCTGCTGGTGAAAACCAGCGACCTGGTAGTAGAGAAGCACATCGGGCTGTTGCAATGGCTGCCCTGGCTGCCGCTCTGGGCCCGCTTTGTAACCGGACTGCTGCTGCTGGATCTGATCGGTGCATGGCTGATCCACTGGATACAGCACAAGGTAAAATGGATGTGGAAGTTTCATCTCGTACACCATACCGACACCTGTGTGGACACCACGACCGCCAACCGTCATCACCCGGGAGAAAGCCTGCTCCGGTTTGTCTTTACAATCCTGGCTGTAGTGATTTCGGGGGCGCCGATGTGGATCGTTTTTGCCTACCAGTCCCTGTCCGTAGCGCTTTCCCAGTTTAATCATGCCAACATCAGGCTGCCGGAAGCTGTCGATAGGATCCTGAGCCTGGCGATCGTTACGCCAAACATGCATCACGTGCATCATCATTACCGGCAGCCGTATACCGACACCAACTACGGGAATATTTTTTCTGTCTGGGACCGGCTCTTCGGGACTTTTGCGAAAGCCGATCAGGATACCCTCGTTTATGGGGTAGATACGCATATGAAGCGCGAGGAGAACAGCAGGCTGTGGAATCTCCTGCACATCCCTTTTCAGAAATATCGAACGCCGTCTTCGCCAGCGGGAGGTAATCAGACGGTGAGGCAATCAGACAATGAGGGAATGTAATAGAGTATACATAGCGGAAAAGCGCTTTTAATATAGGTGGGATGAAAATTCGGAGAGATAATGATGATCAGCTATCACTTCAAACTTAAACATTGAAAGTTATGGGTATTCTGTCTTGGATTGTTTTTGGCCTTATTGCGGGCGCAGTAGCAAAATTTCTCCACCCGGGCAACGACCCCGGCGGGTTCCTGGTAACGATTATTATCGGGGTCCTGGGAGCAGTGGTAGGTGGTTTTATAGCCTCTATGCTGGGAATGGGTACAGTTGACGGCTTTAATTTAGGCAGCCTCGGTATCGCCATACTGGGAGCGATACTCCTGCTTTTTCTCTACAGGAAGCTCAGGGGATAAGGTCCGGCCCGCAATCGGGAAGAAAACTGAAGTCCTGTGAAATTATTGGTTAATTTTGTTTCTTAGCAGATAAGGAACAGAATTAACCTTTTTTTATGCCCCATAAACTTTCCAGGTATTAATGAAGCTGATCAATGATATTGTAATCTGGTTTATGAAGAAGCGCTTCGAGCGTATAGAGTACTTCAAGAAATATCCTGTCGAAACACAGCATACCGTATTGGAAGAGCTTCTTCAGACAGCCCGCTATACCGAATGGGGACAAAAGTATAACTACGCGCAGATCAAGAATGCGAAAGAGTTTTCCGAGCAGGTGCCGGTCTCTACCTATGAAGACCTGTTCCCGTTTATAGAAAGAGTGCTCAAGGGTGAGCCCAATGTTTTATGGCCTACTTCTTCCGAGTGGTTTTCCAAATCTTCAGGCACGACCAATGCAAGAAGCAAATTCATACCGGTTTCTGCCGAATCGCTGGAAGAATGTCATTACAAAGGCGGAAAGGACATGATGACGCTGCTGGTGCAGAACAGGCCGGATACTACGGTATTCGATGGAAAAGGGCTGTCAATAGGCGGTACGCTGCACGAGAATCCCTATAACCCCGACACGAAAGCAGGCGACATTTCCGCCATTATCGTCAACAACCTGCCGGCCTGGGCGCAGTATCTCAGGACCCCGACACTGGAGATAGCGCTTCTTGACGAATGGGAAACCAAAATAGCGCGAATGGTAGAGCTGTGCAGCGAAGAGGACGTGACCAATATGCTGGGCGTACCCACCTGGGCCATCGTGCTGCTGGACAGGATCATGGAGAAAAAAGGAGCTTCGAATATGATGGAAATATGGCCCGATTTCCAGGTTTTTGTACACGGGGCGGTTGCCTTTACTCCTTATCGCGATCTGTTCAGGACAAAATATTTTCCCTCGTCTTCGGTCGATTATCTGGAGGTATACAATGCATCGGAAGGCTACATTGCCGTGCAGGATGACTTGTCGAAGGTGGGAGAGATGCTCCTGATGCTCGACTACGGGATCTACTATGAATTTGTGCCGATGAGTGAGCTGCACAGCAGGTATCCCAGGACCCTCACGCTGGACGAGGTGGAGCTAAACACGAACTATGCCCTGGTGATGTCTACCAACGCGGGGCTCTGGCGCTACCTGATAGGGGATACCATAAAATTCACAAGCAAGTACCCGTTCAGGATAAAAGTCAGCGGGAGAACCAAACATTTTATCAATGCCTTCGGAGAGGAAGTAATAGTGGAAAACGCCGATATATCGGTTACCGAAGCATGCTCCCGGACCGGGGCAAAAATCAGGGAATTTACGGCGGCGCCCATTTTTATGGACGAAAACGGGAAAGGAGGTCATGAATGGATATTTGAGTTTGAAACGCATCCCGACGATAGGGAGCTCTTCAATAAGGTGCTGGACGAGAAGCTGCGGGAAGTCAACTCCGATTACGACGCAAAGCGGTACAAGGACCTGGCGCTTTTACCTCCCGTCGTACATCACGTACCCGAGGGCACTTTTTACCGCTGGATGAGTGAAAGAGGACAGCTGGGAGGACAGCATAAAGTCCCGCGGCTCAGCAATGACAGGAAATATGTCGATGGGCTGCTGGAGCTGAAAAATCAGTAACCTGCCCGGTATCACGGAACTAAGCAAATTCTAATATTTCTTTAACGCCATTTTAAGAAGCGGGTGCTTTATTTGAATAATTGATAGAGCATACGAGAATTAACGATATACTCTTTTCATTTTTTTGTGGTGTGTATTAAAAACTTGCCCGGTACAGAACGTACCGGGCAAAGTTTTTTCAGGGCAAAACAGGAAGCTTTCAATGCTTCTTCCTGACCTTAATGATCTTAAGCTTGGCAAGCAGCTTAATGACCGGGTATGTCGGATCGAATTCAAACCATTTCTGCCCGAAATTGATAGAGTTCGGACGTTTATGATGGTTATTCTGGAAGAGCTCTCCCAGCATCAGGAAATCGAATACCAGGGAGTTTTTGGACTCGTCCTGGTTATCGAAGTTCTGATAGCCGTATTTGTGCCCGCTCCAGTTCACTATGGCGCCGTGGATCGGGCCCATAAGGAAGTGAATAGGCAGGAGGAAGAAGAAAGCCCAGTGCATATCCAGGTAAATATAGGCCAGGATATAGAAAGCCGAATAAAGCAGGCCCCAGCCTATCCTGGAAACCCAGCTGTCTCCCAGCTTTTCGATCAGGTTCCATTCCGGATAATTCCTCTCAAACCGGTGCTCCACTTCTCTTTTTCTTGACAGTACGGCGTTATAGATCTCTTTAGTGCTCCACATCATGGTAAACACATTTTTGGTATGATGCGGCGAATGGGGATCCCTTTCAGTATCACTGAAAGCATGGTGCATACGGTGAAGTATCGCATAAGCCCTGGGGCTCAGGTAGGAAGAACCCTGAGAGATGTAAGTAAGGAAATAAAAGAACCTCTCCCAGAATTTGTTCATTGTGAACATTTTATGGGCCGAGTAACGATGCAGGAAAAAAGTCTGGCAAAACAGGGAAAGGTACCAGTGTACAAGGAAAGCTACTAAAACGACGTACATTATTTGGACTATTTAACGGATTTCAGCTATTATCGCGAAAATACTTTTTTTTTGATAAAAATGGAAGCGGTAGTTAGAAATTGGTAAAGGAAAAGCTGATCAGATTGGCGCCCATCCGGAGGGCGGATTCCCTCAGCTGTTCGGGATTGTTGTACACGGAGGCATCCTCCCAGCCGTTGCCCAGGTCGCTTTCATACGAATAGAAGCAAACAAGGCGGCCCTGCCAGATCATTCCAAATCCCTGAGCCGCCTTGTTATCGTGCTCGTGGATTTTGGGCAAGCCGTTTTCGAACCTGAATTTCTGCCGGTACACCGGGTGGCTGAAAGGCAGCTCCACGAATTCCAGCTCCGGGAAAACCTTTTTCATTTCCCGCCTCGCAAACGGATCAAGGCCATAGTTGTCGTCTATATGCAGGAAGCCCCCCGATAACAGGTAGTTCCTGAGATTGGCGGCTTCGGCAGGCGTAAAATGTACGTTGCCATGGCCGGTCATGTACACAAAGGGATATGAAAAGATCTGCGGGCTGCCAACCTCTACGATGTCCTCATCCGGGCGGATATTGGTCCGCAGCTGGTTGTTGCAAAACCTGATGAGATTGGGCAGGGCGGTTTTGTTGGCATACCAGTCGCCTCCGCCACCGTATTTGAGCTTGGCTATTCTTACGGACGGCGACTGGCTCTGCGCCGACGGGACGGACAACGCCAGGTAAAATATGACCGGGATGAGCAACCAGGCTTTACGCATAGCTGTATGCTCTCTGGGGTTTTAAGCTGTTTTGGAGCCTGAAAAGGTGCTTTTCGCGAATTGCCAGATCATAGGCAATACAGAGATAAATATAATCAGCAGGATCACTTTTTCAAAGTTGTTCCTGACAATATCGATGTTGCCCAGGAAATAGCCGGCAAGGGTAAGGCCGATCACCCATATCAGTCCGCCTATAATATTGTAGCTTAAAAACACCTTGTAATTCATATGTCCCACACCGCCTACAAAAGGCGCCAGCGTTCTGACGATCGGTACGAAGCGCGCGATGACAATGGTCGCCGGGC
>MEDT01000104.1 GCA_001724175.1 Cytophagaceae bacterium SCN 52-12 | reverse complement strand
GGCGTTAATGCGGTCAGGCAGCTCTTCCTTACTCCCGGCTTCTGGCTGTTTGTAGCTTTTTACCCGGCGCTCTTTTATTTCAACACCCGGTGGCTGATCCCTTCTTTCTTCCAAAAGAAAAAATACATCGCCTATGCGCTCATTTCCCTGTGCTGCCTGGGGCTCGTTTATAAAGTATCGCCTTTTGAAAACCTCGTTTTCCGACAGACCAGGGAGCTCCATGAGCCGAAGCGCATAAGAAATCCTGCTCCTCCTCCCGGCCGTCCTTTTTCTCCCGGGCAGGAAAACAGGCCGCTGCCGCGGGAACCGGCTGACAGGCCTCAGGGACCGGGTCCTCAGCGGATTGACATTATCAGCATTGTGCTATGGGGAATGGTCTGGTCGGTCGGGATGTTTGCGGCAGCTTCCGATCAGTGGCAGAAAGCGCAGCAGGAGGTCCTGAAGTCGCAGGCCGACAAAGCCAGGGCGGAGCTGGCGTTCCTGAGAGCGCAGATAAACCCTCATTTCCTGTTCAATACGCTGAGCAACCTGTACGCGCTGGCAACCCTGAAAAGCGACGAGACCGCCCCCGGCATCCTCAAGCTATCCAACCTGATGAGGTACCTCGTAGAGGAATCGGCCGCAGACGCCGTTCTGCTGACAAGGGAAATAGATTTTATCAGGAACTACATCGAGCTTCAGAAAATAAGGCTGAGCGGCAAAACGACGGTCGATTTCTCCGCCCCGGCGGTCGGGCCGGAAGTCGCGATAGCGCCGATGATCCTCATCACTTTCGTAGAAAATGCATTCAAATACGGTGTAAGCGCCAGTAAGGAAACGCTTATACGCATTCACCTTTCTGTAAAGGACGGGTTGCTCGGGCTTTGCTGTTCCAACCAGGTTATCAATAAAGACAGGATGCCGGAAAGCACCGGGATAGGGATCGGGAATACCAGGCGACGGCTTCAGCACCACTATCCTGGCAAACACGAGCTGGATATCAGGGAAAGCGGGGATTTCTTTGAGATCAGGCTTCGTATCGATCTTTCCGTTTCCGAAATTCCAGGCAGCACTAACCATTCACAGGCAGGATGATCCGATGTATCGCTATTGACGACGAACCGCTTGCGCTCGGGCTCATCCGGGAGTACATGAGCCGTTTTGACGACGTCACGCTACTTCATTGCTTTGATGATGGTATCCTGGCGCTCGGCTTTCTTGAAAGAGAAGAAGTCGACCTGGTCATTGTCGATATCAACATGCCGGATATCAACGGGCTGCAATTGGCGGAGCGGCTCCCGGACCCCAAGCCGCAGATCGTTTTCACTACGGCTTATCGCGACTACGCGGTAGAGGGATTCATGCTGGATGCAGCCGATTACATCCTGAAGCCGGTTACTTTCGAGCGCCTCGGGACAGCCATCCAAAAGGTAAGGCAGCGGATGCCCGACCGGGACCCGGACGAAGCCGGGTTCCTGATGGTGCATTCCGAATACAAGCTGATCAGGATCCCTTTCCGGGAGATCGAATACATAGAAAGCCTTTCGGATTATGTCAAAATCTACCTGGAAGGTACGCTCCATCCCGTCTTATCGCTCAACTCGCTCAAAACGCTCGAATCGACCCTGCCCGAAAGCAGGTTCAGCAGGATCCACCGTAGCTTCATCGTCAACCACGCCCATATCCATTCTATCAGGGGGAAAAAAGTGATCATGAAATCGGGACCGGAGCTACCGGTAAGCCAGAGCTACAACCATTTTCTCCTTAAATGGAGAGGAGAACGCTGAGCAATTGCGATCCTTTCACCGATACAACTCCTTCATCCGTCGATTCTCCTGTCCGGGCTTGCAATGGCGCCCGGCTTTCATGCGTACATGAGTTTAGTTAATCATCGCTAACCAACTTAAATAGTACTGTCATGAAACGCACCGAATTTCTGAGAAGGTCTTTCCGCACGCTGGGCGCTATCACGGTCATACCGGTTTTCGGGAGCTGCAAATCCAATGAAGAGATCGACCCCGAAGAAGAATCGGAGAGCGGAACCTGTGTTTTGACCGAACCTGAAACCGACGGACCGTTCCCGACTAAAAACCCCGCCTCCCTGGTACTGGAAGACATCACTTCGGACAGGACCGGAACAGCGCTGAACATCCGGATTACCATTCAAAACAAAAACAACAATTGCGAGCCGCTCGCCGATGCCGTCGTCGATATCTGGCATTGCGACGCAGCCGGGAACTATTCTCAGTACGGTAATACGGGCATGCAGCGGGCCGACTATACCAATGTAAGCTTTCTGCGCGGCAGGCAGGCTACGAGCAGCGAAGGCGTGGCAGGCTTTAGAAGCATCTACCCGGGCTGGTATTCGGGGCGGGCTCCCCACATTCATGTGCACGTGTATAATGCGGCGGGCAAATCGCTGCTCATCACCCAGATCGCCTTCCCGGAAGCGATCAGCGCAGTGGTCTATGCCCAGGGCGTCTACGCGTCCAAAGGCCAGGCTGACACCAGCATTGCGCGGGACAACGTTTTTTCAGACGGCGTCAGTACCGAAATGGCTACCGTTACCGGAAGTGTTTCCAATGGATATGAGCTTGTACATGCAATCGTTGTAAGCGCATGAGCCTGGTAAACGAAACTTATATCCTGCCGGCCGAAAAGCGGGAAGGCCGCTCAGGTAGCCACGGATCTGTCTTCCCGCTTTTCAATGACACCGCAAGGCCGGACTTCCTGAAATCCGTTTCCAGGTTTGACGACATTACCCTCCGTGCGGGCGGATCGCTGGAGCTATGTCCCGGCGCAAAGGAGACTTTTTTTATCCTGCCGCTGGCAGGATCGGTGGATTTACTGGGCGCGGGCGATAGCATACCCATCGAAAACGGTACATGGCTAAAGGCCGCCCCCTCTCCCGGCAGCTCCTGCAGAATATGCAATCCATTCGACCAGCCTGTCAATTTCCTGCTGATAGGGTACGACGATCCGCAGGCCGGGAGCCATGACATGAGCGGGGGTAAGCTGGTATTGGACAACCAGCTGCTCCCGCTGCATGCTTCTGCAGGGTTCGGGATCATCGTCGGCCGTTTCGGCGAAAGGGAATCGGTTGAGACCTCCCTGCGCGGGCCGGGGCTGCTTGCTTATGTTTTAGAAGGAATTTTTGAGGTAAAAGACCGCTTGCTCCAAAGCAGGGATGCGCTCTCGGTACCCGACGCGCTGTCGCTCGATTTCGAATGCTTCACACACGGAGGACTTGTTCTTTTTATCTGCGATAATGGTGCGGCGGCCGCGTAATTCGTTATCTTTAGGTAACGGTTGACGATCCTGGTATTGTCAGCTCTGCATCAACCTTTATTAAAAGCTAAAAAATCATGTCTAAGAAAATTCTGTTGCTTGCCGGTGATTATGTCGAAGATTATGAAGCCATGGTCCCTTTCCAGGCCATGCTGTCTGTCGGCCTGCAGGTAGATTCCGTCGCTCCCGATCGTAAGAAAGGAGATTCCGTCCCTACTGCGGTGCACGATTTCGTGGGAGATCAAACCTATAAGGAAACCCAGGGGCACCGCTTCGCCATTACCGCCGATTTCGATTCGGTAAAACCTGAAGACTACGACGGCCTGTATATCACCGGCGGACGGGCGCCGGAGTATATCCGCCTCAATAAAAAGGTCCTCGATATTACCCGTCATTTTTTCGATGCCAACAAACCGGTAGCCGCTATCTGTCACGGCATCCAGGTGCTTACCGCCGCCAAAGTGCTGTCGGGCCGTACGCTCACCGCCTACGTTGCCGTTGGTCCCGATATAGAGCTGGCCGGCGGAACCTGGAAGAACATACCGGCCGACCAGGCGATAGTCGACGGCAACCTGGTAACCTCGCCGGCCTGGCCGGGGCACCCCGCTATCCTGAGAGAATTTTACAAGCTGCTGGGCATATCTATCAGCATCTGATGGCCTACAGCAAAGTCCTTGCGGAGAGCGTACGGAAGTACCTTTCGGGCCTCCGGGAATTCCGGGTCGAGGAAAAGACCATGATGGGCGGGCTGGCATTTATGGTCAACGGGAAAATGTGCGTCAACGTAAGCGATGAAAATCTCATGTGCAGGGTTGATCCCGCCCTCCGGGAAGAGCTTTCCCGGCGGACCGGCTACCAGCCTATGGTGATGAAAGGCAGGGTGCTCGACGGCTATTGCTATATCGGGCCGGAGGGTACCGGGACAGAGCGGGAACTTTCCTACTGGCTTGAACTTTGCCTGGATTACAATAAACATGCAAAAGCTTCGGTGAAGAAGAAAAAGGGCGCAAAGCCGCAAAATCGCTGAACCGCGATGCCGGACCGCAAAACGGACAGTAGAAAATATCGGGTTACTTCCTTACTAACTGTTGTGGGCCGGAGCTCACAACAGTTTTTTTAATTAACAATAACTTCCCGGGTCTGTTATGCATCTGATTTCCTGCGCTTTCAGAAACAAGCTGCTGTTCGCTGCAGCGGCATTTTCTGTTTTTTTATCAGCTTCCTGCTTACTTTCCGCCCAGCAGCTTCAAACCGCCGAGCCGGAGTCTGTAGGCATGAGCTCGGAACGCCTGAAGCGCATTGACCGGGTAATTGATTCGTATGTACAAAAAGAGCAGGTCGCCGGGGCAATCGTGCTGGTAGCCAGGCACGGGAAAGTGGTTTATCATAAAGCGTACGGCTACGACGACCTGGACAGCAAAACACCGCTGAAAAAAGACGCCATCGTACGGATTGCCTCACAAACCAAAGCGATTACCAGTGCGGCGGTGATGATGCTGTACGAAGAAGGGTATTTTCTGCTCGACGACCCGGTTTCAAAATACCTTCCGGCCTTCAGCAATGCGCAGGTGCTGGAAACATTTAATGCTGCAGACTCCACTTATACCACCAGGCCTGCCAAAAGGGAAATTTCGATCAGGGATCTTCTGACCCACACTTCGGGTATCGGCTACGCGGTGATCGGTTCCAAGGAAGCCAATGCCATATACGCAAAAAACAATATCCTGGTCGGAATCGAAAATCCGGACGCCAGCCTGTCAGAAGTGATGGATCGTCTGGGCAGACTCCCTCTGTTTCACGATCCGGGCACTCAATATCTCTACGGTCTCAATACCGACGTACTCGGCTACCTGGTAGAAACGGTGAGCGGGAAGACGCTGGCAGCATTTTTCAGCGAAAGGATCTTCACGCCGGCCAATATGAAAGACAGCTATTTTTACCTCCCTGAAAGCAAGCAGTCAAGACTGGCGACCTTGTATACAGAAAACGGGGATAAGAAAACCATAAAGGTGGCGGGCAACAGCGCCCCTATCGGCCGGGACGGCAACATGCTCGAAAACTACCCGAGAAAGAAAGGCCGTTATTATTCGGGAGGCGCCGGCCTTTCGTCTACCGCATTCGACTATGCCATTTTCCTCCAGATGCTCCTGAACGGCGGAATTTATAACGGGAAGCAGCTGCTGAGCCCGACAACCGTAAGGCTCTTTACGTCCAACCAGATAGCCGGCCTGAAAGAAGGCAAAAACAATTTCAGCCTCGGCTTCGGCATCACCACGGCCGAGCAGGCGGCACGTTTCCCGATGTCAGAAGGCACTTTTGACTGGGGCGGAGCCTTCGGTACCCAATACTGGGCCGACCCTGCAGAAGGGATCGTTGGCGTCATTCTTACCCAGAAGCAGCCCAGCTCATGGGGAGGTGAGATTTCGGCGAAATTCAAGGCGGGGGTTTACCAGGCGATCGTGAAAATGAAGAAGTGATGTGTTAATGTGATGATATGTTAATGTGGTGATGTGCTCCGATAGGAGCTATCGGGAATGTTGATTAGTCTAATTCAGGAAATTACTATATTAATATCATATTAATTTTAACTAATAGCATACTATAATGAGAAGAAATGAAATTGTAGAGCTGAGCTTAGAGTTTTCTCTGGAATTGATCACATATTGTGAGCTACTCGAAGAAAAGCGAAAATATGTCATTGCGAGGCAACTCCTTAGATCCGGTACTTCAATAGGGGCAAATGTGCGGGAAGCCCAGAATTCGGAAAGCAGACCTGATTTTATCCACAAGTTAAAAATTGCTGCGAAAGAGGCTGAAGAAACCTCTTATTGGTTAGTACTATGTGAAAGATCAGACAACTATCCGCCTCCCGGTAATCTTCCGCAGCAAGTGACAGGGATTCAAAAAATACTGAATCGGATCATTGCCACCATGAAAACCAGGCTCCAGACCTAGCGCCGACATTCCCTAATTTTCACATCATCACATCGGCTAATCATCACATCATTTTTTCAGCCACTTCTCAAACCACCCGAAAGCATCCTTCTGCATTTCAAGGTCGAATTTATGCGGGCCTTCGTAGAAACGGCAGTCGTATTTGTCGGCGGCGCCGGCTTTGACAAAAACATCTTTCAGGATTTTGTCGGCGGCTTTCATTTCGGGCAGGGTATACAGGGAATCCTGGTTATCATTGAGCACCATAGTAGGCAGCGGTACTCTCAATCCCAGGATCTCAGGGAAATCGAGGGAATTGGGCAATACGGGCACATAGGTCATCCAGGTATGGGTGTAGGATTTGTTGAGCGCAAAATCCTTCCATGTCGACATAAACCCGACACAGACGCAGCATTTGATCCGCTCGTCCATACCGGCCAGGAATACGGTCCGGAGACCGCCTCCCGACAGCCCCGCGCAGCCGAGATTTTTTGCATCTACATCGCTGCGGGCAGCGAGGATATTCAGCGCAACCTGATCCTCGCTCAGGAAAACACCCGGCCAGGTGGTGCCGGCACAGAACAGCGACTTGGCCATGATGTGCTCATGGTACCCTGCCCATTGGTTATATTCCTCGATATTCTCCCTCAGTTCGGGATTGGCATCGGACTTCCCTTCGGTCTTGATTTCTCCCCACGGAATCGGCGACATATCACCGTATAAAACCCGCCTGCTGCCAAAGGTAAACGTATCGTGAACAAGCACCAGGTATCCTTTCCTGGCTAATTCATTGGCCCAGGCAGCGCCTTCGTAGTAATGCTCCTGGTGCTCCTTCATCATAGGATGCTGATCGTCTGAGACTTTGGTAATTTTCCTCAGGCCGAAGTATTTATTCCCGCCGTGATCATGCAGACCGACTATACCCGGAAGCTTTCCCGTAGCATTGGCCGGCTTCAGGACTACCGCTTTGGTCGGGCGGCCATAGGGAAGCTGCCAGGAGATCTCTTCGACAGAGAGACCGTCGTATTCGTATTTCTTTTCCACCTTTACCGCCGGGATATAGTCCCGTCCAGGGGCGGCAATGCATCTTTCGGCTTCCTGCTTGGCAGCCGCTTTCCACTTTTTAAGATCAGTCCATTCCCGGTTCCTGAAAGACAATCCGGGCAGGCCTTTTTGCCGGGATACCGCCCAGGGACCGTATAATCCGATGATACTCTTTTCTGTTTCCATTGATTCCGGGGATTCAAAAGTCAGGCCGGGCTGAAATTCACTTCCCAGCATAGGGAAAGCGAGCGCAAGCGCGGCGGATTTACGGAGAAAGTCCCTCCGGTCGGAAGGCGATTCAAAAGACTGATCCATTTTGTTGAAAGATTTTAGTTTAGTTGAAAGTTGAAAGTTGAAAATGGAAAGTGCAGTGTCAACTTTCAACTTTCAACTTTCAACTCCCTGACTTCATGCTAAAACCGATACTTCGTCGCCGTCTACTAAAATGAGGGACGCCGATTTTTTGTCCAGGTAGAAATGACAGGAAGGATGCTCCTGCAGAATGCTGGCCGGGAACAAATTGCTGACGGGCTGGGTAAGGCTGTTTTTTACGGCCTCAGCCTTTCTTTCGTCAGGTACCGAGCAAATGATATGCTTCGATTTCATAATCTGCCTTATCGACATGCTGATGGCCTGGGCCGGTACCTCTTCCAGGCTGCCAAACCATCCTTCATTCAATTGCTGCAGCCGGCAGGGACCGTCGAGATCAACGACCAGGTAAGGATCCTCGGTATCGAAATCGGCCGGGGGATCATTGAATGCAAGATGCCCGTTCTCACCGATACCCACCAGTGCCACGTCAACAGGATGTTTCCTTATCAGCTCGCCCAGCTTTTTCCTTTCTTCTTCGGTATCGGTTTCACCGTTGATAAGATATGCGCCGGCTAACGGCGGAAGTTTCCCGAGAAAACGCTCCCTGAGGTATTTCCGGAAGGAGGCAGGGTGCGAGATGGAAAGACCGATATACTCATCCAGGTGAAACATCGTCACTTTAGACCAATCGATGTCTTCCTCTGCGATGAGCTGCTTCAGGGTCTCAAACTGGCTTGTACCGGTAGCTACAATAAGATTGGCTTCTCCTTTTTCTGCAATCGCCTGGCGCAATAGCCCCGCAGCGTGAGAGCCGGCCGCTTTTCCCAGTTCGGCCGGTGTGTCAAAAACTAAAATACTCATTTGTTTATAACTATATTATGTAATCAACTTTTTATAACCCTGTCGGGGCCCGGGGCGGCCCGGTCGTAATGCAGACGAAAATCGCAAGCCTTTACCCTGCCGATAACGGCTATTTCACATTAATGGCCGTATTTCCTCCCTTCGACATCGAAATGTCGACCGGTGCATTGGTCTGCCACGACCCGCCGGTAAAATCCGGTACGTCTATCGCTCCCGAACGGTTTGCAACCGACCACTCGCTCAGCGGTATGATTGAGCTCCAGGCTGCGGCATCGTACACATCCATATCCAGCGGGAGGCCGTTCCGCAGGCAGTCGATCAGGCGCCAGTCCATCAGGAAGTCCATGCCTCCATGTCCGCCTACTTTCTTGGCCAGCTCCCCTATCCTCTTCACGATCGGCGGCTCAAACTGCTTCTCCAATTCTTTGAATTCTTCCTCTGTCAGCCATTCGTGCCCTTTGGCCACCCTGCCGGGCAGCGGGTACTGAAGGGCGCATCCTTCGGTGCCGCTCACCAGGTGGATCCTTGAATAAGGCCGGGGGCTCGTCACATCGTGCTGCAGCATGATCGTTTTCCCTTTCTTTGTGCGTATGGTAGTGGTATTCATGTTGCCCCTGTACGTTTTTCCTCCGAAATCGGCAAAGTCGGGATCTTCCTTTGCAAGCTTGTCTGCGCGGTCTTTGATCATGAAATCATTGCTCGACATGGAAACAAGATAGTCATACTGGTCTCCCCGGTTGATATCGAGTATCTGGCTTACCGGTCCGAGGCCGTGCATGGGATAAAGATTTGCATTTCTCTGGTTTTCACGAAGCCTCCAGAGGTCATAGCGGCCCGCTTTATTGAAAAGCGAATCGAAGAGGTCATGGATATAGGCGCCTTCCACGTGTATGATTTCCCCGAAATATTTCTGGCGCGCCATATTGAGCGTCAGCAATTCGAAGAATCCGTAGCAGCAGTTTTCCAGCATCATGCAGTGCTTTTTGGTACGTTCCGATGTTTCCACCAGCTGCCAGCATTGCTCCAGCGACAAGGCGGCAGGGATTTCAGTCACGACGTGCTTCCCTTTTTCCATGGCGTAAAGCGCCATCGGGGCGTGCAGGCTCCACGGGCTACAGATATAAACAAGATCGATATCGTCCCTGTCGACAGCCTCCTTCCAGGCATCGGCGCTTCCGGTATAGGTTTCGGGAGTTATGGAGTGAGTGCCCAGGAATTCTTTGGCGCGGTCTATTTTTGCCGGCACAATGTCGGCGATAGCACGAATTTCGGTATTGGCGATATTGACCATTCTTTTAAGAGCCCCGAAACCACGGTTCCCGATTCCCAGGTAGGCAATCCTGACGGTGTCTATTGCCGGTGCGGCATAGCCCGTCATGTTGAAGCTCTGCTTATGCTGCTTCTTCGCGAGCTCGAGCGTCTGTGGGAAATTGGATGATGCGCCGGCAGGTTCTTTTGAACAGGAAACCAGTCCTGATGATCCGCTCATAGCCAGACCGCCCAGGCCGGCAACTTTCAAAAACTCTCTTTTATTCATAATTTTTACTTGGTTTGGGTAGCTGATCTTAATATTGTCAAGGGTACAAGAATGGCCGTTCGCCGACGGTAAATGCGGTTCCCGGTCAGATTCTAATGTATTCTTACAATTTTACAAAAATATATCTGCCGTGAAGCAGCTTTCCCGACTTATAATACTGCAAACGTTCTCGAAACAACTTCAGAAAGGCTTTCGCACGCCTTAATAATCACCCGGGAAATTGCTAAGTTTACGGCATAAATATTTAAACCATACCCGGTATTTCTCATGCGATTAAACTTTACTTTTCTGTTTTTGGCGCTGACGATCACCTGCCTGCGCGCCCAGGAATTCTACGAGCTGAAAAAATACACCGTTGCAAGCGCCGAACAGGCGGCACGCCTGGACGATTACCTTCAGAATGCCTATATTCCTGCCGCCAAGAAGGCAGGCGTGGCGAGAGTCGGCGTCTTTAAGCCGATCGCTTCCGATAAGGACAATTACGGCAAGCTGGTGTTTGTGCTGACCCCTTACGCCAGCCTCAGCCTTTTTGAACGGCTTCCTTCCATTCTTGCCAAAAACAGGGAATACCTTGCAAAAGGGAAAGACTATATCGACGCCCCTTATAACAACCCGCCTTACCAGCGAATAGAGACGACCTTGCTCCGCGCTTTCCCGGGGTCGCCCAGGCACAGCAAGCCCGATCTTTCCACACCGGCGTCTGAAAGGGTGTACGAGCTGAGAAGCTACGAAGGGCCGACCGAAAAGCTCTATCTTAATAAAGTGGCGATGTTTAACGAGGGCGGTGAAATCGAGCTTTTCAAAAGGCTGGGCTTCAACGCCATGTTCTACGGCGAAGTGCTGGCCGGGAAAGATCAGCCCAACCTGGTATACATGACCACTTTCGAAAATATGAAATCGCACGACGAGCATTGGGAAGCTTTCCGCAACGATCCGGTCTGGCTGAAGCTAAAGGAAGATCCTAAATACCAGAATAACGTCTCGGGCCGTTGGACCTACCTGCTTTCTCCGACCGGCTACTCAGAGCTGTAGGCAAGCGTCCCCGGCTCATAGCCTACCTCTACCAGGTATAAGCCATGCGGCGGGGCCTGAGGCCCCGCCATTTTCCTGTTCCGTGCCAGGATCAGTTCCTCAAATGACGCCACCGACCGCTTCCCCTCTCCTATTTCCAGCAGGGTGCCTACCAAAGCCCGGACCATACCTCTCAGGAACCGGTTGGCTTTAATGTGAAACTCCCATAGATACTGATCTTCTTCTTCCCAGCGCGCCTCCATGATAGCACATTCGAAATGGTTGACGTCCGTATGGATTTTGCTGAAGCTCTCAAAATCCCGGTACTTCAGCAAAAGGCCCGCAGCCTCATTCATCTTCTTCACATCCAGCTCTTTCCTGAAATAGTAAGCCTGTCCCTGCAAAAAAGGATCTTTCCTGCGAACCATCTTGTAGCAGTAACGGCGGTAAACCGCATCGAAGCGGGAGTGGGCGTCTGCCGCAACGGGTATGATACGCCCGACGGCGATGTCGAACGGCAGCATGCCGTTCAGGCGGAAAGCCACGTCTGCCGGGTCATACAAAGCCCCGGCGGTATCAAAATGCGCATATTGCCGGCGGGCATGTACGCCGGTGTCAGTCCTGCTGCTTCCTACCAGCTTAACCTGCTCCCGGAGCAGTACCGAAAGCTTTTCTTCCAGTACCTGCTGAACGGTGATCCCGTTGTGCTGGATCTGCCAGCCGCAGTAGGCCCCGCCGTGGTAAGAATGTTCTATAAAATAGCGCATACGTGTAAATTTGAGGCCGCAGCGACGTCGGCAGCCGCTTCCCGGATTATGCTTTATTGAGGCTCAACGTGCACCAGCACGTTCCCGATATTGGGGATCTCCTCCTTTAAGGTATCGGCAAGCTGATGGGCCAGGTAGTGACCTTCCGATACCGTAATTCCGCCGTCGACGATGGCGTGGAGATCTACATAGTAAAACATACCGGATTTGCGCACGTAGCACTTTTCAGTACCCAAAACCCCTTTTACCGTTATCGAAACCCGCCTGATCTCCGCTACCAGGTCATCATAAACCTGCTCATCCATCAGCTCGCCCAGCGCCGGGCGGAAAATGGTATAGCAATTATAAAGGATAACGCCCGACGCCAGCAAAGCGGCCCAGTCGTCGGCAGACTCATAGCCCTCGCCCAGCCATATCGCGATGGAGATCCCTGCAAAAGCCGCCAGGGAAGTAATGGCGTCGCTCCTGTGATGCCATGCGTCGGCCTTCAGCGAAGAGCTGTTGGTTTCGTTGCTTTTCCGCATTACCAACTGGTACGAAATTTCCTTCCAGGCGATGATAACGCCGAGCACCCATAATGTCCAGGCGGACGGTTGCTCATGAGGGGTATTGATATTTTTGATACTTTCGCTCGCAATGATAGCCGCCGAAATGACCAGGAAGGCCACCACCACAAAAGTAACGAGCGGCTCGATCCGCCCGTGTCCGTAAGGGTGGTTGTCGTCGGCATCCCGATGGGCGTACTTCAACCCGAGCAGCACCAGAAAGGAAGAAAATACGTCGGAGGTAGATTCTATCGCATCGGCTACAAGGGCAAAAGAGTTTCCCAAAATACCCGCAAGGCCCTTCACCAGCGCCAGCCCGAGGTTGCCGGCAATGCTGAAATAAACGGCCTTCAAAGCGGTCGCCTTTTGAGACATAACGTTTTTAATTAGTCAGAAACACCCCTATTGATCCATCCACTTCCGGGCATTTACGAAAGCCTCCATCCAGGGTGAAACCTCGTCGTTCCTGCCCTCGGGATAGTGCGCCCAGTGCCACTGGAACAGCGAACGCTCGATGTGCGGCATGATGACCACGTGCCTCCCGGTTTTATCGCCCAGAACAGCCGTATTGTAATCCGAGCCGTTAGGACTTGCAGGATAAGCATCGTAGCCGTATTTCCCTACAATCTTGTACGCATCTTCCGCATAAGGCAGGTAAAACTTACCTTCCCCGTGCGATACCCATATACCGAGCACAGCCCCTGCCAGGTTCGAAAACATCACCGTATCGTTTTCCTGAAGCGCGATCGAAGTAAATATGCTTTCGTGCTTATGGCTGTCGTTATGAAGCATTTTCGGATGCTGTTCGTGGTCGGGATAGACCAGGCCGAGCTCCACAAACAGCTGGCAGCCGTTGCAGATCCCTATCGACAGGGTATCGGGCCTTTTGAAAAAGTTCTCCAGCGCCGTGCGCGCCTTTTCATTGTATTTGAAAGCGCCCGCCCAACCTTTGGCAGAACCCAGCACATCCGAATTCGAGAAACCGCCTACGGCCCCTATAAACCGTATATCCTCAAGGTTTTCCCTGCCGGAAACCAGGTCGGTCATATGAATATCCTTCACATCGAATCCTGCCAGGTACAGCGCATTGGCAAGCTCCCTTTCCGAGTTGCTGCCCTTCTCGCGGATAATGGCTGCTTTCGGCCTCGGCTTATCCCGGAATTCAGGTTTTTTACCGGTAAACCCTTCCGGGAAACGGTATTTCAGCGGCTGGACCTTATAGTTCTCATAGCGTGCTTTCGCATTTTTTTCACCGCTCTGACGGATATCCAGCAGGTAGGAAGTCCTGTACCAGACGTCGCGCAGACCTGCCACATCCAGCTGCAGGGTCTTGTCGTTGAGCGCAACGGTAAGCTCCGCTTTCGGCACCGGCTTTCCTATTTTGTGGCAAGCAATGCCGCGCTCAGCAAGAATAGCTTCCGCTTCTTCCCCCGCCTGGATTACTACCCCGATATTCTCGGCAAATAAAACCCTCACGAGGTCGGTCTCGCCAAGAGCGCTCAGATCGATCCGGGCGCCCAGGTCCACGTCGGCAAACGTCATTTCCAGCAACGTCGTGATCAGCCCGCCGCTCCCGATGTCATGACCGGCTTCGATGAGTCCGAGGCCGATCAGCTCCTGCAGCGTATTGAAAATCAATCCGAACTGCTCCGCATCTTTCACGTCCGGGGCCTCCGACCCGACAGCGTTCAGCACCTGCGCCAGTGACGACCCGCCCAGCTTCAGCCTGTCGCCGGAGAGGTTGATGTAATAGATGGAACCGCCTTCCTTCTTCAGTACCGGCTCAACCACTTTGCGTACGTCGGTGCAATGCCCTGCGGCCGATATGATCACCGTCCCGGGGGCTATCACCTCCGAATCCCTGTATTTCTGTTTCATCGAAAGGGAATCTTTTCCCGTAGGAATATTGATTCCCAGCGCAATGGCAAAGTCCGAGCAGGCTTCTACCGCGTTGTAGAGCCTGGCATCTTCGCCGGGGTTCCTGCACGGCCACATCCAGTTGGCCGAAAGCGAAACGCTTTTCAGACCGTCTTTCAGGGGCGCCCACACGATATTGCTCAGCGCTTCGGCTACCGCGTTACGGCTGCCGGCCGCCTCGTCGATCAGCGCGGTCAGAGGCGAATGTCCGACCGAAGTAGCGATGCCGTCTTTCCCTTTGTAGTCAAGGGCCATCACCCCGCAATTGTTCAACGGCAACTGCAAAGGGCCCGCACACTGCTGCTTGGCTACTCTTCCGCCTACGCACCGGTCTACTTTATTGGTCAGCCAGTCTTTACAGGCCACAGCCTCCAGTTGGAGCACCTGTTTAAGATAATCTTCCGTCTTACTTTCGTCGTATTCCAGCGGCTTGTAGCTGCCTGTTACCGTCTGGTCGTCCATAATGGTTTTCGGCGAGCTGCCGAACATATCCGCCAGGGCGAAATCCATGGGTTTTGCGCCGGTCGTGCCCGATTCTATGGTAAAGCGGTGATCGCCGGTTACCTCGCCTACAACAAACATCGGCGCCCGCTCGCGTTCGGCCACCTCTTTGAGCGTATCGATATGCTCCTTACCGATTACCAATCCCATTCTCTCCTGCGACTCGTTGCCGATAATCTCCTTCGCTGAAAGTGTCGGATCCCCTACCGGCAGCTTGTCCAGATCTATGTGCCCGCCAGTGCTTTCGACCAATTCCGAAAGGCAGTTCAAATGTCCTCCTGCGCCGTGGTCATGTATGGATACGATCGGGTTCTCGTCGCTTTCCACCAGTCCGCGTATCGCGTTGGCAACCCTTTTCTGCATTTCCGGGTTCGAGCGCTGGATGGCGTTCAGCTCTATCCCGGAACCGAAAGCCCCGGTATTGGCCGACGATACGGCCGCGCCGCCCATCCCGATGCGGTAGTTGTCTCCACCCAGTATGACCACCTGGTCGCCGGGGCGCGGTTCTTTCTTTACCGACTGCTCCAGCTTGCCGTAGCCGATACCGCCCGCCTGCATGATCACCTTGTCATAGCCGAGCTTACGGCCGTTTTCCTCGTGCTCGAAAGTCAGCACCGACCCGGTAATGAGCGGCTGGCCGAACTTATTCCCGAAATCGGTAGCTCCGTTGGAAGCCTTGATCAGGATATCGACCGGGGTCTGGTACAGCCAGGGACGTTCTTCCATCCCGTTTTCCCAGTTCCTGCCGGCTTCCAGGCGCGAATAGGCCGTCATATAAATGGCTGTGCCCGCCAGCGGCAAAGAGCCCTGTCCGCCCGCCAGGCGGTCCCTGATCTCGCCCCCCGAGCCGGTAGCTGCGCCGTTGAACGGCTCGACAGTGGTAGGGAAGTTATGGGTTTCGGCTTTCAGGGAAATGACGGAGTCAAATTCCTGAACTTTATAATAATCGGCTATATCGGCTCTTCCGGGAGCAAATTGCTCGATACGGGGCCCTTTCAAAAAGGCTACGTTGTCTTTATAAGCCGATACGATGTCATTGGGATTGGCTTGGGAAGTCTTCTTGATCAGCCTGAAAAGCGAGCTTTGCTTCTCCTCGCCGTCGATCACGAAAGTACCGTTGAAAATCTTGTGGCGGCAGTGCTCCGAATTGACCTGCGAGAAACCGAATACTTCCGAATCCGTCAGCTTGCGGCCGAGCTTTCCGGCCAGGTTATTCAGATATTCTACTTCCTCGTCGCTCAATGCCAGACCTTCACTTTGATTATAGGCTGCGATGTCGTCGATCTCCAAAACGGGCGAAGGCTCTATATTGATGGTGAATATAGACTGATCCAGCCCTTTATACTTCTGGAACAGCATGGGATCGAAGTCTTCAAATCCCTCCTCTGCTTTTACAAACTTCTCAATACGAAGGATCTGCTCAATCCCCATATTGCGGGTAATATCGACTGCGTTGGTGCTCCAGGGCGTGATCATGGTTGCCCGCGGACCTACAAAAAAATCATCAAGCTCCTTCGAACCGATCAGAGATGCCTCACCAAAAAGCCAGTTGAGCTTTTCGGTGTCTGCGGCTGATAAAATCTGATCGGATTGTACTGCAAAAACTGAAGCGGAATTATTTCCAAAAAAATAGATCATGGTAGCTATAAATGGTACTGCAAATATACAACCTTTTAAGGACACCCTCGAATGAAATACATTCCTGCGGCGCGCTTGGTTCTAAATATCCCGATTATCTGCAATCATATCACCGCCTCGCCGCTGGAAGGTTATTGGTCTTTATCCGGAATTCGCGCTATCTTCGCTATCGTCACATCCTTACGGTGTTTTCAGCTCATGGATTACCAGACCTTTCAGCCTCATAACGATTTAAGATCGCTTGTAAAATGTTACTGGACTTTGGAGGTGCCTCCGTCCGGCAGTCCGCAACGACAACGGATTGTCCCTGACGGGTGCCTTGAGATGGACTTCATTCTCGGCGACGACATCAGGCGGTATACGTCGGGGGAGGAATTCATCCTCCAGCCCCGCGCCATGGTGCTCGGGCAGACGATCGACCCGTTCTATATAGAGCCGACAGGATACGTCAATACCTTCGCCATAAGGTTTTACCCATACGGGTTTGCGAATTTCGTCACCATACCTCTCAGGAAGCTTGCCAATAAGGAAACGCCGCTGGAAGTTTTGTTCGGGGAGACGCCTGCAAGGGAGCTGGAGCAAAAGATCATCCTGGCGGAAAGTACCCCGGCCCGGATTGCGATCATTGAAGAATTTCTCATGGAAAAGCTCATAAGTGAAGTTACTATCGACAGCATTGTAAAATCGACCGTCGATATGCTCCTGTCTACCGGCGGAAGCTATTCGATCAGCGCTATTCTTAAAGAAGACCTGCCTAAAAGGAGAAAGCTAGAAAGACAATTCGTAAAACAGATCGGCATCAGTCCCAAGCAGTTGGGCAAAGTGATCAGGTTGCAGACGGCCTTAAAACTGCTGCTCAACCAGAAGACGGAAAGTCTTACCGAGATTGCGTACGAAAGCGAATACTACGACCAGGCACATTTTATAAGGGATTTCCGCGAATTTACCGGCACTACCCCGGGCGCTTTTCCCGATGATGATCAAATGGCGCTTTCCTCTGTTTTCTACAAACACGACTGATCTGTCGCATTTATACAATTCCGGGCCGGCCAGGTGCGGTAGTTTTGAGGCATGATCAATTGTCTAATTCATTTCCTGTATGAAAAACATAGTTTCAATAGTTGAGATCCCTGCTAACGACTTTTCCAGGGCTATCACATTCTACGAGGCGATTCTGGACATCAGCATCGAAAAGGTTGAAATGGACGGTATACACATGGGGTTATTCCCTAACGACGGCGAAGGTATTTTTGTCCAGCTTATTCATGGAAGCGGTTATAAACCCTCCGCAGACGGCGTCGTCGTTTACCTGGATGCCGGCAGCGACCTTCAGACAGTTGCCGACAAAATAGAGGCAAACGGAGGAGAGATACTTATGCCAAAAACGGAGATCGGACCGGAAATGGGATTCTACGCATTGTTTACCGACACAGAAGGAAACAGGCTGGGATTGCATTCTCCTGCATAGCGCCGGCTAACGTTTCGTAAGACGATCCAGGTCCTCGATAAATAGCTGTATAACAGCCTCTTCTGTAGCCCAGCTAGTCACCAGCCTTATGGCTGCATGATGACGATCTGTTTTCTGCCAGGTATAAAAGTCATAGTTTTTCCTGAGTCCGTCGATCACTTTTTCCGGAAGAATCGGGAAAATCTGGTTGGTTTTGGAAGGCGTCAGGAAGCTATAGCCGAGCTGCGCGAACGCGGCTGTCAGCATAGCGGCGGTTCGGTTCATATGCGCGCCGATTTCAAAGTAGAGGTCGCCGGTAAACAGCGTCGCAAACTGTATACCCAGCAGCCTGCCTTTAGCCAGCAGTGCGCCCCGCATTTTCAGATTGTAACTGAAATATTCCTGCAGGGCAGGATTATTGATCACGATCGCTTCTCCCAGCAAGGCGCCGTTTTTGGTTCCGCCGATATAGAACGCGTCGGTATACCTGCCGAGGTCGGCAAATGTGATATCCCCGGCATCGAGGCCCGAAGCCAGGCGGGCGCCGTCCATATAAAGATACAGATCATTCTCCTTACAATACGCCCGGAGCGCGAGCAGCTCATCCTTCATATAATGAGTTCCCAACTCGGTGGAATTGGATATGTAAACCATACGCGGCCTGCACATATGCACTTCTTCCACCTGCAGGAGAAAATCTGCGATCAGCTCCGGCGACAGCTTTCCGTCGTGGGTAGAGATAGTTTCGATACGGTGGCCTGTTGCCTCGATGGCGCCGGTTTCATGGCGATCGATATGCCCCGAAACCGCCGATATGACCGATTCATGGGGCCTGAGGGTCGAAGAAATCATCACCAGGTTTGCCTGTGTACCGCCCGAAACCAGGTGAACGGCGGAATGCGGGTTTCCCAGCTTTGTACGGATCAGCTCACCTGCCCTGACCGAATATTCGTCGTCGCCGTAGCCCTGCTGCTGGGACCTGTTGTTTTCAAGAAGCGCATCGAGAATAAGAGGATGCGCACCCTCACTGTAATCATTCTTAAAACTGTACATAAAGCAGCGATCTTTACCGGCGTTGCCCGGTTCGGACCGGATGTCTAAGGTATTACTTTTTTCCAACTGCGACAAAAACATTTCTTGTCCTATGCAAAGCCGATTGCCCCGAAAAGCAGCTAAACTTGCAATGAAATTTCCATGAACATCTCATTGACACATTGTCTGATATCAACCTAATCCCATGAGCAACAAACCATATCCCTGCATCTGGCTGGACGGCAAAGGCCGGGAAGCCGCCGACTTCTACTGCCATGTTTTTGGCGATGGAAAAATAACCGCCGACTCCCCGATGGTCGTGACATTTGAATTAAGCGGGCAAAAATTCATGGCTCTCAACGGCGGGCCGCAGTTTAAGCCTACTGCCGCTACTTCTTTCTATGTGGTGGTGGAGGATAAAGCGGAAGTAGAAAAAGTATGGAAACTGCTCAGTGAAGACGGTTTCGTGTTCATGCCTTTGGAAAAATACGACTGGAGCGATC
>MEDT01000103.1 GCA_001724175.1 Cytophagaceae bacterium SCN 52-12 | reverse complement strand
GGTTGAAATCGACCGTCGCGTCGACTTCCCGGAATGCTTCGAAGAGCGTAAAGATCAGATTGACGGGGTCGGTTACGGAAAGCCCCGAAGCCTCCGTTACAAAATCCTCGATAGACGTTATATCCGGACTTATGAGAGGTTTATCTATGACTTTCCCCAGCTCTCTTTTCAAAAAGAAAACCGATCTCCTCGTGGGCAGGACGATGCGGAGGCCGGGCAGCCCTTCTCCGTGACGCTCCAGCAGAAAGGTCGCAACCTGGTTGAGAAATGACACCATTTCCGTTATGTATATTAGAAATTATCCCAGCTATGATCATTTCACCGCTTCGCGGTTTTTACTGTTATTTGATCCAATATTTTTTCTATAATCATGTCAGTCCTTCGGACTTTTGCCAACCACAAAGTGGTGGAATGATTATAGAACGTAGATATTCAATATCGTCATAACCCCGAAGGGGCGGCATGATTGACACAATTCTCAGTGCATCCGGTCGCCCCTTACCTCCAATCCCATGATCACCTCCGCTTCTGCGGCCAGTATTTCTTTCCAGCGTTTTCTGACATAGTCGGCGGGGAGATACTCCTCGGCGAGCTCTATAAAGGTCCGGTAATGTCCCGCTTCGGAGATCATCAGCTCCCGGTAAAACTTCCGCAGGCTCTCGTCAGGTACATGCTCGGACAAAAGCTTGAAACGTTCGCAGCTCCGGGCCTCTATCAGGGCGCAGAACAGCAGCCTGTCGAGGAAAACCAGGTTGTCGTCCCCCTTCTGGATAAGCACTTTTTTCACGCCCTGCACATAAAGATCGCGCCTCTGGTTGCCCAGCCTGATCCCCCTCTTTTTCAACTCTTTGAGCACACGCTGAAAATGTCCCCATTCTTCCGCCACGATCGGCGTAAGCACTTCCACAAGCCTTGCTTTCTGAGAATAATGGACAATGAGCGATATGCACGAGCTGGCCGCCTTTTGTTCGCACCAGGCATGGTCTACCAGGATATCCCTGATGTGGATCTGTGCAATGTTAACCCATCTGGGGTCGGTAGGAAGCTCGAGGCCTAGGGTAGTGAGAGACATATCTTGCCGGAACGATAAAATGATAGCTAGTCAAAAAGCGGCCATCTGACGCCGATAGAAAAGGCCGGCTGCAGCCCCAGGTAACCGGGTGTAAGAAAATAGCCCTCCCCGTTGGACAGCCAGCGATGATTGAGATGGGAATACTTCAGCAGCAGCAGCACCCGCTTGATCCTCAGGTTGGCAAAAGCATCCACTACCGGATAATTTCCCACCGCAAGCTTGTTCTGGATGTGAAATTGCTGCGTGACGGGCATATAGGCGTCCGCGTAGTAGCTGCTGGTATAGTTCCCGGCCAACCCGAGCTGTATATCCAGCGCTTTTGCGTAAGTGAACAGGAAGCTTACCTCCCCGCTCAGGAACAGCCTCGGAATACGGATGATCCGGTTGTCGAAGCCTTCGTTGTAGTAGGCAAGCGTCCTGAACCGCCACCGCCTCAGCTCGATTTCAGTATCCAGCCCTATCCTCATCAGCGAAAACGTACCGTCGTGCTGCGCGGGTCTCGCCTCTTCATCGTAATAAAGATAATTGATGAGCTGATGCCACTGAAAATCGGGCGTCAGCGACACTTTCCCCATTTTCACCGGCAATGCCCCGGTAAAGCTTACGACTTTTGACAGCTTCAGGTCATCATCGGTGTTATTCCAGTAGAGATAGCTGTTTTTGTACATCATCATCAGCAGGTCGGGTGATGTGAGAGCCGTCTGGAAGCCCATCCTGGCCCAGGGGATATCCAGCTGTCCTTTCAGGATCAGGTCCCGTCCCAGCACATGCTCCATCTGCGAAGTGAGTCTCCAAGTGGTATCCTTCAGGCGGTATTGCATCCAGATGCCAAGAACAGGCTCAAACCGCTGCAAGTGATATTTCTCTGAAATGGAATCGTTCAAATAGCGGTTCCCGGTCATGTTTTGCGCCCGGGTCTGAAAATAAGCCCTGTAGTTGTACCCGGCGAGCTCTCCCTTAATCCCGACCTTATTATCTGCCAGGAAATGCCTGGTTTTCTGGTGGATGGGGATCGCTCCGGAAGCAGATGAATAAACCCCGTTATCCAGGCCGGTTTGCGGTTCATTGTCATCATACCGGTTATAGTTGCCTTCTATCTCCAGCTGATGGAAGAGCTGAAAGCCTCCCAGCAGCCTGTATTGCTGGTAGATCCGGAAATCGGTCCTCCTGTGCCATGACTTGGCCTGTGCATAAAGGCTTGCCGGCCCGTGGTAGTCGTCCCTGCCGATCTCGTAACCGGCGGTGTCGGCGAGTATGACGCCGCCCTGCTCCATTACGCTATGGTTCAATGTCCGAAGGTGGGAAAGCAGCAGGTATTTTTTATTTTTTGAAAAATAATTGCCGTGCAGCAGTATCGACCAGTTCCTGGCCAGGGAAGCCTGCTTTCCTCTCGACGCATACGATCCGTACTGGCGCTGGGATGAGAAGCGCTGGAGGCGAATGCCGAAATTGACGCGCGGGTTGACATTCTGGGTAAAGCCGAATTTCAATATTTCCCGGTTGAGCCCCCCCTGGACGTAGTGCATATCGGTATACGGCGACTTGGTATCGTAATACTTGACATCCTCCGCCTTAAACCCGTAGACATCATAGGCACGAAAACCCAGCTGCCTGCCCACCTCCGACCTGGGCGTAAAAAACATAGGGCGCGATGCCGTACCCAGGTTTCCCAGGTCGACCAGCGTGTTCCAGTCACGGTCTACAAATGTCCACCTGTGAAAGTTATTCATGGAAGTATCCACATGATACCTGGTGGAATCGAGGTTGTTCAGGATGTCTTCCTCGTAAAAATAGGAAGTAGTGGTCGGGCCGTACACATTTTTCGTACTGTCGTCAATAACAGGGGCTCCGCCTGCCCCACCGCCGCCTCCCGTCGGAATCCTGATATTCCCGGGCATTTTTTGTGCAGATAAAGGCGATGCCAGAACGATCAGACCTATAAGAAGAAGTACACAGTAACTATATTTGCAGATCGTCGGCCAATTCATTTCCTACCCTTTAGGTGGGGCAAATATAAATAAGAAATGAGAGATAAGAGTCAGCAGCTTTTCCAGAAAGCGCAACAATTCATCCCCGGAGGAGTCAATTCACCTGTGCGGGCATTCAAAGCAGTAGGCGGTACGCCCCTGTTTATCAGGTCGGCGAAAGGCCCGTATCTTTTTGACGAAGACGGGAACCGGTATATAGAGTTGATCAACTCCTGGGGGCCGATGGTATTGGGGCATGCCCACGAGGTTGTCGAAAAGGCCGTATCCGACGCCCTGCAATACTCCTTTTCGTTTGGTGCGCCGACAAAAAAGGAAGTGGCGATCGCCGAGCTCATCGTCAGCATGGTCCCTTCGGTCGAAAAGATCAGGATGGTCAATTCCGGAACGGAAGCCACTATGTCTGCAATACGTCTCGCGCGCGGGTTCACCGGGAGAGATAAGATGATCAAATTCGAAGGCTGCTACCACGGTCACGGCGACAGCTTCCTGATAGCGGCAGGCAGCGGGGCCGTAACCTTCGGTACTCCCGACAGTCCCGGGGTGCCGAAAGGCGTAGCCAACGACACCCTTACCGCCCGGTATAACGATATCGGGCACGTAAAACAGCTGGTAGAGGCCAACCCCGGCCAGGTTGCCGCTATCATCCTCGAACCCGTCGCCGGCAATATGGGGTGCGTGCTACCAGAGCCCGGGTTCCTTCAGGGACTCCGCGAGCTGTGCACGAAAGAAGGGATACTATTGATCTTCGACGAAGTGATGACCGGCTTCCGCCTTTCCAGGGGCGGCGCCCAGGAGCGCTTCGGCGTCATGCCCGACCTGACCACCCTCGGGAAAATCATAGGTGGCGGAATGCCTGTAGGCGCCTACGGAGGCCGCAGGGAAATCATGGATTTCGTATCGCCGGCCGGGCCGGTTTACCAGGCGGGAACGCTTTCGGGCAACCCGATCGCGATGGCCGCCGGCTACGCCATGCTCGAATATCTCGATTATCATCCGGAAACCTACCGGATCCTGGAAAATACGGGCGACAGGCTCGCCAGCGGCATCAAGTCAAGCCTGGCAAAACTTGGCCTGAACTATACCGTCAACCATATCGGCTCCATGCTCACCCTGTTCTTTACCGGTGAGAAAGTACATAATTTCGAAACCGCCAAAACTTCCGATACTGCGCTCTTCGGAAAGTATTTCAATGCCATGCTCGACGAGGGTGTCTACCTGGCCCCGTCTCAATACGAGGCGCTGTTCTTTTCCACGGCCCTGGAAGAGTCGCACCTCGACCAGATCCTGGAAGCGAACGAAAAATCGCTCGCCAAAATAGCCTGAGCTTATGACTGAAAGCAGCAGCAGGCGTTTTTCCGTCATCATCCCGGTATACAACCGGCCTGACGAGCTGTCTGAATTGCTGGCCTGCCTGTCCCGGCAGACCTACCCTCCCTATGAAGTGATCGTGGTCGAGGACGGTTCCTCCGTCACTTCGCGGCATGTCATTGAAAGCTTCAGAAGCCGGCTTCCGCTTTTTTATTATGAAAAGCCCAATGAAGGCCAGGGGTTCACCAGGAATTACGGTATGGCCAGGGCTACCGGCGATTTTTTTATCATTCTCGATTCGGACGCATTGCTGGAACCCGGGTATCTGAAGATCGTAAACGACTATTTAAACAGCCACCCGGTAGATGTTTACGGCGGGCCGGATACGGATCATCCCGATTTTACGCCCGTGCAGAAGGCCATCAGCTATGCCATGACCTCGCTTTTCACCACGGGAGGCATAAGGGGGAAAAAGAAAAACCTCGGCGGCGCTTTCCATCCCAGGAGCTTCAATATGGGGCTCTCCAGGGAAGTGTGGGAAAAGACCGGCGGCTTTCGCGTCACCCGGATGGGCGAGGATATTATTTTCAGCATCGGGGCCATCCGCCAGGGGTTCCGCACCGCCCTCATACCCGAGGCTTTTATTTATCACAAGCGCAGGACCAGGTTCTCGCAGTTCTTCCGGCAGCTCAGATTTTTCGGCAGGGCCCGGATTAATATTGCGCGCTATTACCCGGAGGAACTCAAAGCTGTGCACTTTTTCCCCGCGGTATTTTTTTCCGGGCTGGTAGCGACCCTCTTCCTGGCGTTCTTTTCGCCTGCCCTCTTTAAAATAGCTTCTGCTTTGTATGGCTTCTACTTTCTTGTCATTTTCCTGGATGCCCTCAGGCATACGCGGCATATAAAGGTCGCTGCCCTTTCGATAATGGCATCGGTTTGCCAGCTGTCGGCTTACGGGATCGGCTTTATAGAGGAAGGCTGGAAGAGGATCCGTGAGCCCGAGGGGGTAAAATACACCGGCGCAAACCTGGATTACCCCACCTGAAGAACAATCCTTACAACCTTTAGGCAATTTTATACCTCTAAGTAGTACCTTTGCACTTTGTTGCCGGTATTTCCTGAACTGCACCAATATTAATCAATATAATAATCAGCTCTTACATCCATCTAAAATGATCAATCTTGTACTTTTTGGCCCTCCGGGGGCGGGTAAAGGTACCCAAAGCGCCAACATTATCGAAAAATACCAGTTGGTTCACCTTTCAACAGGCGATTTGCTCCGATCCGAAATCAAAGCCGGCTCCGAGCTCGGCCTGAAAGCCAGGAGCCTGATGGACCAGGGAATACTCGTTCCGGACGAAGTAGTGATCGGGATGATTGAAAATAAGCTGAAAGCGCATACGGATGCCAATGGATTTATATTCGACGGTTTTCCCAGGACAGTCGCCCAAGCGGTAGCCCTGGATGAGCTGCTTGCCCAGTACGACGAAAAAATCAGCATGATGGTGGCGCTGCAGGTTCCTGACGAGGAGCTGCTGACAAGGCTCCTGGAGCGTGGCAAATCTTCGGGAAGAGCCGACGATCAGAATGAAGACCTCATCAGGAGGCGAATTGAGGAGTACAATTCGAAAACTGCGCCCGTCGCCGAATTCTACCGCAAGCAGGACAAGTATTACGGTATCAACGGCGTAGGTTCCATCGAGGATATTTTTTCGGCTATTTGCGGAATTCTCGACAAAGAAGCCAAAACAGTAAGTTAACAATCCCCCAGGCTAATGGCGTCTTCAAATTTTATCGACTATGTTAAGATAAATGTCAGGTCCGGTGCCGGCGGTGCGGGATCGACTCATTTTCGCAGGGAAAAATTTGTAGACAAAGGCGGTCCTGACGGCGGAGACGGGGGCAGAGGAGGCCATATCATCGTCCGGGGCAACCCGCAGCTATGGACTCTTCTGCACCTGAAGTACACCAAGCATATCAAGGCTGACGGAGGCGGCAAAGGCGAGGGAGGAAGAAGAACCGGCGCCCAGGGCGATGACGTCTACGTCGAGGTCCCCCTGGGAACGGTAGTGAAAGACGCCGAAACCGGCGAACAACTGCTCGAGATCACAGAAGCCGGAGAAGAAATCATACTGCTTGCCGGCGGAAGGGGCGGTCTTGGCAACAGCCACTTCAAAAGTTCGACCAACCAAACCCCTCAGTACTCCCAGCCGGGAGAGTCCGGCTCTGAGCTCTGGGTCATCATGGAGCTCAAGCTCCTGGCCGATGTCGGGCTGGTCGGGTTTCCCAATGCCGGCAAATCGACCCTGCTGCGGTCGGTTTCCGCTGCCAAACCCGAAGTCGCGGACTATCCTTTTACCACACTTGTTCCCAATCTTGGGGTTGTCAGCTATAAAGGCTACCAGTCGTTTGTAATGGCCGATATCCCGGGCATCATCGAAGGCGCTTCAAAAGGGAAAGGGCTTGGTCTCAGGTTCCTGAGACATATCGAGCGGAACTCCCTGCTCCTTTTTATGGTGCCTGCGGATGCCGACGACATCGAACAGGCCTACAATACCCTGTTAAGCGAGTTAACAGAATACAATCCCGAGCTGCTCGATACGCCGAGGCTTTTTGTAATATCGAAAGCCGACCTGGTTGCTACGGAAGACAGGAAAAAAATACTGTCGAAGCTGCCGGCACATCTGCAGCCGCTGTTTATCTCTTCGGTAACTACAGAAGGTATAGAAAAGCTGAAAGATGAGATCTGGGCCGGCCTGACTGCTTCCGTGACCGAAAAATAACATTCATCCGAAATACATTCCGCTTAAATGGCGTATTGATAACTTTACGCCCTCCGGAAGATTGTATAGTTTACGGAGGTCGTCTATGCTGATGATCAAAGGTTTATCCTGCCATGAAGAATTGTTTATACCTGCTGTTTTCACTTTTCGCCGCGACGACAGCTTTGAGCGTATCGGCGCAGATAACAGTTTCCTATCCACTTGAAAATTGTGTTTTCCAACGGGATGCAAATAACCGGGCAAGCATCTACGTGTCAGGCAATTTCAGTGAGTTTCTCGATGCGGTCGAAATAAAGCTCATCCCGGTTCAGCCGGGATGGGGAAATGAAAGCGACTGGGTGAATATTCAAAGCCACCCCGCAAACGGCTATTATGCCGGGAGCATTGAATGGTCGCCCGGCTGGTACCGGCTTGAAATACAGGGAAAAGCCGGTGGGTCCGTAGTGGGTACCGCCGTCGTGAACAAAGTAGGGATCGGCGAGGTTTTTGTGATAGCGGGCCAGTCCAACGGCCAGGGTTTTCAGGGCAACGGGGCCCAGTCGGCCGGCGACGAACGGGTGATCCATGCCGACTATGACGGCAGCTTCGGCCCCAATCAGCCTTTTCCCTATCCCAGCTTCAGCCGCCTTCAGGCCGACGACATCATTTCGCCAAGAGGGAGATCCGCTTGGTTTTGGGGAAAGCTGGGCGACGCCCTCNGGAAAGCTGGGCTACGCCCTCGCCGGCCGCCTGAACATGCCGGTCCTTTTCTACAATACCGCCTGGGAAGGTAGCGCGGTGCAGGCCTGGAAGGAAAGCATCAACGGAAGGGCCTGGTCGGTATATGTCCCGGATATCCCTTTCGAGCCTGAAGGAATGCCCTACGGCAACCTCCGGCATACCATGCTCGGCTATGTTGCGGTTACCGGCGTCAGGGCCATTTTATGGGTGCAGGGCGAAGCCGACAATGACGTCGGCACCAGCCGGAGCTCCTATTACTCTTCCCTGGAAACGGTTATCAACCAGACCCGCAATGAATTCAGGCGCAATATATCGTGGGTAGTGTCCCGGACTTCCTATACATCAAGAGCGGGATACGGCGCGCAGGTCATCGATGCTCAGAACGATATTATCAATAATATTTCAAATGTATTTCCCGGACCGGAAATGGACCAGATACAGGTGCCCCGTCCCGACGGCTACCACCTGTCGGGCGACGGGCTGGTTCAGGCCGCCAACGCATGGGCCGGCTTCCTGAACGACGATTTCTTTTCCCGATCCGTTCCCCACCAGCCGCGGCATCCCGTATCGCTGAGCCTCTCGTGCCAGGACAATACGATGGTTATAACGGCCGAAGGCGGCCTGAATGACTACAGGTGGAATACCGGCAATAACGGCCAGCAAATCACTACAAGGGATGGGATTTTCCAGGTGAGCGCAACAGATGCGGAAGGAAACCACAGGTTTTCTCCGTTGATCAGGATCCCCGGGAACTTCACCGCTGCTTCGGCCCCGGTGGTTTCGTCGGAAGGTACGCCCGAAGTCTGCTATGGCGGATCGCTCACGCTGGTTTCTTCCAGCGACCGGAACCCGGTATGGAGCGACGGGCAAAACGGGAGCCGGATACAGGTTTCAAGCCCCGGAACGTACAGCGTCTCTGTCGAAAATGTCTTCGGCTGCCGTACTGCTTCCGCTCCGTTCAGCGTCGCGCTTTCGGGCAAGCCGCTGCCCGCGCCGCCGGTCATTTCTTCTGCCGCGTCTACCGAAATCTGCGACGGGCAGGAGGTCGTACTGTCGTCCAGCACCGGTACTAATACCTACTGGTCGACAGGTGCAAACAGCGCCGTGGCGAACATTAAAAGCGGCGGCGAGTATACGGCCCGCACACGGGATGCGGAAGGCTGCTTTTCACAAAACTCCAACAGCATATCGGTCCATGTAAACCCGCTGCCCGCCAAACCGGTGATAACGGCCGAAAGCACTACTTTCTTTTGCGAAGGCGGAGAGGTGACGCTCGGGTCTTCCTACAAAGAGGGCAACACCTGGTCGGATAACAGCAAAACGGAAAAGATCGTGGTCAGGCGCAGCGGTGAATTCCGGGTATCGGTGACCGACGACAAAGGCTGCACCAATACTTCCGACGTCGCCAGGGTGACCGTCAATCCTTTGCCTGCCCCTCCGGTCGTTTCCGCCAGCCGGCCGCTTACTTTCTGCGAAGGGGACTATACCACGCTCGTATCCGATTCGAAATATTCCTATTCCTGGAATAACGGCGCCTCCAGCCGCCAGATCAACGTCAACCAGAACGGCGAGTACTGGCTTACCGCCACCGATCAGAACGGCTGTACCTCTTCCAGGTCCAATACATTGACCGTCAAGGTCAACCCTCTCCCCGCCCGTCCTTCCATTACAATTGTCGGAAATACTACTTTTTGCGAGAACGCCAGCGTCACGCTGGAAGCGCCGGACGCTTCAGGCTACCTGTGGAACAGCGGGGAAACCACCCGGGATCTCACCACCAGCAAGGCAGGGAGCTTCACCGTCCAGGTCCTCAATGAATTCGGCTGTCACTCGCCCCGCTCTGCCGCTGTAGTCACCAGGACGCTGCCTATTCCTGCGGCGCCCGTTATCTCAGCGGGAGGCCCTACCGATATCTGCGATGACTCGGAAGTTACGCTGACGGCCAGGGGAGCCTCCCCATTCATATGGAGCAACGAGGAGAGCACGGCTTCCATCAAGGCCGGGGAAAGCGGCGCCTATACAGCGCGGTCGGTTGGGAGCAACGGCTGCTTTTCCAATCCTTCAAATGTAATAGAAGTCATTTCGAGGGTCACGCCGCCCCTTCCCTCTCTCGAAAAAAACGGCTCTTTCGCTGTCAGGGTATCAAACGGTCTCAGCGGCGCTTCCTACAACTGGTCTGAAAACAACCAACCCCTGACGGATAGCCACGCAGAAAATATCAGGATAAGCAAGGCGGGCGAGTACAAGGCCCAGGCATTTTTTAAATACACTGATGTGCTTACCTGCTATTCCGCGTATTCAGAATCAGTTTTCTTCGATGTTCCTTCGGCATCCGGCGGGGTAAACGTCTTCCCCAACCCGAGCAACGGGATGAACGTCAAGCTTGAAACAGCCGAAATATTAACCAATGCCGTTGTAACGGTCTATTCCATGCAAGGGATCAAAATAGCTTCTTTTACTTTTGAAACCATATCGCTTCCTGTCGAGATCAGCCTCCCTCCGGGTATATCGGGCATCTATATCGTCAGGGTGGAAGCCGCCGATTTCAGGGGAATTGAGAAGCTCGTGATACAACAGTAGCGCATGTTTTATACAACTCGCCCCGCAAAGTGGAATATTTGTATAAATTTGCCCCGTTATTTTACTAAAGACTTATAAAAACTCTTCGGATTTATCACCAATGATGCGGTATTATAGTGGAAGGATATTCTTTTTTCTGGTCATGGGCACCCTCGTGCCGCTTGCGGGAAGCGCTGCCATACGGATAGATTACCCTTCGGAAAGAGCCGTTTATCAAAGAGATGTAACGGGGTACGGGACCATTACCGTCGCAGGAACATATTCCAGCCCGATCGACCGGGTGGAAGTTAAGGCTGTGCCGGTATACCCTGGCCAGGGAATAGAAGTCGGCTGGACCACATTGAGCTCCAACCCGCAGGGCGGAGTTTTTTCAGGCCAGGTCAAGCTGATGGGCGGGTGGTATACCATACTCGTCAGGGGAAGCCTGGCGGGCGCCGAAGTGGAGCAGGCAGCCGTCAACCGTATGGGCGTAGGCGAGGTCTTTATCATTGCAGGACAATCCAATGCCCAGGGTATCAGGGGCTTCCCGAACGGGCCCGCAGCCCAGGACGAGCGCGTGAATTATATTACGAATAACCAGAACGTGCAAAGCTCGCTCGCTGATCCCGATCCTCCTACTTTCGCACATCTCGACAGGCAGGATGCCCATTTGTCTCCTATGGGGCAAGGGGCCTGGTGCTGGGGCGTGCTGGGCGACCGCCTGGTCCAGAAGATCAATGTGCCGGTGCTTTTTATAAATGCTTCGTGGGAAGGGACAACGATCAAGAACTGGTCTGACAGCTCGAAGGGCCTGCCGACCTATAACGCGTACGGCGGATTTCAATACCCAACCGATATGCCTTATGCCAACCTGGCCATATCCGTGAGATATTATGCCAACATGCTGGGCGTCAGGAGCATCCTGTGGATGCAGGGCGAAACCGATACCTTTCCTGCAAGGACCTCTAGATCCGAATACGCCTCTAATCTCCAATATCTTCTCAATAAGCTTACGGCAGATATAGGGGCCAGGGTGATCTGGACCATCGCGCGTACATCCCGTACATCCACCAACTACTCCCCTTCCGGTAGCATTACAAGCCAGGATATCATCAACGCGCAGAACGATGTGCTGGCGGTACCGTTCAATAATGTCTATCCGGGCCCGTATACCGACGACCTGGGCAACCCGAGGCCCGACGGGATACACATCGGGACCCGTGAGTCGCTGACCGACCTCGGCGAAGCCTGGAACTCCGTGATGGATTTCAATTATTTCGCCAATATCACCCCGCTCACGCCGGTCTCAATTCCGGCTGTTACCGCCAAATGCGGTACTAACAACACTTCTGCGGTCATCGAGCTTCCCCAGGGCTACAGCTCCTACAAATGGTCTACCGGGGCTACTTCCCGTTCTATTACCGTCACTTCCCCGGGAACCTATTTCGCCACGCTTAAAACCGCTACGGGCATGACGGTCGTCTCCAGCCCGGTACGCATAGAAACGGTGAAACCCGAAAGGCCGGCGATACTTCCTGCCCGCGACTCCTGGACATGCGCCGATACCGACTTTGAATTTTCGGTAAACGGCCAGCACGAATATACCTGGATCAACGACGGGACAGAGGTCGGGAAAGGCAGGAAATGGACAACCAGCGACGCAGGAACCTATACGGTGAAATCCAGGAATGTGCTGGGCTGCGTTTCAGACGCTTCGGTAGCCAGGAAGCTCACCGTACTGCCGCAGGTCTCCAAACCCGTGCTGGGGAACGGCGGGCCGTTCAGCCTCCTGGCTACAACCGAAGGCGACTCGGTGTCCATTACCTACCAATGGTATAAAAACGATGTATTGATCCCCACGGTAAACCAGGACATTTACAAGGTATCAGATCTGGAAACCGGCGAAAGCGGGTTGTATAAAGTGAGGGCCTTTGCGCATTTCCCTACCGGCTCGACCGTAACCACATGCGAGTCCGAGATGTCGGAGCCGTTCCTCTACGCATTTAACCCCGAAGAAGACATCGTGGTCTTCCCTGTCCCGGCCCCGAACGGCGAAGTATTTATCGAAAGCCGGGAAGCTGTCGACGATGTCTCCATTACCGTCTATGACATGCTCGGCAAAAACGTCGGAAACGAGTTTTTCACCCGGCTGAGCAAAAGGGAATCTATCCAGCTGCCGCTCTCCAGAGGAGTTTACCTGCTCAGGATCCGGACAGCCGACAAAGAATTCATCAAACGGGTTATTTTACAATAATTTCCGGTTAAAATAAAAAAGCCTTTCGTGCAGAACGAAAGGCTTTTTTATGCTTGTTCTAAATAAAGAATGCCGTTTGGTAGATTCTCACACAGCCAGTAATTTTGAGTTTATTGTAATTTTACGTCTTGCTGAATTTATGAATAATACTTATCTGCCAATGGACTATCTGCCGATCATCGTGCAGTTTCTGTTGGCTGTTGCTTTTGTCGGAGGTACCCTGGTCGTCACACACCTTATCGGCCCGAGCCGTAAAGGCCAGCGCAAGGACGATCCGTTCGAATGCGGTGTTGAAAGTCTTGGCGATGCCCGGACCCCGATTTCTGTCAAATACTTCCTGGTCGCCATCCTGTTCGTACTTTTTGATGTCGAAGTGATCTTCATGTATCCCTGGGCAGTGAATTTCCGCGAAATCGGGACTACAGGGCTTGGAGCTATGGCCATTTTCCTTGCCATACTGCTCTTCGGGCTCTACTACGAATTCAAGAAAGGGGTATTGAAATGGGAGGAATGATCTTCCCATATAAATTGTTCTAAAGTTGATTTACAACCAGTTATATATCGCATGAAACCGGTAAAAATGGCTGAGGCGCCGGCAGGGCATAGCGGAGCCGGGTTCTTTGCCACTTCTTTTGATCAGGTTATCGGGCTGGCGCGCAGCTATTCGCTCTGGCCTTTACCTTTTGCTACTTCCTGCTGCGGGATCGAATTCATGGCCACAATGGGGGCCCATTACGATATTTCCAGGTTCGGGTCCGAGCGGCCGAGCTTTTCTCCCAGGCAGGCGGACCTTCTGCTCGTGATGGGCACGATCGCCAAGAAAATGGGGCCGGTACTGAAGCAGGTTTACATCCAGATGGCCGAACCGAGATGGGTGGTCGCAGTAGGAGCCTGTGCTTCAAGCGGCGGTATCTTCGATACCTACAGCGTACTGCAGGGCATCGACAGGATCATCCCCGTGGATGTGTATGTGCCCGGCTGTCCTCCGAGGCCCGAACAGATACTGGAAGGGCTTATGCAGGTTCAGCACATGGCGCAGAACGAATCGCTCCGCCGGCGGAATTCCGAGGAATACCAGGAATTAATGGCTTCTTATAACATTCAATAGTTTTTCAGATGCTAACGAATCAGGAAGTTGCTGAACATATAGCCGAAAAATTCGACGGTAGCGTAGCCGACTTCGAGCAGCCTTACGGCCTCCTCACGCTGACCACTACCAGGGAAACCATCATCCCCCTCCTGGCCTACCTGAAAGATCACCCAGTCTACCAGATAAGCTTTCTGACCGACATAACGGGTATACATTATCCTGAAAGCACAGGAAAGGAATTTGCAGTGGTGTACCATATCCATAGCCTGGTAAATAATTTCAGGACCAGGGTAAAAGTCTTCCTCGGGAAAGACGACCTGCACATACCCACTGCGACCGATCTGTATGCGAGCGCTAACTGGATGGAGCGGGAGACATTTGATTTCTTCGGCATCTTATTTGACGGGCACCCCAACCTGACCCGTATCCTGAATATCGAGGAGATGGACTATCACCCGATGCGGAAGGAATACCCGCTCGAGGACGCTACCCGTCAAGATAAAATCGATGCCCTGTTCGGCAGATAAAGAATTCGAAAAATGAGTGAAATAGATCTTATTTCAGATAAAGGCCAGGTAGCCAGGATCAACCAGCCGGAGCTGGTCGAGGAGCTCACCACCCTGAACCTCGGACCGACCCACCCCGCCACCCACGGGATATTCCAGAATATCCTCCAGATGGATGGCGAGAAAATAATCTCCGGGGAGCAGACCATCGGTTATATACACCGTGCCTTCGAAAAGATAGCCGAAAGGCGTCCTTTTTACCAGATCACCACGCTGACCGACCGGATGAACTACTGTTCATCGCCCATCAATAATTTCGGCTGGCACATGACCGTGGAAAAGCTCCTGGGCATCGAGGTTCCCAAACGAGCGCAGTACATCAGGGTCATCATGATGGAGCTGGCGCGCATTTCCGATCACCTGATCTGCAATGGTATATTGGGCGTCGACAGCGGCGCCTTCTCGGGCTTCCTCTACCTGATGGAAAAAAGAGAGGAGATCTACGAGGTATATGAGGAAATATGCGGCGCCCGGCTCACCACCAACATGGGCCGGATAGGCGGGATGGAAAGAGACCTGACCTCTACGGCTATCCGCAAGATCAAAGCCCTCCTCGAGACATTGCCTGCAGTGCTCAGGGAGTTCGAGAATCTTTTTAACCGGAACCGCATTTTCATGGATAGGACCATCAACGTCGGTCCTATCACAGCGGAGCGTGCATTGTCCTACGGCTTTACCGGTCCCAACCTGAGAGCGGCAGGCGTCGACTACGATGTGAGGGTCATGAATCCCTACTCTTCCTACGAAGATTTCGAGTTCGATATCCCGGTAGGCCAGAGCGGCGATACCTACGACCGCTTCATGGTGCGCGGAGAAGAGATGTGGCAAAGCCTCCGGATCATCGAGCAGGCGCTGAACAACCTGCCCGAAGGTCCCTATTTCGCCGATGCCCCCGAATATTATCTGCCTCCCAAAAAGGACGTTTACACTAAAATGGAAGCCCTTATCTACCATTTTAAAATCGTAATGGGGGAAATAGACGCCCCGGTCGGAGAAGTGTATCATGCCGTTGAAGGAGGAAACGGAGAGCTCGGTTTTTACCTGATAAGCGATGGGGGCCGGGCGCCTTACAGGCTGCATTTCCGCCGCCCCAGCTTTATCTATTACCAGGCCTATCCTGAAATGTGCAAAGGCGTGACGATCTCGGATGCGATTATGATCATGAGCAGCCTTAACGTGATCGCCGGAGAGCTGGATGCCTAAGGAAATATTCAAAGATTGACGGTAGAACAAGTATGTCAACCCAAACAACAGATATAAAGTTTACTCCCGAAAACCTGGAGAAAGCGCACGAGATCATCGCGAGGTATCCTGAAGGGAAGCAGAAGTCGGCGCTGATCCCGCTGCTGCATCTTGTGCAGAAGCAATGGGGCTGGGTGAGCCCCGAGGCCATGGATTACGTAGCTGAGATGCTTTCCATAGAGTCCATTGAAGTGTACGAGGTGGCTACTTTCTATACGATGTTTCACCTGGAGCCTGTCGGGAAGCATGTCATCGAATACTGCCGCACCGGTCCGTGCTGCCTGATGGGAGGAGAGAAAGTATACGATCATCTGAAGCAGCGCCTCGGGGTTCAGACCGGGCAGACCACGCCCGACGGGATGTTTACCCTCAAGGAAGTAGAGTGCCTGGCCGCCTGCGGTTGGGGCCCGGTGTTCCAGATCAGGGAAAAATACTACATGAATCTTACCTGCGACAAGGTAGATGAAATCATAGACGAGCTGTCAAAATAGCGATGAAAATATTAACCCAACATATCAACGAGCCGGGTATCGAGACCTTCGATGTATATCGCAAGCATGGCGGGTATACGGCCGTAGAAAAGGCCATCAAAAGCATGACCCCCGACGAAGTTGTCGAAGAGGTCAAGAAATCAGGCGTACGCGGACGCGGAGGGGCAGGTTTCCCGATGGGCATGAAATGGAGCTTCCTGGCCAAGCCTGAAGGCGTTCCCCGCTACCTGGTATGCAATGCCGACGAATCGGAGCCGGGAACCTTCAAGGACCACTACCTTATGAAATCCATCCCTCATCTTCTTATCGAGGGAATGATCGTTTCCAGCTATGCCCTCGGCGCCAATAAATCCTTTATTTATGTGCGGGGGGAATTGCTGTACGTAATCGCGATCCTGGAAAAAGCGATCGCCGAAGCAAAAGCCAAAGGTTTTCTCGGGAAGAACATCCTGGGATCGGGCTACGACCTGGAGCTGGTAGTGCAGCCGGGAGGCGGCGCCTACATCTGCGGCGAAGAAACGGCGCTGCTGGAGTCGCTGGAAGGGAAACGCGGCAACCCGCGCAACAAGCCTCCCTTCCCTGCCGTAAAAGGACTCTACCAGTGTCCTACGGTAGTCAACAACGTTGAATCCATCTCCAATACACCCTGGATCATCAATAACGGCGGTGAAGCTTATGCTGCCCTCGGCGTCGGCCGCAGCACCGGGACCAAGCTCATTTCTGCTTCCGGGCATATCAGGAAACCCGGCGTATATGAAATAGTGCTGGGCGTACCGGTCGAAGAATTCATCTACTCCGACGAATATTGCGGAGGGATCAGGGATGGCCATTACCTGAAAGCGCTGGTTGCGGGCGGTTCGTCAGTACCCATCCTGCCGGCAAACCTCATTACCACGACCGCCAATAACGAACCCCGCCTTATGACCTATGAATCCCTGTCCGACGGCGGATTTGCTACCGGGACAATGCTGGGATCGGGCGGGTTTATCGTGTTCGATGAAACGGCATGTATTGTTAAGAATACATTGAATTTTGCTCATTTTTACCGCCATGAATCCTGCGGGCAGTGCAGCCCCTGCCGGGAAGGTACCGGCTGGATGGAGAAAATACTCTACCGCATCGAGAACGGCAGGGGAACCCAGGCAGACATAGACCTGCTTGTGGACGTGTCCAGGAAAATCGAAGGGAATACGATCTGTCCTTTGGGCGATGCGGCTGCCTGGCCGGTAGCCAGCGCCATCAGGCATTTCAGGCACGAATTTGAATGGCATATCAGCCATCCGGAAGAAGCCACCCGGCCCGGCGCTGTATATCCCACTGAAGCAGTTTTGAATTAAACGGAGGCCTTTAAAACCTCCCGAGAAAATAAAAACAAATGGAAGCTATTGAAACGCCATTGTTGAAGGTCACCATAGATGGTATCGAGATCAGCGTTCCCCCGGGAACGACCATCATGAATGCCGCCAGGAAAATTGCGGAAGCAGATCCCGAACAGCATGACAAGGTACCGCCGGCAATGTGCTACTACGAGCCGTTGAAAGCAAGCGGCGGTAAATGCCGGGCCTGCCTGGTGAAGGTGGCGGCAGGCTCTGAAAAAGACCCCCGTCCCATGCCGAAGCTCGTTCCTTCGTGCATTACCCAGGTGCAGGACGGTATGATAGTGGAAAATACGACCAACCCTGCGGTACTCGAAACAAGGAAAGGCATCGTAGAATTTCTGCTGCTCAACCACCCTCTCGACTGCCCGATCTGCGACCAGGCCGGTGAATGTTACCTTCAGGATTTTTCCTATGAGCACGGCGTTGTCGATACACGTACGCAGGAAGAACGCCGGACTTTCGAAAAGCATGATTTAGGTCCGTACATACAGCTGCACATGACCCGCTGTATCCTGTGCTACCGCTGCGTATACACAGCCGACCAGATTACCAACAAGCGGGTTCACGGCGTGTTGAACCGCGGTGACCATGCTGAAATCAGCACTTACATCGAAAAGGCGATCGACAACGATTTTTCAGGAAACGTGATCGACGTCTGCCCGGTAGGCGCGCTTACCGATAAAACCTACCGCTTCAAAAACCGCGTATGGTTTACCAAGCCGGTAGATGCCCATCGCGATTGTGAAAAATGCAGCGGCAAGGTTACCCTCTGGTACCGGGGCGAAGAAGTGATCCGTGTGACGGGCCGGAAAAATATGTGGGGAGAAGTGAAGGAGTTCATCTGCAATACCTGCCGCTTCGAGAAAAAAGAAACCAGGGATTGGACCATTGAAGGCCCTACCAGGATCGAAAGAAGCTCGGTCATCTCGGCCAATAAATACGGTAAAAACCTGATTGCAAAACCGGATTTCGCCCTGAAGCTGGCCAAGAGCCAATACAAGAAGATCGACGATTCCCGGCCTTATATTACCGACGATCAAACAATTCGTCAGCTAAGCATAGAAAATAATAAACTTGCAAATGAACGATCGCTGGCGAGCGACTAGTCACTTATAAACAGAAATGGAACTTACCGAGCTCATTATAAAATCAGTTGTGATCCTGGTCGTTTTTGGCTTGACACTCGTTATAGCCATGTATTCGACCTGGGCCGAACGCAAAGTAGCTGCTTTTATCCAGGACAGGCCCGGCCCTAACCGTGCCGGTTGGGGAGGATTGCTGCAGCCCCTGTCCGATGCCGGCAAAATGTTTTTCAAAGAGGACTTTATCCCGGCCCAGGCCAATAAGTGGCTTTTCATAGCCGGCCCGGGGATTGCGATGATCACCGCGTTAATGACCAGCGCCGTCATTCCTTTCGGGAACACCTTCATCTACGGCGGGAAAGAAGTGGCGATGCAGGGAGTGGAGACCAACATCGGCGTGCTCTATGTTTTTGGTATCGTTGCCCTGGGCGTTTACGGTATTATGATCGGCGGGTGGGCTTCGAACAACAAGTTCTCTCTCCTGGGTGCTATCCGGGCCGCCTCTCAGAATATCAGCTACGAGGTGGCCATGGGACTCTCCATCATCGCCATCCTGATGATGTCGGGCTCGCTTTCCCTCAGGGAGATCGTAAACCAGCAGCACGGCGGAAACTGGAATATATTCTACCAGCCGCTCGGTTTTATTATCTTCCTGGTATGCGCCTTTGCAGAATGTAACCGTACTCCCTTCGACCTCCCGGAATGCGAGACCGAGCTGGTAGGCGGCTATCATACCGAATACGGCAGTATGAAGCTTGGCTTTTACCTGTTCGCAGAATACATCAATATCTTTGTTTCTTCTGCCTTCATGTCTACGCTGTATTTCGGAGGATACAACTACCCGGGCATGGATTGGGTATACGCCCAGCTGACCGGCGCTCTCGGGGCTACGACGGGGCATAACATCGCTTCGCTGATCGGGATGGGCGTGCTGTTTATCAAAGCGCTCGCTTTTATTTTCTTCTTTATGTGGGTACGCTGGACACTCCCGCGTTTCCGCTACGACCAGCTGATGGACCTGGGCTGGAAAAAGCTCATTCCGCTGGCGCTTGTCAATATCCTCATTACCGGGGCCGGCATCCTTTTGCTGAAGCCGTGGCTGACCGCTTTGCTGGATTAATAAGATGAAGCGAGCTATTACGAACCAGTGAATAACGAACTTTATACATAGGACTGAAACTATGCAGTTGACCAATAGATCAAAACAGGTAAGTAATAAGACCATGACTTTCAGCGAGAGCCTTTTTCTCCCGGCTATCGCTAAAGGGCTGGCTATTACCCTTAAGCACTTCTTCAGTAAAAAGGTCACGATACAGTATCCTGAAGTCAAACGCTACCTGGGACCCGTCTTCAGGGGAAGACATATCCTGAAAAGAGACGAGCAGGGACGTGAGCGGTGCACGGCGTGCGGCCTTTGCGCTGTGGCCTGCCCGGCGGAAGCTATTTCCATGATCGCTGAAGAGCGCACCAAAGGAGAGGAGCACCTGTACCGCGAAGAAAAGTATGCCGCCGTTTACGAGATCAATATGCTCAGGTGCATCTTCTGCGGCCTCTGCGAGGAAGCCTGTCCGAAACAGGCCATCTATCTTCGTCACGATGAGTTTGTACCGGTATTTACCGAGCGCGACCAGGTGATCTGGGGCAAGGACCTGCTCGTTGAAGATATGAACAACCGCTATAAAAGAGAGGCCTGGACTAAAGAAGAGGCGCGCCAGCTGGACCAGCTGAAAGCCAGCGGCAAGGTTACGACCGTGGAAACACGGGCAATCCCTTGAGTGGAACCGGGACAAATAAAATACAACAGCGCATTCGCTTCTGAAGTAGCCGGCTGGTTTGAGGCTGAAAAATTTGACTACCGGCGCCTTGAATACTCAGGGTTCGATGCCTTCTGCCTCTCGGAGAATGAAGGGATCACGATCATCTGTATAGATCTTCATACATGGTCCGGCCGTATCCCGGCCATACATCCCGTACTGTCGTCTCCTCTTCTACCCGGAGAGCAGCTTCTGGTCATCTGGGAAGATATCTGGTATCGTAAAAAAGAGATCGTCAAATCGAGGCTCAGGGCGCTGCTTGGATTTTCGACCAGGATCCCGGCTCGTCTGACCCGGGTCCGGAAAATAGATAAACCTACTGCCGACAGCTTCCTCGACCGGCATCACATGAATGGAAGCACCGCAGCCAGGTACCGGTTCGGGCTGTTTCTGCCTGAAAGACATTTCGGGAAGCTACCCGCCGGCCTCGTCGCCGGGAGCGGGGATGAGATCCTCCTGGCCGTCGCAGCCTTTGCCGCTCCCAAAATATTCCGTCATAACGAAATACCCTATAAATCGGGCGAGCTGATCCGGTTTGCCAATCATTCAGGCACTACCGTGGTCGGGGGACTTTCGAAGCTCGTTGAGCACTTTGCGCGTACCTACCGGCCCGACGATATCATGACATATGCTGACCTGGAATGGTCTCACGGACCTTCTTTTCAAAGGGCCGGCTTTAAGCTTGCAGGCCAGACCGCCCCTATCGCATTTCTGGTCGACAGCGACAATTTCAGCAGGTACCCGCGCCACAGGCTTGACAACAAGGTCATTTACAGCGCCTCCAGGCCGCTTGTCAGCGTAACAAACGCAGGCAGCCTGAAATATGTCAGGCAATTTCGGCACTCCGCTCCGCCGCTCCCGCAAAAAGACGACGTACCTCCACGCATGCTCCGGAAAGGCCCTCCATATGATCTTGTCGTGGTCGCCGGTCCTACTGCTTCCGGTAAAACTTCATTGGCCGTCCGCATCGCGTATGAGCTTGGCGGCGAAATCATCAGCCTCGATTCCAGGCAGGTTTTTAAGGGTATGGATATCGGCAGCGGGAAAGATTTAAACGAATATCGCATCGACGGCCAGGATATCCCTTATCACCTCGTCGACATCCTGCCCGCCGGAACACCTTACAATGTGCACCAGTTTAAATCAGACTTCCGGGAAGTGTTCAGGTCGCTCCTGGAGAAAAAGAAGCCTGTCATAGCCTGCGGGGGAAGCGGCTTATACCTCCAGGCGGTATTGAACATGCTTACGGAAATGGACAAGGCTCCTTCGATCCTGATAATCGGGCTCAACCCGCCAGCAGAAACCCGGAGAAAGCGCATCCGGGTACGATTGCTCAAAAGGCTGGAAGAAGGCATGGTGGAGGAAGTAAAAAGACTGATCGGGGGCGGCGTACCTGAAGAGGTTCTGATCGGCTACGGGCTGGAATACAAGTATATAACGCTTTATATCCAGGGAAAGCTTCCTTACGAAAAAATGGTCAGCTCCCTGCTTTCCGAAATTGTGCGGTTCTCTAAACGGCAGATGACTTTCCTCAAAAAAATCGAAAGAAGCGGGTATACGATACACTGGCTCTGACAAACAGGCGTCTTGAAATAAGTGTATGATATACAAATGATTACAAGTAGTGCCGGGTGCTGTGGCTGAATCGGATCGCAATAAATCTCATGTACAAACATTTAATTATTACTTTTTTTTATAAATTCGCCACATAGTGTGTGTATAGTTTTAAACATCCGCCTGGGGCATCCTAGGCGGGTGTTTCATTTTAAAGCGCTCTTCTTCCAAAAGAAAAAAGCCCGGAAGGAATACCTTCAGAGCTTTTCCGGATGGAAAAATCATCCTTACAATTCAATTAAACCTGGTTTAGTTGACCGGGATAGCCCAGAACAAGCCAACTTGCACGATGCTGTTCTTTACATCCGCTTTGATGGACGAGCTTTCGAATGTGCCTACTTTCGATATACCCTGTACGTATCTTGCTCCTATCCCGAGCCCGAACCCGGCCTGGTAGCCAAGCCCGATGCCTCCTGCAAGATCCAGGTTTTCGGCAAACTTGCTGATGGTCTGGTCGCCGATTTTTTCTCCTGTCTTAAAAGCAACCTGGGGACCAGCTTCAAAATACAGTCCAAAGCCCGTACGCGCTTTCAGCATGACGGGAACCGATACGTAATTCGTCTTAAATTCATATTTCGTATTATTATTCTTGATCTTTGCTCCCTGGGTAGAAAAAAGCACCTCCGGTTGAATGGAGAAGACATTTCCTATTCCAAAGCTCAATAATCCCCCGAGATGCATACCGACAAGGGCGTCAGATTCTACGTTGTCACCCGTATAGTTGCTGACATTGAGGCCGACCTTCGGCCCGAATTTAAACGATTGCGCGTATCCACCGCTTATGAGTGCAACCGCAAATAAGAGCGTCAAAAAAACATTCCTTTTTTTCATAGTACATTAATTTTAAGTTGGCTTAAAGAATTCCCGGAAAACGGGTGAGTTTGTAAATATAACTATTTTTAAATGTAACTTATTGTATGCTTCCTATATATCATAATACGTCCTGTAACACCTCCCATACAGTCTCTGCCACTATTTTATGCCCTTCCGCCGTGGGATGTATACCATCCGGAAGATTCAGGCTTCTTTCCCCTCCTACTCTCTCCAGCAAAAAAGGGATCAGGTAAATATGATTCGCCTCTGCAAGTTTTGGATAAATCCCTGAAAATTCATCGGCATAAGCCTTACCCATATTGGGCGGCACCTGCATTCCTGCCAGCACTATTTTTGCCTCCGGGTACCTGGCTTTTACCTTGCCGATAATAGATTGCAGGTTTTTAGAGGTTTCTCCGACAGGAATTCCCCTCAATCCGTCATTTCCTCCAAGTTCAAGGACGAACACATCTACGGGACTTTCCAGTATCCAGTCTACCCGGCTATCGCCCGAAGCAGTCGTTTCACCGCTTACACCCGCATTGACGACCGAATAGGGCAATCCCAGCGAATCGATTTTAGATTGAATGAGGGCCGGGTATGCCTCAGACATCTTCAGGCCGTAACCTGCCGTCAGGCTGTTTCCGAAAAAAATGATCACCTTCTTTTTTTCATCCCGGGAAGGATTGGCTGCCGCGCCTGCCTCCTCATCTTTCACCGAACCGGCATCCTTTCCGGAACGGCCGCAGCCTGCCAGCAGCAGAAAACAAATCCAGAATGATAGGGCTTTGTACATGAGTTTTATTGGAATTTACCTTCTTATTCCCCTATTTTGAATGCACAGGCCTCGTCAGGCTCTCCCCGGCCGGCCGGCAAGGGACTGCATCTGACAATTTAGACTATTTTTATAAAAGTTCGTCACATAAAATGTCCGACATACTGCGCCTTTCCGAGGTAACCAAATCCTTTCGTACCGTTAAAGAAGACCTTGTAGTTCTTGAAAAGATAAACCTCGGCATCCCGGAAGGCACCACGCTGGCTATTGTCGGCCCCTCCGGAAGCGGAAAAACAACGCTTCTCGGTTTGTGTGCCGGGTTAGACCGCGCCACCTCCGGGCAGGTCGTGCTGGACGGCGTTCTGCTCAACGGGCAAAGTGAAGATCAGCTGGCGCGGATCCGGAACCAAAGCGTAGGCTTTATTTTCCAGAACTTCCAGCTGCTCCCTACGCTCACCGCGCTCGAGAATGTAATGATCCCCCTCGAGCTGGCCGGCGCACCCGATGCAGGAAGGGCGGCTACGGAGCTTCTGGGCAAGGTCGGACTTTCGGCGCGACTTCATCACTATCCCTCCCAGCTGAGCGGCGGCGAGCAGCAGCGGGTCTCCCTGGCGCGTGCGTTTGCCAATAAGCCCAGGATACTGTTTGCAGACGAGCCTACCGGCAACCTCGACGCCGAAACCAGCGAAAAAGTCATCCGGCTGCTGTTCGAGCTGAACCGCGAAGCCGGCACCACGCTTGTGCTTGTTACGCATGATATGGACCTGGCAGCCAGAACAGGAAGGATTGTCCGCATCAAAGGCGGAAAAATAATAGCCGATACAGAACAATGACACGATCCCGGCTGCTGATATGGCTCTTTAAAATGGCCTGGCGGGATACCCGCCGGAATCCTTCACGGCTGTTCCTCTTCCTGGCGTCGGTCATACTGGGCATAGCCGCCCTGGTTTCCATCTATTCCCTGGGCGACAACCTCGAAAAGCAGATTGACGAGCAGGCTGCCGCATTGCTGGGCGCCGACCAGGAATGGATCGCCAACCGTCCTTTCTCGGAAGAAGAGCGGCGAAACGCGGATTCCGTGGCCAAAAGCGTTTCAGAGGAATGGAGCTTCGGCTCGATGGTCTCATTCCCGAAGAACCGGGGAACCCGGCTCACCCAGATCCGGGCGCTCGAAGGCAACTTCCCGTTTTACGGGGAGCTGGAAACGCTCCCGGAAAATGCGAAAGCCCATTTGAAATCCGGTCGGACGGCGCTTGTCGACCACAACCTGCTCCTGCAATTCAATGCCTCGGTCGGCGACTCCATAAAGGTCGGAGACCTCACTTTCCTGATTGCAGGCGCCCTTCGCCAGGCGCCCGGGCAGACCGGCATCGTAGCTACCGTAGCGCCTATCGTCTATATCCCTCTGAAATACCTCCCCCAAACCGGGCTGGACAAAAAAGGCTCCAGGATCAACTACCGGTATTTTGTACAGCTGCAGCAACCCGGCAGGTCGGTAGAAGTAGCAGAAGCCCTGAAAAAAAGATGGCCTCATGACGATATCAGCATCCGCACTATTGAAGACCAGAAAGCGAGTACCGGCAGGCTGTTTGCTAATCTTACCGGGTTTCTGGGATTGGCAGGCTTTGTAGCGCTGCTGCTGGGCTGTATCGGGGTCGCCAGCTCAGTCCACCTTTATATAAAGGAGAAATTCAGTTCGATAGCCATCCTCCGATGCATGGGCGTTACGTCGGCTCAGGCATTTCTTATTTTCCTGATCCAGATAGGCCTCATCGGGTTGGTCGGATCGGTGATTGGCGCCGTCGCCGGTTCATTTTTTCAAAAATTCCTCCCTGCTCTTGTAGCCGACTTCCTGCCTTTTAAATTGTCGCCTTCCATATCGCCGTTTGCCGTGCTGCAGGGAATTGCGCTGGGGGTTATCGTTTCATTGCTGTTTTCCCTGGGCTCGCTGGTCGACATCAGGAACATAGCCCCCCTGAATGTTTTCAGGATCCAGGTAGCGGAAAACACGCAAAGCCGGGACCCGTTAAAATGGGTGATATACACCTGCATCGTGCTTTTTATAGTATTATTCAGCTATCTGCAGCTCAGGGACTGGCGTTCTGCGCTGGCCTTTTCCGGCGGCATCATGGCTTCTTTCCTCCTCCTGGCAGGTTTTGCAAAGCTGGTCATCGTGCTTGTCAGGAGGTTTTTCCCGTCCGGCTGGGGCTTTGTTCCCCGACAGGGACTTTCCAATCTGTTCCGGCCCAACAACCAAACCATCACGATGATGATCGCGCTTGGACTGGGGACTATGCTGATCACTACCTTGCTCCTTTCCCGGAACATCCTGCTGGGCCAGATCAACAGCCAGGTCAGGAACGAGGCCGACAGGCCCAACATGGTCTTGTTCGATATCCAGGATCACCAGCTGAACGAAATCGAACGCTTCATAGACGAATCGGATCTTCCGCTGATCCAGTCCGTTCCTATTGTCAACATGCGGCTGTCGGGCGTCAACGGGTACGACTACCGGCAGGCCAGGGAAGACACTACCGAAATGCGATCCGGGCTTTTCAGCAGGGAATACCGCGTTACCTATCGTGATTCCGTTTCCGATTCGGAAAAAATAACTTCGGGGAAATGGATCGGCGTCTATAACCGGGCCGACGGGCTGGTCCCGGTATCCCTCGAAAAAGGATTTGCAGAGCGGAACCGGCTAAAGCTGGGCGATACGCTGACCTTTAATGTCCAGGGAGTGCCGGTCGAAACTACTATCGCCAGCTTCAGAGAAGTCGACTGGCGGGGTATACAAACCAATTTCATCCTGGTTTTTCCAAACGGGATATTGGAAAAGGCACCCAAGTTCCATGTATTGACCACCTATCTCTCGACGCTTGAAAAGTCGGCAAAATTTCAGCAGGAGCTCGTAAGCCGCTATCCCAATATCAGCATCGTCGATCTCAATCTCATTCTCCAGACCCTTGACAAAGTTGCCTCGAAAGTCGGGTTTGTCATCCGCTTCATGGCGCTTTTGAGCGTATTGAGCGGCCTCATCGTACTGCTCGGCGCGGTAGTGGTCAGCAAATACCAACGCATCAGGGAAAGCGTGCTTCTCCGGACGCTAGGTGCGAGCCGAAGCCAGATCTTATGGATAACCGGGCTCGAATATTTTTATCTCGGGCTGCTTTCTTCCGTAACCGGTATTCTGCTGGCTCTTTTAGCAGCGTGGTCACTTGCGCGGTTCAGCTTCAATTCCGAATTCACAGTCAGCTGGCTCCCCGTGCTGGGGGCTCTCCTGGGGATAACCCTTCTCACAGTCGTGATCGGGCTAATCAACAGCAGGGATGTAGTTGCCCGGTCGCCGCTCGACGTGCTGCGGCAGGAAAACGGATGATGGCCGGCCGCAGCCGGCTCCTTAACAGTCAGCGGAGCTTTTCTGTCTCCAGGGTGCTCCAGCTCCTGGTTTTCCCGGTGTCAATCGCTTTTTCCAGGAGCCATGCCCTGACCTCCGGGAATTTCTTTTTCATGATCCGCCTGCTTTTTTTTATCACCAGCACGCTCACCGCCGTTGCCAAAGCATCGGCCCGCGTGCCTGTCGGAGCGATAATTGTCGATCGTACCTCCCTGGTCAGCCCTACTCCCGTCCGGGGATCTACGATATGTGCATATTTCTTCCCTTTGTGCTCAACGTAGCGATAGGTCACTCCCGAAGTGGCTACCCCGCAATCGGATACGACAATTATTTCGTCGGATTCATTCGCCGTGCCTGACGATACCGAAATCTTCCATCCCTTTTCTCCCGGCGGAGGGGCAGACAAAGCCAGGTCCCCGCCAG
>MEDT01000102.1 GCA_001724175.1 Cytophagaceae bacterium SCN 52-12 | reverse complement strand
CAGGCATCGAGCTGTTCGGCAAGGCCGCCACGCTGAGAGACATTGTCGCAGGGCTGGACAGGGTTTATACCAATACGATCGGCTTCGATTACTACTACATACGCAACCGCGAGGAAAAAAAATGGCTGCGGCAAAAAATAGAGCAGGATAACCTCAACAGGTCCTATACCATCGAGGAAAAGAAGCATATTCTTTCCAAGCTCAACGAAGCCGTAGTTTTTGAAAATTTTCTGCATACCAAATTCCTGGGGCAGAAAAGATTCTCACTGGAAGGCGGTGAAACAACGATTCCCGCGCTCGATGCCCTTATCAATAAGGCGAGCGATCTGGGAGTCGCCGAAGTGATGATCGGTATGGCGCACCGCGGCCGCCTGAACGTGCTGGCCAACATCATGCAGAAAACCTACGACCAGATTTTCAACGAATTTGAAGGCAACATGCCCGACCAGGTATGGGGCGACGGTGACGTTAAATACCATATGGGGTATGCGAGCACCATCACAGCCAGGAACGGCAATACGCTTCACCTCAGGCTTGCTCCCAACCCGTCCCACCTCGAGGCCGTCAATCCCGTGGTGGAAGGCGTGGTCCGGGCCCGGGCCGACAGCATGTATGCCAGCGACTATGACAAGGTGATGCCGGTGCTGATTCACGGCGATGCCGCGCTCGCAGGCCAGGGTATCGTATACGAGGTAACCCAGATGTCTAACCTGAAAGGTTATTTCACCGGCGGCACCATTCACTTTGTGATCAATAACCAGGTTGGCTTTACGACGGACTTTACCGATGCCAGGTCAAGCGTCTACTGCACCGATATTGCCAAGATCATAGACGCGCCCGTGCTCCATGTCAACGGCGATGACCCCGAGGCGGTGGTCTATTGTATGCAGCTGGCCGTCGAGTACCGCCAGCGCTTCAACAAGGATATCTTCATCGACATGGTATGCTACAGAAAGCATGGCCATAACGAATCCGACGAGCCGAAATTTACCCAGCCGGTACTTTACAAGCTCATCGACAAGCACGCCAATCCCCGCGAGGTATATAAAAATTACCTGGAGCAGAGGGGCGATATTTCGCGCGACGTAGCGCTGAAAATGGACAGTGAATTCAAGGCGCTGCTTCAGGCCCGGCTGGACAAAGTCAAGCAGAAAGAGGTGCCTTACGTTGTACCCAAGCTCGACCAGGAATGGAAGAACCTGCGTAAGCCCGTCCCGGCCGATTTTGACCAGTCGGTCCGGACAGGCGTTCCGAAAACCGTGATTTCGGCTATCGGCAAAGCGCTTACGACGCTCCCCCAGGGTTTCTCAGTCATCAAGCAGACGGCCAAGCTGCTGAGCGACAGGAAAGAAATGATTTTCGAAAAGAAAGTCGTCAACTGGGCTACAGCCGAACTACTGGCTTACGGCTCTATACTTGCAGAAGGCAATCTCGTCAGGCTTACCGGCCAGGACGTGGAGCGCGGCACCTTTTCTCACCGGCATGCGGTGCTGAAAGATTCGGAAAACAACGCTTCGTATAACAATCTTAACCACATCCAGGAGAAGCAGGGTGAGTTCATGATCTATAACTCCCTGCTTTCGGAATACGGGGTGCTCGGCTTCGAGTTCGGCTATTCGATGGCTAACCCCAACGCGCTCGTCATCTGGGAGGCCCAGTTCGGTGATTTTGCCAACGGCGCCCAGGTCATGATCGACCAGTTCATCTCCACTTCCGAAACGAAATGGAACAGGTGGACAGGCCTGGTCATGCTGCTGCCGCACGGCTATGAAGGCCAGGGGCCGGAACACTCCAATGCACGCCCCGAAAGGTACCTTCAGCTCGCCGCCGGCAATAACATGTACGTTACCAATATTACGACGCCGGCCAACTTTTTCCACGCGCTGAGACGTCAGCTGGTTGCTCCTTTCCGCAAACCGCTGATCGTCATGTCGCCGAAATCGTTGCTGCGTCACCCGTTGTGCATGTCCCCGCTGAGCGATCTTACCGACGGACGTTTCCTTGAAACCATCCCGGATACCTACGCCGATCCCAAAAAGGTCAAAAAAATATTGCTGGTCACCGGGAAGCTCTATTATGAGCTCTACCAGAAGCAGCAGGACGACAAGCGCGACGACGTAGCGATTATCCGCGTAGAGCAGCTGCATCCCTTCCCTCAGAAGCAGGTGGAAGCTTTGCTGGCGCAGTACAACAAAAAAGCTAAAATCTGCTGGGTACAGGAGGAGCCTAACAACATGGGCGCCTGGACGTACCTGCTGAGGTCTTATGAAGCGGCCCGGTCATTTACCGTTATTGCCCGCAAGACAAGCGCGTCGCCGTCGACCGGCTTTTTCAAGATACATAACGAAGAACAGACCGCGATTATCAATGAGGCATTCGAATAGGAAAACTCACAATCATTCAATATAACCTTTATTTATCCGATCATACTTACGATCGGTCTACACTCGAATTATGGCTGAAATAGAAATTAAAGTGCCGCCGGTAGGCGAGTCCATAACAGAAGTAACCATCGGTAGCTGGTTTAAAAAAGAAGGAGATTTTGTTAAGTTGGATGAGGTAATTTGTGGGTTGGATTCTGACAAAGCGACTTTTGAGCTGGCAGCCGAATCGGAAGGGATCCTGCATATAAAGGCACAGGAAGGCGACACCATTGCGATCGGTGACGTAATCGCCACGATCGAAACAGGCTCGGCTGCAAAGGCGGAAAGCGCCGGAGAGCCCGAGAAGAAAGAAGCGCCGGCCGCCGCCGAAAGCACACCGGCGCCGGCTCCCGCCCCTGCACAGGGTAGTGCAAATGTAGTGGAAATGAAAGTACCCGTAGTAGGCGAGTCTATCAGTGAAGTAACGATAGCCAGCTGGACGAAAAAAGACGGGGATACAGTACAGCTCGACGAGATCATCTGCGAGCTCGAGTCCGATAAGGCTACTTTCGAGCTGCCTGCAGAAGCAAGCGGTATCCTGAGACACGCCGCAGCACAGGGTGATACCCTTGCGATAGGAGAAGTAATTGCCCGGATCGAAGCGGGGGCTGCTCCTGCCCAGACAAGCATACAAAAAGCGGCGGATTCATCGGCTGCAACGGTAAAATCTGCACCTGAATCTCACGCAGCGGGCGGCGTCACTCCGCTGGCTGCCAATATACTGGCAGAAAAGGGAATCAGTCCTTCGGAAGTAAAAGGCACAGGCGCAGGAGGAAAAATCACAAGGGACGACGCCTTGAATGCATCTAAAACAACCGCCCCGGCTGCTGCTGCGCAACCGGCCGCTGCCACACCAACAGCCGCGCAGCCGGCGGCTCAGGCCGACGCCAGGGGCCAGCGCCGCGAAAAAATGTCGGCGCTCAGAAGGACCATCGCCAGGCGGCTTGTCAGCGTGAAGAACGAAACGGCGATGCTTACCACTTTCAATGAAGTGGATATGAAACCGATCATGGATCTCAGGAACAAGTTCAAGGATAAGTTCAAGGAGAAATATGAAGTGGGTCTCGGGTTTATGTCGTTTTTTACAAAGGCGGCTACCGTAGCGCTGCGTGATTTCCCCGCAGTAAACGCCTATATTGACGGCGACGATATTCTTTACAACGACTTCTGCGACGTATCCATAGCGGTATCCACGCCCCGCGGCCTGGTTGTCCCGGTGATCAGGAGCGCCGAAAAGTTATCGTTTGCCGAAATTGAAAAAGAAATTATCCGGCTTGCCACAAGAGCCCGTGACGGGAAGCTGGGCATAGACGAGATGACGGGAGGGACCTTTACGATCACCAATGGCGGGGTATTCGGCTCGATGCTCTCCACTCCTATCATCAACGCGCCGCAATCGGCCATTCTCGGCATGCACAACATCGTCGAGCGACCGGTCGTCGTAAACGGTGAAATTGTGATCCGGCCTGTCATGTATGTGGCGCTGTCTTACGACCACCGTATCATCGACGGGAAAGATTCGGTAAGCTTCCTGGTAAGGATCAAGCAGATCCTGGAAGATCCCGCAAGACTGCTCTTCGATCTGTAGGTATCAGGTGTAAGGTATCAGGTAGGAGGCCGTGCTAACAGCTTACACCTGATACCTCACTTAAACAAATGAGACGGACCGCATTCGCCGGTCCGCCTGGTATCGATCAGGTAGTTGATTTTCCAGCCTTTTCGCGTATTCACCAGCTGGAAAGAATTGACTCCGCAGTGGCTCAGGCTCCCGTTATAATTAAACAGGTAGGGAGTCCAAACGGAGGCCAGATGCCCGTCGACTTTCACCATATCAAACATAATCCTCTCGTCCAGGGCGCCGGGAATTTCCTTTCCGATCGCTTTGATCAGGGCGTCGATGCTTTCGTTCCGCGTTTCGCCGAACCCTTCCTTCCCCGATACGGTCTGCATGATCGCACCCGGCAGGAACAAGGCCCTGACCGCCGAGGTATCGGCCTGCCTCATCCCGTCGAAAAGATGTACGATCGCGCCCATGACCTTTTCTTCTTCCGACTGGGCGCTGACCCGGAACATAAATCCAAGAAACACCAATATAAGACTCCCTTTCAGCATCATCTTTTTAAGCATTAAATCAGCGGATATTTCCCATCCATCGCCTGAGAAGAGGTGTAAACAGGAAGAGGCCTGCTCCTATCCCGATCGAAATGTAACCTATCTGCTGGAGTATTCCCGCATAATAAGGAAGAGAGGCTTCGGCGTCGTTCACGACTTCGGCAGGCACAGCCATCAATGCCCCGATTTTTGCAGAAACGAATTCTCCCAGCGCGGAAGCCAGAAACCAGATCCCCATAATAAGCCCTACCATGTGGCGAGGCGATAATTTTGTGACCATAGAGAGCCCGATGGGAGATATGCACAGCTCACCGCAGATAATAAAAAAGTAGCCGGCGACAAATACCGGCAGCGGGATCTTGCCGGCAGCCGCCATCTCCGTACCGAGGAAGAAGGTCAGGAAGCCGATTCCCACGAATACGAACGATAATGCGAATTTCACCGGGGTTCCCGGTTCCCACCCCCTGCGGCTTAGCCATAGCCACAGCCACGCAAAGACGCTGCTGAGCACGATGACCCAGGCAGGAGGGATAAAATTATTGACAGACAGCGCCGGCAGCTCTGTTCCGCCTACCATCATATCGACATTTCTTATCGCAAAAAGGTTAAGCGATCCTGCATTCTGCTCATAGAATGCCCAGAATAAAACAGAAAAAGAGATCAGGAATGTAGCTGCCAGCAGCTTATTCCGCCCTTCCGCCTCCATTCTGAATGCTTCGTAGAAAAGATAGAACAACGAAGCCACTCCGAGGACCAGCATGACGACGTCCATCACCTGGTGCCTGTTGAAAAGGGCAATGATCACCGGGATGGTCATTAACGTCAGCATGTAAACTGCCAGGTCATTCCGAATAAGGCCGCCCCATTTTTCCTTCAGTCTGCCCGGGGAAGGCGGTAATCCTACCGTGCCCAGGCTTTTCCTGCCCGCATTGAAAACGACGGTTCCCAGGATCATAAACACCCCGGCCAGGCCGAAACCGGCATGCCAGCTCCACGCGTGGGCCACCCACCCGCAGGCGGCCCCGCCGAGCGCGGCGCCAACGTTAATACCCATATAGAAAATCGAAAAGGCGCTGTCCTTCCTCGGATCATTGTCCTCGTACAACCCTCCTACCATTGTCGAAATATTAGGCTTAAAAAAACCGTTTCCGCAGATGATCAGCGCCAGGCCTGTATAAAAGCTCCATCCCACCGGCAACGCGAGCACGATGTGCCCGGCGCTCATCAGGATCCCCCCGAATAAAACCGCTTTCTGACCGCCAAGCAGCCTGTCGGCCAGCATTCCCCCGAAAACCGGCATGGTATATACCAGGGCCGCATAAGCTCCCAGTATAGCATATCCTTTCTCTTCGGCAAACCCCAGCTCCATCACCATGTAGGCCAGGAGAAGCGCTTTCATACCATAGAATGAGAAACGTTCCCACATTTCAGTGAAGAAGAGCAGGTAGAGCTGTCTGGGGTGACCAATGGCGCCTGCGCCTATAGTATTTTCCTGTCTGAATTCTGAAGAGGAGCTTGTCATAAATAGCGGGTTAGAAAAAGATAGCTGATCATTTCACTAAGTTAAATATCACCCGGTTGGCCAGTTCCATCTGTTCGGGGTTGATATGGTGTCCCATATCGTCATACACTTTCTCCGTTACCTCTGCATGCATGTCCCTGAAGATATTGCCGGTGGCATATACGCGTTGCACCGGGACATGAAAGTCGGGGTTACTGGTCGACAAGAGCAAAGGCATTTGCAAAAAATCGCCTTTATAGTTGCTCCGGTCAATCGTCTTGCCGATTACCCCGCCGATTAAAGCCACAGCCCCGCCGAAGCGGCCGGCTCTCCTGGCCAGGAACTCCAAAGCCAGGCAGGCTCCCTGCGAAAACCCGAAAAAGTAAACATTCTCCCGGCGGATGCCTGCTTCCATCGCATGGTCGACCGTTTTCTGCACAATATCCAGCGCAGACGACAGCCACGGCTCATTATCTTCAACAGGGGCCAGAAAAGACAATGGGTACCAGGTATTATTCGTCGCCTGCGGAGCCAGGAGGGTAAAATCTTCTACCGCCAGGAATTGAGACAACGTGAGAATATCCGCGGCGGAACCACCTCGTCCATGCAGCATAATCAACGCCTTCTCCGCCCTTTCCGGGGGAGCGCCCGCCTGCTTTATATCAAGCGGGTGGCTCATAGCTGCTTCCCTCCGGAATGATAATCTATTTCCGGGAGCAACCTGGAAATGCGTTCCCTGTCCGCTTCGAACTGCCCCGGAAGCATCAGCGACTGCCCCAGAGAGCCGACAGGCTCATCGACCGAAAATCCCGGCGCGGAGGTAGCCACCTCAAAGAGGACGCCACCCGGCTCCCGGAAATACACCGAAGAAAAATATTTCCTATCCTTTACATCCGTAACCTGCAATCCATAGTCTTCCAGGTTATTTTTCATTCGGATCTGGCTTTCCCTGTCAGGCGTTTCAAAAGCGAGATGATGAACAGTGCCGCGCCCGCCCAGCCCGCGCAATACATCGGGCATAGCCAGCAGGTCTACGTATTTTCCAGGCCGGTCTTCAGCTCCCAGCCTGATCCGCCCGGAACCCTCCCTGATCACCTGGTGATTCATCTGCATGGTGAGCAGCGCAGCCGTACGCTCGATACCTTCCAGCCAAATCTCCACATGATGAAATCCTTTAATCGCCCACTCAAACGGGATGCTGCCATCCGTATACCCTTTTCTCAGATCACCTTCACTGAATACAAGCTCTAAGCCCAGGCCGTCGGGGTCTTCCAGGTAAACGAAAACTTCATCTTTGAAGCGTTCCTGCGGATGCTTATAGGCAATATCGAACCGGTCGAGGCGCTGCAGCCAGTAATCCAGGCCGCCCATTTCTAAGGAGAAGGCCGTCGTGTTGACCATTCCTTTGCCATGCCGCCCTTTTGCCAGGTTCCTGCCATAAGGAAACGTGGTCAGGATCGTGCTCGGGTTCCCTTCCGTATCGCCGAAATACAAATGATAAACCCCGGGATCCTCAAAATTCACAGTCTTCTTGACCATACGTAGCCCCAGCGCTCCGGTGTAGAAGTCGAAATTCTCCTGTGCATCACCCGATACAGCCGTAACGTGATGGATCCCGCTAATCAACCTTGTCATAGATCAGGCGTTTGGCGACCAGATATCCTGATATTCATCCGGGCGGCGTTTGAATTGCGCAAGGACGTACGAGCACAGGGGTATTACCTGTAAGCCGTTTTCCCTGGCGTAAGCAACCATCCGCTGCAGAAGCAACCGCCCGAAACCTTTTCCTTCAAACTGAGGATCTACCTCAGTATGATACACCGTGAGCTTATCGCCTGCTACAGCTATATCCATCTTCCCTGCTTTCTGCTCGTCCAGAAACAGCTGCACCTCCCCTCGCCCGTTTTCCAGTACTACTTCAAGCTTTTCCATATCTTTCTACGTTTTTAGAGTTCAGGCAGAGCTCCGGGATTGGATTGCACCTTAACGGCTGACCGGCGCTGCGCTGGTTCCTTTTTTCATAAAATCGCCCCTTGAGAAGTATTTTTCGATCAGGCAGTACATTAAAATGAAGAAATAACGGCTTCCCATTTCCTTTATTTTCAACTTTGATTCTCCGTATTTCCGGTTCGTCCAGCTATTCGGCACCACCGCATAGTTGTACCCCCTTACCATGGCTTTCAGCGGCAGCTCGATAGTAAGATTAAAATGAGGAGATAGAAACGGCTTTATTCCTTCGATGGTTTCCCGCTTATACAGCTTGAAAGCGTTGGTGGTATCGTTGTACCTGATGCCCATCACGATCTTCACTATGAAATTGGCGATACGGTTAACGATCTTCTTGACCTTCGGATAGTCGATCACCCTTCCGCCTGCCTCCCAGCGGGACCCGAAAACGCAATCGTAATCTCCTTCACACATCTTGTTATAGAACTTTACCAGGTCTTCCGGGTCGTCCGACATGTCAGCCATAAATACCGCTACGCAATCTCCCGTAAATCTCTCCAGCCCGTACCTGACGGCATACCCGAATCCGTTAGGGCCCGGGTTGGTATAGTAAACCAGCTCCGGGATTTCCAGCGACAGCTCGTCGAGGACTTTCAGCGTTCCGTCCTTCGAGTTATCGTTGGTCACGCATATCTCGTGCTCGATGCCATACTTTTTCAGGGTCGAATGCAGCGACCTCAGCGTATGGGCTATCGATTCTTCTTCATTGTAAGCCGGTATGACAACACTCAGTTTCATTTCGTATAAATTTCAGGTCACCCTTGATCATTCGCTATCGGCCAGGTCCTCCTTTGCTTTAAAGTATCCCCGTATCACGGTGACGGTAGTGATCAGTAAAAAGAACGCAATGATGTATTCGACATAGTCGATAATACCCGGGAACTTTTCCCCGAACAGGTATCCTCCCCCGGTCAGGCTGCCGATCCAGCAGAAAGCTCCGATCACGTTAAAAAGAAAATAATTCCCCCAGGACATTTTGGTGATACCGGCCAGAATAGGGGCAAAAGTACGGACGATAGGCAAAAAACGGCTGATCACCAGCGTCCTGCTACCGTATTTATCGAAATACTTGCGCGTTCTTAAAAGATATTTTTTCTTGAAAAAAAGCGAATCGGGCCGGTTCTGAAGCCAGTCGCCGAAATACCTCCCGAATAAATAACCTGCCAGCGACCCCATGACGGCCGCGCCGAAAAGACAGGCAAGAAGCACCGCAACAGGAACGTTCAGTATTTTGGTGGCGCAAAAAACGCCCGCCAGGAACACCAGGTAATCGCCGGGCAGAAAAAAAGCGAAGAAAAGACCGTTCTCGGCAAAAACGATCAGCGTAATCACGATCAAGCCTCCAGTTACAATAATTTCCTCCGAATTGAGCAAAAACTGGAAAAACTCGGCTATTGAATTCATGGATTTATCTGATACTAAAATAAGCGCAACCTGCGGGCAGCCCAAAATTACATAATTTCCGAAAGTTCCAACCATCTCAGCTCCTTAGCCGAGATAAGCTCCGAAACTTCCTCCAGTTGCTGCGACCACTCCAGCAGCTGCACATGGTCGCCGCCCTTTTCCATAAAGGACAGCAACTCCGATTTCCTGCCTTCCAGGTCTGCTATTTCCTGTTCAAGCGTCTCAAATTCCTTTTTCTCCTTGAACGAAGCCTTTCGCTTCGGCTCTTCAGCAGGCTCCTGCTTCCTGGCAGCCGGCGCCTGCCTGGACGTCTTAAGCTCCCCGGTCGCATTCGCGCTTTCTTCAAGCCAGTTCCTGTAATCCGTATAATTACCCGGGAAATCCTTTATTCTGCCGTCGCCTTCAAACACAAAGAGATGGTCCACAAGGCGATCGAGAAAATAACGGTCGTGGGAAACAATCAGCAGGCAGCCCGGGAAATTGAGCAGGAATTCCTCCAGCACGTTGAGGCTTGTTATATCGAGGTCGTTGGTCGGTTCGTCGAGTATCAGGAAATTAGGCTCGCTCATCAGCATAAGCAGCAGTTGGAGTCTCCTCTTTTCACCACCGCTAAGCTTTTCTACGTAGTCGTGCTGCTTACCGGGCGGGAATAGAAAAGCCTGGAGGTATTGCGAAACGGTCACCGTCTGACCGGTACCCAGCCGCACTACCTCCGCCTGCTCCCTGACCATGTCCGAAACCCGCTGTCCTTCTTTATACTCCAGCTCCGATTGGGTATAATAGCCGAACTTCACGGTGTCTCCCCGTACAACCTGCCCGTTGTCGGGCCTGAGGTTGCCGGTGATCATCTGCAGCAATGTCGTTTTGCCTGTGCCGTTCTGTCCGACGATCCCGATCCGGTCGCCTTTTCTGAATGTATAAAGGAAATTGTGGATCAGTTCCTTTTCACCATAGCGCTTTCCTACGCTCTGTAGCTCGATGATCTTTGAGCCGAGGCGGCTCGACCTGACATTCAGGTCGATCTTGTCGTCGTATTTCCGCTGGCCTGCCTTATCCTTGAGATCCTCGAAAGCGTCCACGCGGTATTTTGCCTTGGTGCCGCGCGCTTTAGGCTGGCGGCGGATCCATTCCAGCTCTTTCCTCATCAGGTTGCGGGCCTTATCGATCTCCGCGCTCTCGATATTTTCCCGTTCGGCTTTTTTCTCGAGGAAATAAGCGTAGTTCCCTTTATAGGTGTAAAGATTTCCGCCTTCCAGCTCAACCGTCAGATTGCAGACCTTATCGAGAAAATAGCGGTCGTGCGTCACTGTAATAAAAGTGGTGTTTGCCGTATTGAGATACCCCTCCAGCCATTCTATCGTAGAGAGATCCAGGTGGTTGGTAGGCTCGTCCAGGATGAGCAGATCCGGCTCTTCCAGCAGTATTTTGGCCAGGGCAACGCGTTTTTTCTGTCCGCCCGAAAGCTGCCCGAAAAGTGTCTGCACATCATGGATCCCGAGCCTCCCCAGCACTTCCTTCGCTTTCGATTCAAAATCCCAGGCTTTATGCCTGTGCATGGCGTCCAGCGTCGAGGTTAACAGCGATTCATCATTTCCTGTCAGCGCTTTTTCATATTCCTTTACAATCCGGGCGATGACATTATCGTCGGCAAAGACGACATCCATCACCGACAGCCCGCCGTCGAACGCCGGGCTTTGCTCGAGGTAACCGATCCTGGTGCCTTTTCTCACGCTGACCACCCCGCTGTCGGGCTGCTCCCTGCCTGCCAGGAAAGACAGCAGCGTGGTTTTCCCGGTTCCGTTGGTACCGATAAGCGCTACCTTATCGCCCAGGTTAAGCCCTATTGATATTTCCTTAAACAACCACTTATCTCCGAAGGAATGCGAGAGATTTTCCGCAGACAATAAATTCATTCTATTTTTTTAAGTTATCAGCTTTCAGCAGTCAGCTATCAGCCCTTTGCTATCCGACCTCCGATAGCTATTTCAACACAAAAGCCCCGCTAAATTACGGTCAATTTCCTGCGAAAATTTAAACCCGACGTAAATTCCCTTGTCTCAAGGCTGCCCGGACCCCGATTTTATTTACAGGACCGGGTCCTTGCCTTACCGACAAATATTTGCCGGACACTAATAACGAAACCGTAAAATTCCCCAAATTTGTGGCTAATTATTCTAACTTACTTAAAAGCAGTTATCAAATGTTGAAAATAACAGCCTTTATCTTCTCTTTCAGCCTCGTTGCTTTAAGTGCCTTTTCCCAATCAGATTTCAAAAATTACACCCAGAAAATTCCCGGCAGCGACCAGTCTTACGACATGGTTACCATACCCGGAGGTGAGTTCCTGATGGGTAGCCCGAAAAATGAAAAGGGGCGCAGAGACGACGAAGGACCGCAGCATAAAGTAAAAATAGAACCTTTCTGGATGGGCAAATACGAAATCACTTGGGATATCTACGACCTGTATTCTTTCAAGACGATGGAGGTTGAGTTTGCCCAGCGTTTCCCGGATGAAGGCAACAGCATTGCCAAAACCGACGGAAGTACCCGGCCGAGCCCGCCTTATGTGGATATGTCGTTCGGTATGGGGCGCACAGGCTACCCGGCCATCAACGTGACGCAATACGCCGCCATCCTGTTCTGCAAGTGGCTTTATGAAAAAACCGGCGTATTCTACAGGCTTCCCACAGAAGCGGAGTGGGAATATGCGGCCCGTGCAGGCACCACTACAGCCTACTCTTTCGGCAACGATCCGAAGCTTCTGAAAGATTACGCATGGTATACCGACAACAGCGAAGGATCTTATAAAAAGATCGGGACTAAAAAACCGAACCCGTGGGGCTTGCATGACATGCACGGCAACGTAATGGAATGGACACTGGATCAGTACCATGCCGATTACTATGCCAAAAAGGCCAAAGGCGAGGTAAAGGAAGCCTACGCGCCTGTAACCGAGCTGTATCCCAACTCCGTACGCGGCGGTTCATGGGTGGACGAAGCCGAAAATCTCCGTTCGGCAGCCAGGACCCAATCTATTGCCGAATGGAAAATCCTGGACCCGCAGCTGCCTAAAAGCGAATGGTGGCTCACCAATGCCTCCTTCATCGGCTTCAGGATTATCCGTCCGTTGAAAACCCCTTCTGAAGAGGAAATAAACGCATATTACAGTCCTCCTTTGATTGAGGACTATTGATATTTATGCTCATATTGAGTAAATTATTTTTATACGCTCCTTCTCATTAGGAAGAAGATTCAAGCTTATTGCTGTCATTCGTTTATATAATTCAACCCAAAAGCATTTATCTATGGAGAGTTCTCGCCGGGATTTCCTGAAAACCAGCGGTTTAATAGCCGGTGGTATAGCCCTGAGCCCTTTGGCAGGCTATGGTTACAACAGCTCAGTGGACGATACAATTAAAATTGCCCTGATCGGCTGCGGTGGCCGCGGTACCGGGGCCGCTGCCCAGGCGCTCAGCACTGTGCAAAACGTGAAGCTGGTCGCTATGGCCGATGCTTTCCAGGATCGGCTCGACCAAAGCTATAAAAGCCTTACGACAAAAAAATACAAAAATGCCAAGGGCGAGGAAGTAGCCGCTTCTGCAAAAATTGATGTTCCCGAATCAAGAAGATTCGTGGGTTTCGATGCCTATCTCAAGGCAATTCCGCTGGCAGATGTGGTTATACTTGCCGCATCTCCCGGCTTCCGTCCGCAGCATTTTGTTGAAGCTGTTAAGCAGAATAAGCATATTTTCGCTGAAAAGCCGCTTGGAACGGACGCGCCGGGCATCAGGCAGGTGCTGGCCGCAGCCGAAGAGGCTAAAAAGAAAAAGCTGAACGTGGTGGTAGGTCTGCAAAGACATTACCAGCCCAACTATCTCGAAGCTATCCGGAGAATTCATGACGGCGCGATAGGCGATATCGTAGGCGGACAGGTTTATTGGATCGGAGGCAGCCCCTGGGTTCGCGATAGGCAGCCCGGCCAGACCGAAATGGAATACCAGATGCGGAACTGGTACTACTTCAACTGGCTCTGCGGCGACCACATCGTCGAGCAGCACGTTCATAACATTGACGTAGCCAACTGGGTGAAAGGCGCCTATCCTGTCGAAATACAGGGAACAGGCGGCCGCGAGGTACGTACCGGCAAAAGGTACGGGGAGATATACGACCATCACCTGCTTGATATGGTCTATGCAGACGGAACGGTGATCTCAAGCCAGTGCCGCCAGTTTGAAGGCTGCTGGAACCGGGTCGACGAAGCATTTGTGGGTACCAAAGGCCGCATCGACAGCTTCTCCAACAATAATACAGTACTGAAGGGATATAATGGCAGCGTTATTTATAAGCACGACGGTAAAAACGACGGCAACCCTTACCAGCTGGAGCACGATGCTCTTTTTGAAGCCATAGCCAAAGGACAGCATAAGTTCAACGACGGCGAAAACGGTGCAAAAAGCACACTGGTAGGCATTATGGGCCGTATGGCTACCTACTCCGGTAAAGTTGTAAAATTTGAAGAAGCGCTTAATTCCAACATCAACCTGTTCCCTGATAAGCTTGCCTGGGATGCAACGCCCAAGGTATTCCCCGACAGCAACGGAGATTACCCGGTTGCGGTTCCCGGGAAAACCAAATCGGTATAGGGTATAACGCCTGAATTAACTTTTTAAAGAAAACCCGGCCTGCAGGCCGGGTTTTTTCGCTTGACCTGCTACCCGGATCCGGTCAGCATGCTAAAACCTCAATCCGAAACCGATCCTGCTTAAGGAGTGATAGCTGCTGCTCATCCCCAGCTGCCAGGCCATACGCCAGTCGACATCGACGTAGGCATTTTTGAACAGTGTCCTCTGATAACCCGTCACAATCCCCCCCCGCAGCGAATCCCTGGTTCCGGCGGTATATACTCCCCTGTAAGAGTTAGAAGTCCGGGAAAGCGAATACTCTCCAAGAGGGCCGATATAAAAACCATTCAGATCATAGCCTCCTTTCCCTGTTTTTCTTGATTTTCTTTGAGATATGTAATACCTCAGCTGAATAGCAGAAAGCAGTTCCGCAGAAAAAAGATGTTCCTTCATATCGCCGGCATAGCCGGACTGGTTGAATATAAAACCATCGACCTGGGCCTTTGCCGAGAGCGATCCAAATAATTTTTGCTCAAAGCCTATTCCCTCCGCTGCGCTTTGATAACGTAAGCCGAGCACCAGGTGCGGCCACAAAATCGTGAATTGAGAGCGCACTACTTCCTGGCAGCGGAGCACCTCGCAAAAAGGCAGATCCGTCTTCTTTTTCCAGTCTCCGAAGGCAAACCCGATGGTGGCCTTTGAGGAAATGCCCCATTTGTAATAGTCTATCGCCAGCGTTTCTCCTGTTTCAGGCGTGCTATTGCTCCTTATCCCCCCTCCGTCGAAATGGTAATAAAGTCCGGCGCCAAGGTCGACAAATCCATTATTAAAAAATCTGCGCTGCATGCCCCATTCGGCTCCTGCCCTCGAAAATCCGGCTCGCATTCCCCTTCCGCTCCAGATTAAATAATGGTCATAGGTAATCCCGAAGTAATTGCCTGAAAAGTTGCTGGCTGCATACCCGCTTTCCATGCGTTTTTCCATTTCGTAATACCATCGCGACTGTACGGAAAAACCCGCCGTTCCATTGAAACGAACTCCTTTTTCACCTGCCGACGATCCAATACCTCCTGCAAAAAAACCTCCGGCCCCGACAGAAAACACGGGAGTAACCTTATACTCGTACCCCGCGCTGACGTTCATGTTCCCTGTATAATTCAGGAATTGATATCCACCGTTCCAGCCGTTATACGGCATGATACCGATTTTCACCATATGGCGGGTGGGTTCTTTGGTCATAAATACGTTTTCATACCGATCGATAAACCGCTGTTTCCGGACTTCCTTCATTTCCTGGTGCGTTGTCATCACCCCGAGGCTGTCCTGCCCGCAGGTGTTTCCTGCAAGCCACATAATTGCTAAAAGAAATAAAGCAGATTTTCCCATCATCAATTTGGTTAGATCATTGCCGGACGCTCAGGTGAGCGAATTCCGTTTCTATCTTCAGCAGCGCTTCTTCCCGCACCGAATGATAGCTCAGCTCCTGGTTGCCGTCAGCTTCCGAAAGCGTTTTGAATCCTGCCGGCAAACTGAATTTCGAATAGGCGCCTTTGATAGCATAGCTGTATTTTTTCCACTCCGGACAAACCAGGTCTACAGTCGTTTTCTTCGACCGCAGGTCGAGCGAGACCAGTTTCGATGCGGGCTCCAGCTGCAATGATCCGTACTCGGTGCTCAGGCGTACCTTGCCGCTAAGCTGCCTGAGGATAATCTGGGTATGATTGGACGACAAATCGAGGTTCCCCGACAAATCAAAGGCTTCAAGGTTTCCGAACCTGGTGATGAGGTTTGTTTTCCCGGACAACCGTGACATATTGATCCTGCAGAACTTTGTCTTCAGGCTGATCTCGCCGTTAAAGTCCTTCAGCGTCACCACGCCAAATGAATTATCTATATCCAAAGACATCCCGGCGGGGGCATATACCTTGTACCTGGCTCTGAGATTCGATTCAGGCTTTTTGTCCTTACCCTTCAGCAGGACAAAATCCCGCAGATAAAAGATCTTCTTTTCCTTATCCGCTATCAGCATGACTTTTTCAAGATCTTCCAGCGTAACGGATTTCTCCGAATGGCTGGCAGAAAGCTCGATCGTCACCTTTATTTCCGCTTTTGTCCAGGCATGCACCTCGATATCCGCTTTTTCGGAGCCTATCACCAGTTTGCTTATTCCCGCCGAGCTGATGTTTTTGTGAATTGTCTTCTGCGCAACCTGCAGGGTCTGCCCGCTCATCCGTCCGCAGATCAGAAAGCCCAAAACAGCATATTTCATTGCGCCTCCGCGTGCAAATATCTGCGCTACTTTCATTTAAATAAGATTTACATATTGCTGATTATAAACACCTTGCAGATGGCTGCTTCATATGAATTTCACCATTTCGTTCAGTATCTCCGCCTTCCTCAGCTCCAGCGACGCATGCTCTTCTACCAGCACCCGGTCCTTGTTAAAGGGACCTGCTGCATCCCTGAGATCGGAGGTAGCCTGCTTCAATATTTCAAATTCCTGCCGGAGCCGGCTGAAATCCGGCTTCCGGCATATTTCTGCCTGCGCAAGACAAATCTCCATAAACTCGTCGTACTGGCTGTCTACTTCCGATACCACGCTGATCTGGAGCCGCTCATCCAGCTTTTCCTGCGTAACCCGGACGGCGGCACGCTCTTCATCAAAAAAACTCAGGAAACCGGCGATGCAGAAAACAGCCGCCGCCGCCGCGGCGCTGAGCCATGACAAATACCTGGATCGCCCCGTTCTATTTTCGAGCCTGGCTTCTATCGCATCCCATATTTCAGCCCCGGGAGTATGCTCCGGCAGGTCATAAATACCCGTACCGTCCAGGCGCTTTGCCACTGCTTCCCAAATCCGGACCGGCGGAGTGTATTCCGGCAGCATCCGTTTCAGATCCCCGTCATTTATTTCCATCGCAGACTTTTGAGGTTAAGATTGTCTTTAATCTTTTCTTTGCATAAAAGAGCTGGGATTTCGATGTCCCCTCTGAAATACCGCATATTTGGGCTACTTCATGATGCGTGTAGCCCTCTACTTCAGTCAATACGAAGACCGTCCTGTAGCCAACGGGCAGCGAAAGGATAGCTTCCTCGAGGTGCGCTGCATTTACCGAGTCCGCTATCCAGTCTACGAAGGGTTCATTCGTCTGGCCCGTCAGCGGCTCGAAAACCTCCATCCTCTTCTGCTGTAAAGACTTCCGCACAATGATCACCTTTATCCAGGCCCCAAGCGTCGATTCTTTTCTGAACTGACCCAAATGCCGGAAAACCTCTACGAATCCTTCCTGCAGCGCATCGCCCGCGTCTTCAAAATTCCCGGTTATCCGGTAGGCCAGCGTATACATGGCTTTTTTATAACGGTCATACAACTCGCGCTGCGCAATCCTGTTTCCCGATAAGCATTCCGCAATCAACTGTTGCTCAGTAAGCATCCTGATTTTGTTTACCTGTTGACCTAAAGAGCAAAGAAAAAGACTTTCCGGTTGTACGTGACCGAAAAAAAACTTTCGTCACCGCAAACGATAAACCCCTTGGTTATGTCCTGATTCTCTGATAACTTGAAATCCGGATCAGCAGGCGGAAGGTTTTTTTGCCGTAAAACCGCATACCATAGTCACAACCAATACGTTAAAACAACACACAGCACAGTACCCAGCTTTAATGCCAGCAGCTATGTTCCCGGTAAAGGCCGTCTTTTTATTTTTTACACTTTTTTTTTCAGTAATCTGGAAAAGCTCGGCGCCATTGTATGTCCCCCCGGCAGAGACTGATCCGCTCATGCTGAGCTGCCAGAAATTTGAAGCGCTATATCAAAGCATCGGCGACAGCACGATCACCCCGGATTCTGCATCAGCGGCGTTTAAAGCGCTTTTCCTGGACCTCAGACAATTAACCGATGCCTTCAGGAAAGATTGCAGCGAAGACCTGGCCGGCGGATATGTCTTTCCTGTAAGAGGATATTACCCGGGAACCTCGATAGGAGGCCGGGGAAAGGGATATCGCCCGTCTGGCTTCGACTTTTTCGATTCGAGAGTACGTAAAAGCCACCCGGCGCACGATCTTTTTATCAGGGACAAGAACAATGACGGCATTGATGACGTCATGTGCGAGCAGGTAGATGTGCTGGCCTTTACGGGCGGGCTCGTGCTGGGCATCCGGCAGGACTGGACTTCGGAAAGCCAGTGGCGCGGCGGAAACTACGTGTGGGTATACAATCCGTGCCTCAATGCGCTCCTCTATTATGCGCATAACAGCACGGTGGACGTCCGCCCCGGGCAGTGGATCAGGGCCGGCGACGTGCTCGGAAAAATGGGACGTACCGGGTTCAATGCCTGGCAACCCCGCTCCACTACACATCTTCATTTTATGTATCTTAAAATTACCGATGAGGGGCTCCCTGAGCCCTATAACCCACTCAGCCTGCTGATGGAATCGAAAGTGCTGGATTGGGAGTAACGGTACGCAATATAACGTTATGGATTTTATAAGAGAAGACGACAGCGAGAACGGCGTAATCAAAGCGCTCGACGGAGAAATCCAGGTAGGTGAGCTGACCTATACCTGGTCCGGGTCGAAACGGATTATCATCGACCACACAGAAGTATACCAGCCTTACGAAGGCAGGGGCATCGGCACCGGTCTGGTAGGGGCTGCGATGGAATTTGCGCGTGAAAACGACATCAGGATCCTGCCGCTATGCTCTTTTGCCAGGAAAGTAATTGAAAACGATATGAATGCCAGAGCGCTTCTTTTTGTACCGGGCACTACCCCACCTTAATAAATTCAACCCTCCTGTTGGCTGCCTTACCTTCGCTGGTCGTATTATCACCGACCGGCTCGGCTGCCCCTTTCCCGTCAGACTCCAGCCTGGAGGCTTCGATCCCGAACTCTTTCTGCAGGGTTTCTTTAACAGATCTTGCCCTATCCCTGCTGAGCCTGAGATTCAGCTCCGCACCGCCGTCATTGTCGGTATGACCGATGACGTTGACCCTGACAGCGGGGTTTTCTTTCAGAACGGTCGCAATTTCCTTCAGCACACCATATGACTCCGGCCTGATTGTCGCCGAGCCGGAATTAAAATAAATCCCGGTGGTGGCAAACCTGCCTTCATCGATCAGCTTGTGCCGCGTATCAGGCGCTCCTACCGCCAGCCTCAGGTTGGAAATAAAGAACTGGTTGCCCTCTTTTGCATCTGCACGACTGAAAACCAGGCTATTGTAAGCCACATCATTGATAAAAGCCCTGGGCAGATCCCATACTTTCGCTTCATTCACATAGAGCCTGACCCGCTGCCTCTGTCTCCAGATAGCTACTTTTACCCTGTTATTGACCTTGCTGAAGGAGGTAAACTGCTGCTTCGAGTTTTCCATGACCGGCTTCCCTTCATCCCAGACCTCGACCGACATAAGGCCCGCCGCCTGGCTTCCGGCATCCTGGGGATGGAATCCGAACAGG
>MEDT01000101.1 GCA_001724175.1 Cytophagaceae bacterium SCN 52-12 | reverse complement strand
CCTCGTACACATCCGTGCTGAAAACTACCGGGCAAGGATCACGAACAGCCTCGGACAGATCATGTCTGCCGGTACTTCCGGCGATAACCCGGGGAAAATAGATACCCGCGCATGGCCTGCGGGGATTTACTTTGTCGAAGTGATGCACGCCGACGGCCTGAAGGAAACGCATAAGCTGGTCAGGCCGTAAATCCTTATAAGCAATCAGAAATCAGCTATCGGAAATCGGCCTCAATAAATGTACAGGGGCTGATCGCCGATAGCTGATCGCTTTTACGATGACAATGACGGGTGGTGCCGAAAGAGCAGATCCGTAAGCCTAATTGATGTATTTTTACGGTTTATATCCGGTCATCATCAATACAAGTACACAATATGTCATTGAAAACCATCAATGCGGGCCTTATAGGTTTCGGTTTATCGGGGAGATATTTCCATGCTCCTTTCCTGTCGGTTATCCCGGGCTTCCGGTTGAAAGGCGTCTTTGAGCGCACCAAAAACGAAGCCCAGGCATTCGACCCGTCCATCGAAAATCACCGTACCCTCGGCAGCCTGTTGGACGACGAGTCTATCGACGTAGTCTTTATCTGCACGCCAAACGACACGCACTACAGCTATGCAATAGCAGCGCTGGAGAAAGGCAAGCACATCGTGATTGAGAAGCCTTTTGCGAATAATGAAGCGGAAGCTTCGGAAATTTTTGCGCTGGCGGCTAAGAAAGGGCTCATTGCCACGGCCTACCAGAACCGCCGGTGGGATTCTGATTTCCTGACCGTGCAGCGCCTCATCAGCGAAGGCAGGCTGGGCCATATCATAGAGTTCGAAAGCCGGTACGACCGTTACCGCCCGATCCCGGTAACCAATACCTGGAAAGAGCAGGGCGGGGTCGGAGCAGGCAATGTCTACAACCTGGGCCCGCATCTCATCGACCAGGCCCTGGTCCTTTTCGGGGCTCCCGAAACTGTAGCTGCGGAAATAAGGACGGTAAGGGAAGGAAGCGCGATAGACGACTATTTCAGCATTTTACTTGGCTACCGCGACAAGCTGGTCACGCTTAAATCAAGCCTTTTGATTTATCATAATTTACCGCGCTACCTCGTACACGGCAGCAAAGGGAGCTTTACAAAAGGAGGCCTGGACGTCCAGGAAGAAACGCTGAGACAGGGGGTATTGCCTTCGGAAGAAAACTGGGGCCGCGAACCTGCCGACAGGTGGGGCACCCTCTATAGCGACGCATACACCGGCATTATTGAAAGCGAGCACGGCGATTACACCCCGTTTTATCAGAATATGTACGACAGCATTGTAAACGGGGCCGCCCCGGCAGTAAAGCCGGAGGAAGTCATACGTACTACCCGGGTGATCGATCTTGCCTTCAGAAGCGCGCAGGAAAACGCCGTGCTATCGTTCCTATGATCCTTTTGGTTCGTACCTTTACGGCATAAACAGAAAAAGATCCGCACGAAATGACTGACCGCTATATGCAAAGAGGTGTGTCCGCCTCGAAGGAAGATGTTCACAAAGCCATTGAAAAACTGGACAAGGGGCTCTTTCCCAAAGCCTTTTGTAAAATAGTGCCTGATACGCTCACGGGTGATCCCTCGTATTGTACGATCATGCATGCTGACGGCGCCGGGACCAAAACCTCTCTTGCCTACCTGTACTGGAAAGAAACCGGCGACCTGTCGGTATGGCGGGGCATCGCGCAGGATGCGATCGTCATGAATACCGACGACCTGCTTTGCGTAGGAGCCGTCGGCCCCATGCTGCTTTCCTCCACCATAGACCGGAACAAGAATAAAATCCCGGGAGAGGTTATCGCGGAGATCATCAACGGCACGGAAGAGGTGCTGGCCATGCTGCGGGGCTACGGGATCGAGATATATAGCACCGGCGGGGAAACTGCCGACGTCGGCGACCTCGTCAGGACCATTACCGTCAACAGCACGGTGGTCGCCCGCATGAAAAGAGAGGACGTCATCGATAATGCCAATATAAGGCCCGGCGACGTCATCGTGGGGCTGGCTTCCTACGGACAAGCCGTTTATGAGAAGGAGTATAACGGTGGAATGGGCAGCAATGGCCTTACTTCCGCCCGGCACGATATCCTTGCCGGCTACCTGGGCGGCAAATATCCCGAAAGTCATGATCCCGGCATCGATCCCGGGCTGATCTATTCGGGGTCGAAGCAGCTGACGGATCTCGTCGACGGCTCTCCCGTCAATGTCGGGAAGCTGATACTGTCTCCTACGCGCACCTACGCCCCGTTTGTGCGGGCCTTCCTGGACGAGCATAAAGGCGACATCCACGGTATGATACACTGCAGCGGCGGAGCGCAGACTAAGATCCTGCATTTCATAGATAACCTGCATGTAATCAAAAACAATTTGTTACCTACCCCTCCCCTCTTCCGTCTTATCCAGGATGAAAGTAAGACCGATTGGAAGGAAATGTACAAAGTTTTCAATATGGGGCACAGGCTTGAGCTATACCTTCCCGAAAAAACGGCGGAAAAAGCAGTTGCGCTTTCCCGGTCTTTCGGAATTGAAGCCCGGGTCATAGGGCACGTGGAAGCATATCACAAAAAGCAGGTTTCGATAGTGAGCGAACATGGCACTTTTGTATACTGAAATGCCGCATACTTATAATGAAAAAAAATCTATACGCTCTTTTCCTTTTCGCCGCTATGCCGATCGCGATGGTGGGTGAGCATCCCGATGAAGCGGTATTCCGGAAAATCGATAAGGAGATCACCCAGCATTCCAGGGTCTATGAATCGCTGCGCGATGCGATCGATATCGTAGGGCACCGCCTTACGGGCACCGACCACGGCGCGCATGCCGAAGAATATGCATTCAACCTCTTTAAAGAATATGGCTTCCGCGATGTAAAGTACCAGCCGTTCGAGCTGCAAGCGTGGTCACGCGATACGGTGATCCTCAGCATAGCTCCCGGCAACAGTGATAATTACCGGGAAGTACCGGCCGTTTCATTGGCTCATTCCCCCGTTTCGGTACAGGTGAAAGGCGAGATCATAGACGTCGGCAACGGGTTGGCAGAAGATTTTGAAGCACACGGCGACAGGATCAGGGGCAAGGTAGTGCTCGCCAACCTCCAGCTTTCAAATGCCCCGGGCAAGCAGAACATCCACCGCTCCCAAAAGGCCGCCCTGGCGATCCGCTACGAAGCTGCGGGCATTATTTTTGTAAATGGCGCCCCCGGAAACGTGCTCCTTACCGGGACCGCTTCAGTGACAGGCGGGATCATCCCGATCCCCGCTCTGTGCATCTCGGGCGTCAGCGGAAAAGAACTGCGGGCCTGGGCCGAAGCGGAGAGCCCGATGATCGCCGAAATCGAAATGAGCAATTTTTCGGAAAGGACGAAAGCACGGAATGTGATCGCTACGCTCAAAGGCAGATCGCCGGAAAAGATCGTAATAGGAGGCCACCTCGATTCATGGGACCTGGCAACGGGAGCGATCGATAACGGCATCGGCTCTTTTGCCGTGATCGACATCGCAAGAACTTTCCGGAAGCTCAGGATCAAACCGGAAAAGACCATCGAGTTTGTCCTGTTCATGGGCGAAGAGCAGGGCCTGCTCGGCTCCAGGCACTACGTACGTGAGCTGAAAAAACGGAACGAGCTCTCGCAAACCGGCTATATGATCAACCTCGACATGACAAACAATCCCGACGGGATCATTTCCTACGGCCGTCCCGAAACGGAAACCTTTTTCCGGAATATCGGTGAGGCCGTCGCCAGGCTGGATACCAGCTACAAAAACAGGGTCAGCAATGCGGCAGGCCTGCACAGCGACCACCAGCCCTTTATGGTAAACGGGATACCTGTCCTGGGCTTTTCGGGCACCCTGCCTCCCAAAGCGCTCTCTTGCTACCACGCCGATTGCGATCATTTCGACCTCGTCAATAAGGCCGAAATAGAAAAAACGGTACGCGTAGCTTCCATGTACCTGTACGCGCTGGCGTCGGCCAAAACCCTACCTGCGCCGAGACTGACGCCAACCGAAACGAGAGACCTGATGATCGCGCAGGGCCTGAAGGAAGCGCTGATCCTGGGCAATGACTGGACCTGGGACCAGTGACCGGTCTCCGCCGGTATTAACTAACCGCTATTCTCTGACGCCGTGCTGACCTTTCCCAACGCGAAAATAAATATAGGGCTTAACATCCTTCGCAAAAGACCGGACGGATTCCACGATATTTCCTCCTGCTTTTACCCGGTGATGCTATGCGACGCGCTGGAAGCGGTCCCGTCTCCGGGAACAGGCTCTTTCTACACAAGCGGGCAGGGAATTTCAAATAATGAGCCTAACCTCGTCTCAAAGGCCTATGACCTGCTTGCGGCAGATTTCCCGATACCTCCGCTGGACGTATACCTGCTCAAGGGAATCCCTATCGGGGCCGGGCTCGGCGGAGGATCCTCGGACGCCGCTTTTATGATAAAGCTGCTGAACCAGACATCCGGTCTGGGACTCACCAACGGACAAATGGAAGATTATGCGCGCAGGCTCGGCAGCGACTGCGCATTCTTTATTCGGAACAAACCCGTGTATTGTTACGGCAAGGGCGACCAGTTTGACGACATCCCGCTTTCGCTGAAAGGCTGCTTTCTTTGCCTCGTTAATCCCGGTATCCACATCCCGACGGCCGAAGCCTATTCGGGGATCAGGCCTTCTGAGACGGCGACCGACCTGAGAGCCGCATTAGCGCAGCCGGTCACCGAATGGCAAAATGTCGTGGTAAATGATTTTGAGCAAACTGTTTTTAATAAGTACCCCGTCATCGCCGGAATCAAATCGGATCTTTATAACGCGGGAGCGTTGTATGCCAGCATGAGCGGTTCGGGTTCGTCAGTATACGGAATTTTCAAAAATCTGCCGGATATTGACAATAATTTCAAAAACTGTTTCGTTTGGCAAGGAGAATTAAGCTAAATTTGATCAAGAAACATACCTCAAAAAAACAAACGTGCCTACCAATTACTCGACGCAGGCAAAAGGCGGATTATTGACCCGTCAGAAAGAGCCCTATCAGTTTATGATGTGGTTGGGCCTTGCAGGCAGTTCCCTCATATTCATTTCATTAATAGCGATTTGTTTTTTCCGGAGAGAATCACTCGGGTGGGAGGAAATCGCCATGCCCGGCGCTTTCTGGCTTAGCTCGCTTCTCATTTTTTCAAGCAGCGTTACGCTTTTCGAAGCTGTTCTTGCATTCAGGACCGAACGTTTCCGGCATTATCGCATCTGCCTGGCGCTCACTTTTATCCTGGGCGTCATTTTCACCATTACACAGTCGGTTGGATGGCTGGAGCTCTTTGAGATGGCGGAATCCGTTTCCAATAAGTCGTCGCTTTCATTCATCTACCTTATCACCGGGCTTCATTTCCTCCACATCCTGGGAGGCCTGGGCTTCCTCGGGATCCTGCTGACGGAAGCGCTCCGTAACGCTACTTATATCGACGCTTTTGTATACAGTGTCAACGGGCCCAACCTTATCCGTATCAGGCTGCTGAGCATATACTGGCATTTTATCGGGGGGCTGTGGCTCGTCTTGTTTTTTATGATGCTGTTCCTGCTGCTTCCCTCAAGCCACCACGCTACGGTCTGATCAAAAAAGCACCGGGCATTTTGTACCGCTCCGCGCTCTTCCCTTTAATTTGATCCTGGGGCTCCGTACCGCCTTTTTTCTGGATACATCCGCTTTCTTCTCCGCATAGGGTAGCAGCCGGAAATCGAACTCGGGGATAAGATAGTCTTCGGCAATTTCCTTCAGCGGCGCCGGCAAGTGATGCCTGCCCGGGAAAAGCATATTTTCATATTCATAATCATAGAGATAGAGCGTCACATATCCGTCCAGGCTGTACTTGAGGCTGATCTCCGAATAAGGCCCGCTGTCCCGTGCAGAAGCCACGAAGCGGGACATCTCCTTCGCCCTTCCGCCGTCGCGGGCGAGCATGTTCATATTGTACCTGAAAGCCCGGTGGGTGGAATCCAGCTGCAGCGCTACACCCATATAGTACCTGGCATCTTTGAGGCGCTCCAGCCCCGCGTACATCACTGCCGTATTGTTAAGAGCGCTTTTGTCCTGGTATGACTGGTAGCTGGTCCTGGCATCCTCATACTGCTCCCAATACCTGAATACATTCCCCTTGTTCACGTGGTAGAACTTCTTTGCCGGGGAGGTCTCAAGCGCAAGGTTAAAATCTCTTTCGGCAAGCTTGTAGCTCCTGTCCGCGCTCTTTTGTTCGCCATACTGGCTGAACCTGTTGCCAATATAAGCATTTACGATCCCCCTGTTGTTCAGCAGGAACGGCTGGCCGCGATTGGTGCGCACCAGGCTGTCAAACAGCGACCTGGCCTCTTCCAGCATATCCTGCTCCAGCAGCGTGATCCCGCGCCCGTTTTGAGCGTTGAGGCTGACGGGGTTAAGCTTTACGGCCGTAGCAAACACGGCAAACGCCTTTTCATACATACCGAAATGCATCAGGAGGTTCCCGTAGTTAGTCCAAAGACGGTCATAGGTCTTTTCGTAGCTCAAAGCGGCATTCAGGAATTTCCCCGCTTCGGCATATCTGCGCCGGTCTATTTCTATCTTACCCAGACCGGCCAGGGCTTCATACCGGCCCGCATCCAGCTCTGCGGCTTGTCCGAAATCCGCTGCCGCCGCATCGATGCGGCCCACGAAATAGTTGGAGTATCCCCTGCAGACCAGGATATCGGCCATTTCCTTCCGGGAAACATCGATCAATGTGTCGGCTTGTGAAAAATCGGCCAGCGCACCGTGGTAGTCACCCAGCCCGTACCTGGCCACGGCCCTTCCCAGGTAGGCGTGGCCGCTGCCGGCGGGATCCCGGGAAATCAACCCGTCGAAGATCGCCTTTGCCTTACCATACCGCCGCTCCGCCAACGCCACGTTCCCTATGCCCTGCTGCCCGGCAGCCGCCAGGGGTTTGTATGAAGCCAGCATCTCATAATACTTCCTGGCTTCTGCATAGGCTTCTTCGCCGTAGAAAGCGTTGGCCAGCCCCAGGAAAGCTTCGTTCCTGAAGGAATTGTCTTTGGTTTTTAAATAAGCCCGGAAAGCCTGGCGCGCCTGTGCAAAAGCCCCTAGCCTGACCAGCGTATGCCCGAGCCTTACCATCGCTTTCGGGTGCTTCCCGGCAAGCATTTTAAAATCGGTGCGGGCGGCGTCGGGTTTTCCCGCGGCCGCCAGGGCGTCTCCTCTTGCCATCCTGTAGGCAGGCTGATCGTTCTGGACGATTGCCGCCGTAAAGCTTGTGACCGCTCCCTGCTTATCCCCGGCCCGCGACAGTAAAACGCCTCTATTATAGCTCAGCTTTCCGTCAGGATCAGGAAGACCGGACGTATTCCCGGGAAATCCGGTCATACCGCTCTGCCCTGCAAGCCTTCCCGACGCCACCATAGCGTTCAGCGCGGCATTGGGCTGACCGGTATTTCCCAACTCACGCGCCGCACCCGCAAAATCTCCCGCCAGCAGGTAAATAAGTCCCCTGTGATAAGCCACCAGCCCCCGCTCCGCCCCGCCGTTAACAGAGGTGATCTGCTGCAAAGCCTTATAATGAAGCCCCGACAAGGCCAGCAGTACCGCTTCGTTATGGATCCGCGCTACGGAATCTTCTGCCAGGTAGGATGATGCGTGATAGCCTGCATAAGCACGCCTGAGGGCGTTCAGCTTCTTCAGGTATCTGCCCTGCTTCAGGATGGCCGGATCGTTTTCCCCGAAAGCCCGGTTAAACTCCGGCAGCACGGCTGAAAGCTGCTTTTCGCATTTTTCAAAAGACTGGCTTTTCGCTTCGCCGCTAAAAACGGCGGTAAGCCAGAGCAACACCGCTCCGGCGACGGCGGAAGAAATTCCCGAACCTGATATGATGCTGCTGAAATACACGCCGACAGTCTGATGAGTAGCTCATAACAAACATAAAAAAAATGTACGAGATCCCCATGAGATGCGGGGCGCGTCGCCCCGGAAGTAAAAAAGCTTTCCCGTCAATTGCTATATTTGTAAATCCGGAAAAGGAAGCCGATTAAACTAAAAGATCATGATGATAAATTTCTCCAGGAACATTGCAGGGTTAATAGCTGTTTTCAGCCTGTTTTTTTGTGCGCCTCCGGCCGGGGCAAAGTCGCCGGTAGAAGGCCGGTGGGATATTACCATTGACATGAAAGGCACGAAGCTGCCTTCGTGGCTGGAGGTTCGTCATTCCGGCTATAAAACGCTGGTCGGCCAGTTTGTCAGCACATCGGGGAGCGCCCGCCCGGTTTCGGTAGTTCATTTCAAAGACGGGGAGTTCAACTTTTCGATTCCGCCCCAATGGGAAGAAGGCGAAGCTGACATCAAAGTATCGGGAAAAGTGGACGGAGACAGGATATCGGGTACGCTTGTTTCTTCCAAAGGTGAAACTTTCAGCTGGACCGGCCAGAGAGCCCCGAAGCTGAAAAGGGAAAAAGCTCCTGCCTGGGGGAAGCCGGTCGAGCTGATCAAAGCCAATTCCCTCGACGGTTGGAAAGCGCTTGGCAAAAACAATAACTGGGTAGTGAAGAACGGCGTATTGAGCAACCCGAAATCAGGAGCCAACCTGGCGACCGAATCTAAATTCGAAGATTTCAAGCTGCATGTGGAGTTCAGGATCCCGAAAGGGAGCAACAGCGGCATCTACCTGAGGGGCCGTTATGAAATCCAGGTCACCGACAGCTACGGCGCGGAACCCGAATATGACCAGCTGGGTGCGATTTACGGCTTCATTACGCCTGTGGAGCTCCCGGCCAAACCTGCCGGGGAATGGCAGACGCTCGACGTCACGCTTACCGGAAGGCTGGTAACCGTAGCATTAAACGGCAAGACGATCATACATCCCCAGGAAATCCCGGGCATAACGGGCGGAGCTCTTGACAGCAACGAAGGCGCTGCCGGGCCTCTCATGATCCAGGGAGACCACGGAGCCGTCGAATATCGCAACATAACCATTACGCCTGCCCTGTGATTTTTTAGCTGCGGACTTCGTACTTTTATGAGAAGATGCCTGGAAACCGGTTGGCCAGGCATCTTCTCAGGTTTATACCTCTTCATTAATTTTTTGCCATTGTTCCCGAGGGCTTTCATATTGATCCCGCTTCTTTCATTAGGGCTTGTTTATCGTTCAGGCGGACAGGAAATCCTATGGGCGGGCAAGCTTTTGGGCTTCTCTTCAGAACATCGCCCGGGCCCTTACGGTCAGCAGTACCGGGCGGTCCAGTTACTGGGACCGCCTCAGAAATTGCCGCATACCGGTGATAGTCCCAATGCCTGGAGCCCGGCTGAAGCCGATGTCAACGCCGAGGAGTGGATAAAGGTGGGCTTCGATAAAGCGATAGCTCCCCGCCAGGTTTTGATTGCGGAAAATTTCAATCCCGGCGCCCTTGTTGCCGTTTATCTCTACGAGCCCTCCGGCAAAGAGCACCTGATCGCTTCCCGCGGGCAGTTGAAAGCAAACGGGGAAACGGGCCGGCTGCTGACCCTGTTTCCGGATATCGGCCCGGATACCAGGATCAATGCGCTGAAGCTGGTCATGAATCCTTCCCTGGTCAGCGGCTACAACCAGATCGATGCCATCGGGATAGCCGAATCCGACCGGCCCGCGCTTATCGAGGTAGAGACGGCCGGTGATTTACCGCCGGATATGACTAAAACGCCCCTCGGACCGGCGATTAATTCGAGAGGCAGGGAAATCGCGCCCGTCATTTCTCCCGACGGTTCTACCCTTTATTTTACCCGGGAACATTCTGATAACATCGGAAATGCCCGCAGGCAGGATGTATGGGTTTCCTCGAAACGGCCCAACGGCGAATGGGGACCGGCGGAAAACATAGGCCCTCCAATTAACAATTCAGGCGATAACGCGGTGCTGGGCATTTCCGCTAGCGGGAAAACGCTGTATCTGCTGAATGCCTACCAGGAAGACGGCAGCATGACGGAAGGGTTCTCAAGATCTTTTCTTACAAAATCGGGATGGTCGTTCCCGGTCAATTTCCAGATCGAGGACCACTACAACGACCAACGCCCGAAAAATACCGAAATGTCGGTTTCTCCTGCCGAAAACATTATCATACTATCTGTTCAGCGGCGCGATACCTACGGCAGCAAGGATCTTTATGTGAGCTTTAAAAAACCGTCCGGCTCGTGGAGTGTTCCTTTAAACCTGGGGCCGGTCATCAATACGGCCGACTACGAAGGCGCTCCTTTCCTGGCCGCGGACAATAAAACGCTGTATTTTACTTCAGCAGGGCACAGGGGATACGGCAGCGGGGACATATTCATGTCGCGGCGGCTGGATGACACCTGGCTCAACTGGACCAGGCCTCTCAACCTGAGCCCTTCCATTAATTCTCCCGGATGGGACAGCTTTTTCACCATACCGGCATCCGGCGGATATGCCTATATGAGCTCTTTTAATCCCGCCACCCAGTCTGACGACCTGTTCCGGATCTCCCTCTACCCTTCTATAAGCCCTCAGGTACTGGTAACCTTAAACGGAAGGCTGACCGACAAGGAAACCGGGGCCGCCATACCCGGCCGGGTCGAGCTCACTCCCCCCGGCAGATCCCGGCCTGTAGCCGACGCTGTTCCGGAAGCAGAAACTGGGGAGTATCGCCTGCTGATGCCTTATGACAGCACGCTTGCGTTATCGGCGACCAGTCCCGGCTATTTCCCTTACTACGAAGAGCTGAGGGTTCCGGCGTCCGGGGATATGACGGCTACGCGAAACATTACCCTGACGCCGGTAAAAAGCGGCCGACGGCTTCCGCTGAACCAGGTCCGTTTCGCGCAAAGCAGCTCCAGGCTGGAAACAGCATCACAGCATGAGCTGATGAGGCTCGTAGACCTGATGAAAGAGTATCCCGGTATGGAAATCCTGCTGGAAGGTCACACCGACAACCAGGGGGATTTCAACAAGAACCTGGTCCTGTCGGAAGAACGCGTTAAAAACGTAAAGCGCTTCCTGGAGTCGAAAGGGATCGGGCCGGAGCGGGTCCGGATCAAGGCCTGGGGTTCTTCGCGCCCTGTCACCCATAATCTTACGGAAGAGTCGCGCAGGCAGAACAGGCGGGTGGAGTTGACGGTTCTGAAGATTTGAAAATTATTAAATGCCAGCTTCGAAGCTTTATTTTGTATACGTCAGTTGAATGAAAGATCTTTTATCCACCCGCTCTTCATGGATCCTGCTCGGGATCGTCTTGGCCGGTACATTCCTCAGGTTTTACAAGCTTGATACCTACAGTATTTTTTTCGACGAGAAAAGCACGATGGTAGTCAGCCAGGGAATCGTGCTGGAGGGAGCCAACCAGAAGGATGTCTTTACGCAGCCGTCGTTTACCCCGGCAGATTTCTGGAAGCCCAAAACAATAGCCGATTACTACGAAGCTATGACCAGAAGCGATATAGGAAACAGCCCTTTCTATTACCTGCTTCTTCATGTCTGGATGGATGTATTCGGTATCTCCGACTATTCTGCAAGGTCATTTTCGGCATTCTTCAGCGTGCTGATCATCCTTCTCACCTATTCCTTCGCCAGGCGGCATTTCTCCGTCACTACCGCGCTGATAGCTGCGGCGATCGTGGCAGTTGAACCTTTTTTCATTGCCTACAGCCACCAGGCGAGAAACTACTCGCTCACTTTTTTCCTGACGCTGCTCAGCACCAGTTACCTGCTGAGCATAGTTGAAAATGCAAATGCGGGGCGCCGAAGCCCTGGTGACTATGCAGGTTATATTGTGAGCTCTTTTCTCTGTCCGCTCTCGCACTTCCTGACCATTTCGGTTTTTCTGGGTCACGGGCTTTATGCGCTTTTCTTCCTGAAGGCAAGGTACTGGCTTCGTCTGCTGCTGGCCGGCGGGCTGGCAATGACCGGCATCGCCTGGTGGCTGATGTACGCCGGAGGACAGTGGACGCTATACACCCTCGATTACCAGGCAAAGGAATACCGGCGCATGGCGGAAACAATGCCTTACAATAATCCGTACGGCATCATTCTCCCCGCTACTCCCGCCAATGTCCTGCAAAAATCAATCCCGATTTTCAGTGACCTGCTCCTGTTCATGAACGGCTTGAGCGATGCGCTGACGGGCAAAAAGAATATCATCCTGGCCGTGATCTCGGGAATGGTCCTGACCTTCCTTTTTCACAGCCGTACCTTCAATACCTGGTCATTGAAAAAAAGAAGCATTATCCTTGGCTTAGCCGCGTTTTCGCCCATGCTTCTTTATTCTCAGAACCGGCTGCAGCTGGTGATCCTTTCCGTATCGCTGCTACTCGTTTCGATGTTCCCGATCGTGCACAAAAGGGCTTCACCGGCAGAAAAGAAACGACTCTGGCTCCTTTATATCATGTCTGTGGTACCCACTTTTTTCCTCATAGCATTTGCTTTCAAAAACGGTCATACCTACGGACTGACCCAGCGGTATTCAGGTTTCTCTTTCCCTTATGTTATTATTTTGCTGGCACTGCTCGCACAGCTGGTCGTTACGCTGAAGGCCGATTTCAGAGCCCTGATCGGGGTGGTCATGCTGGTCCAGTCGGGATTTGTCGGGCTGAGGCTGAAGGAATTTTACCAGGACCGCTCCCAGAAATATGGCTATTTCAGCGAGCCCAGGCCTGCCAATCCCTATTACAAGGCGGCAAAAGAAATTATTGAGCTCTATCAGCCGGGGGACACCGTCTTTTACGGAGCTCCCCGCGTGGTCCCGTTCAATGAAATGGGCCGTACCTTCCTGGCGTTTTCAGTACAGGATGCCCAGCTGACGAATCTCTACCTGCCCAAAGACGCCCGGTACGTACAGGTGCTGGATACGGTGAGGGTCGATAAGATCATCCTGCGGCGGCACCGCGAAGGCAAAGACCTGGAACTCGCAGATCTTTCCGGTATGAGATTTTAAACGGATGCAAATGGAACCAGCTATCACGATAGGGTTATTGGAATGTGATCATGTCCGGCCGGAGCTGAGACACATCGGCGGCGACTACCGGGAAATGTTCCCGGCGCTTTTCAACAAAGTAAGTCCCCGCATTTTATTCCGGTTTTACGATATCATCAACGGGGTCTTCCCCGGAAATGCCGCTGAGTGCGACGGCTACCTGTGCACAGGGTCCTCCTTTTCCGTTTACGATGACGTCGACTGGATCCACGGGCTGGCAGACTTTGTCCGGCTTCTCCACCTGCAGGATATACCCTACGCGGGCGTCTGTTTCGGCCACCAGATGCTGGGATACGCGCTGGGCGGAAAGGTCCGCAAGGCTGCAGCAGGCTGGTGCGTCGGCGTACACGAATTGACGATGCTGTCGCGGGAAAGCTGGATGGAGCCATACCAGGATAAGCTCGGCCTGCTCATGATGTGCCAGGACCAGGTAACAGATCTCCCGGAAAGCGCTGTCAGGCTGGCTTCCGCCGCCGACTGTCCCAACGCCATGATGATGGTCGGCCGGTCGATGCTCGGCATCCAGGCGCATCCCGAATTTCCGCCTTCTTACGACCGGGCGCTTATGGAATTGCGGAAAGAGCGGATAGGTGAGGAAAAGGTGACCAGGGGCATCGAAAGTCTCGGCCTTCGGACCGACGAAGTTACCGCCGCCCGCTGGATTGTCAATTTTTTCAGTAATTTGCAAAAAAGGAATTAACCTATGTCAGCTATAGAAGAACCGCAAAAAATTCTTACGCCTCTGCAGATCGGGCAAAAGATCAGGAGAATGGCTTACGAGGTGTATGAGCGTAATTTCACCGAAAAGGAAATAGTAATCGCCGGGATCGTAGGCGAAGGCTACGAGTTTGCCAAACGGCTGGCCGCGGAGATCAGCCGCATTTCCCCCATGGAAGTCAGGCTGATAGAGCTGCGCTTTGACGTACACGCGCCGAAGCAGAGCTATATCGATTTCGGCAACGACGAGGTCGTCCTGGAAGATCATGTAGTGGTGGTGGCCGACGTGGTGTTGAATACCGCCCGTACCATGACTTTCTCGCTCCAGCCTTTCCTGCAGAAAGGCGTCAGGAAGCTGCAGGTGGCGGTGGTGGTTGACCGGAGCCACCGGCTGTACCCCGTTTCCGCAGACTACGTCGGGTACTCCCTCAGTACGACGATCAACGAGCACGTACAGGTTATTCTCAGCAAACCGGATCAGGAAGGCGCTTATCTACAATAAATACCGTTCGGAATGAAAAGCATAAGACCGGAAGATGCGGGTGTGCGGTCTTTCTACCAGTACATGACCAGCGCGATAGCCCCCAGGCCCATTGCCCTGGTCAGCACAACCGACCGGTCGGGAAATATCAACCTGAGTCCTTTCAGTTTCTTCAATTATGTCGGGATCGACCCGCCGATCATCGTATTTGCCCCCAATAAGCGGGCTTCCGACGATTCTTACAAGGATACGGTATTAAACCTGAAGGAAGTCCCTGAAGCTGTAGTCAATCTCGTAGACGGGAACATGGTGCAGCAGGTGTCCCTGGCGTCGTCAGCATATGAAAAAGGGATCAACGAGTTTGAAAAAGCGGGCTTTACCCCTGTCCCGTCGCTGGCGGTCGCTCCGCCGCGGGTACAGGAATCGCCGGGTCATCTTGAGTGCAGGGTACTTGAGATAAAGGAAATCGGCAGTATGAGCCTGGTGATCGCCGAAGTGGTGCTGGCTCATTTCTCGGAGCGGATCCTCGACAGCAAAGGACGTATAGACATGCTCAAAACCCGGTGGGCCGGCCGCGCAGGAGGCGATTGGTATATTGCTTCGGGCAGGGAAAGCCTGTTTGAAGTACCACGCCCCGCAAAAGGCATCGGTGTCGATGCATTGCCCCTTTCCGTACAGCGCTCGGCCATCCTGACCGGCAACGAGCTCGGGATCCTGGGCAGCGCCGCGGAACTACCCGATCAAAACGACATCAGGCAATACGGTTACCACGCGCTGATAGCAAGCTTCAGGGAGCAGACGCAGGGAGCGTGTGAGAACTTCAATGAACTCCTTCACATCAGGGTCAAGGAGCTTCTCGCCGAAGGGAATGTGAAGGAGGCGCTTCTTGCTGCATTTCAATCCCATTGAACAGTCTTCACGACCGGTTGCCATATTTAGCGAAAGGATGCGCCCTGTTTCGTTTTATTTTCCGTATTTTTAACGTGTGTTCAAATTAACCATTCCAAGATCATGAGTTTTAATTCAAAACATCTGGCCACGTTCATTATAGGAGCTGCTGCCGGCGTTGCGCTACATAAATACCTGCAGACCGAAGACGGCGAAAAGCTGCTGGAAGATCTTAAATCCAAAGCAAACGACCTGAAAGGAGAAGCCGAGGAAGCGCTCGACAAAGCCCCCGAGTATTTCGAGGAGCTTAAGAATAAAGGCGCAGAAACGCTGAAAACAAATTTCCCGGATGCGGATAAGTTCCTGAGAGATCTGCTGAATAACATCACGGGTAAAAAATCGGGTACCCCCGGAGAAAGCCCTGCGTAATACAGTCGACGAATGCCCAGCAACCGCCTGCTTCAGATCTTATTGATCATTCTTTGTTTATCGCTGATTCTCTACCTGGGGCGAAGTGTGCTGGTTCCGATCAGCTTCGGGCTTTTTATAAGCCTGCTGCTCTACCCCGTCTGTAGCTGGCTCGAAAGAAAAGGGATGGGAAGAACGTTGGCAATACTTGTAAGCCTGCTGATTCTTTTGGTCCCTATAGCTTTCCTGGTCACGCTTCTTGTGCTGCAGGTCCTGAGCCTTCGCGACTACTTCCCCGATTTACAGGACAAGCTGCTGGGGCTCGCCAACGAAATCAGCCTGTATGCAGAAGATAGATTCGGGATAGAAAAGGACAAATGGCGCATCTGGGCTACCCAGGGAGTAGAAAATTCTATCCAGTCGATTTTCGGGTTTCTCCGGAACACGCTACAGGCATCCCTATCCGGAACCGTGCTGATGATTATCATCCCTGTATACAGCTTCCTTATTCTTTACAGTCGTGAACGACTGGTTCGCGTAACAGAGATGCTGGCGCCCCGGCCGCTGAAAGGCAGGCTCAGGGAAATCCTGCACAAAGCGGTAAGCTCCTACGCCCAGTTTATCAAAGGAATGGCCACAGTATACCTGATCGTCGGGATCCTGAACAGCACAGGTCTTCTCATCCTGGGCATTCCAAATGCCATTTTCTTCGGGTTCATCGCATCTATCCTGACCTTTATTCCCTATATCGGCATTATGATCGGCGCGTTGCTCCCTATCATTATCTCCTGGACGCTGTACGACTCTGTCTATTACCCGCTGGGGGTCGTAGCCATCTATGCGTTCGTACAGTATCTCGAAGCCAATCTCATTTTCCCATGGGCGGTCAGCCAGCGCATCAACCTGAGCACGCTCAGCACGCTTGTCGCCATTTTTGTGGGCGGCCTGCTATGGGGCGCGGCAGGTATGATCCTTTTCGTACCGTACATGGCGATAGCCCGTATTATTGCCGACCAGGTCGACGGCGCCGAAGCCCTGGCGATCCTGCTTGGAGACGACCCGCTTCCCGATCCGGGAGGCGGCCAATCCTGAATCACTCGATCGATACGGCAGTCCCGTTTGCGCTTACCATCAGCATAGACCCGTTTGTTCCTATTGTCTCGTAATCCAGATCGACACCGATAACAGCATTGGCGCCCAACCGCTGCGCCTGCTCCACCATTTCCTTCACGGCTATGCTTTTCGCCTCCCTCAGCCCCTGCTCGTAAGAACCCGCCCGGCCTCCAACCACGTCGCGGATCCCCGCAAAAAAATCTTTTACAATATTGGCGCCGATAATAGCCTCGCCGTTGACGAGACCGATATATCTGACAATCTTTTTTCCTTCAACATTGGGAGTGGTCGTTACCAGCATATCTTTCGTGATTAAGGTTGTTTGAATTTCTATACGAATATATTCAAATGTGCCGGGTATTTCTTCCCGATTATGTCCAGTGGAAAAATGGCTTTACAGATGACCAGATTTTTCAAGTTACTGGTTGTCAAGCCGTCTTAATCAAAATCCAGGTAAGGAGCCAGCATATCCAGAAACCCGGGCGTCACGCTTATCACTTTCTCCAGGTCTTCTCTCGACCGGTACGCACCGTGCTGCTCCCTGTAACGGATAATCGCCTCCGACAGCTTCCGGTTGCTGCGCGCATAGGGATGCCGGAGAAAATGTTCTAAAGATACCTGGTTGATGGGTATTTTGCGCGGCGGCGTCAATACCAATGCGTACTGCCTGAGCTGCGAAAGCGCTACAGAATCCAGCCCGTAAATCCGCGGGTACTGGCTTTGAGAGTAAAAGCCTCCCAACGAGTTCCTGTAGTTGACAATCGTTTTAGCTCTTGCAGAACCGATACCTTTTAACCGTTTAAGCGAGGTGGTATCGGCCTTATTGATATCGAAAGGAACAATTGTCCGGGTATAGTCCTGACCGGGCCTTAGCCTCTCCCCTGCGGAACCGGAATAGGCATGGCCCGCCCCGTGACCTGCCGGTTGCCGGCCTGCCGGCCCTGTCTCCGGAGGGAGATAGGCAGCGCCTATCCTGACATAGGGTTCAAGCTCTCTGAATAAGCCGGGTGGAAAGTCATAGATGCGGTTAAGATCTTCCTTTTTACGAAATACTCCCCCTTTCTCCCGGAAAGTCGCGATCCTGCGCGCCAGAAACCGCGGGATACCCAGACTTACCATCTCCGCCTGCGTAGCGGTGTTAGGATCAAACTCTTTCAGGATAATGACCGGGGGCTGTCCCTGTAATGCGACAGCAGAATTTTCTTTCTTCCCCGATGCAACAGCCTTGATCAGGCTATCCAGGAAGATTTTCTCCTCCGCTATCTCTTCCGGGGTCCTGCGAAAAAGGTAGTGCTTGAAAAATACGGGGAATAATAAAACCACGGCCGATATAATCAGCAGGCCGGCAATGCCGCGCGCTTCTTTCGGGGAAACTGAAAAAAAATCCTGGAGGAAACGGTTTATCCGGTAAAGCATAGGAAAAGCATTAAGTACAGTAAGTGTAGAGCGACGGCTCAAAACTAAGGAAAAAATGGTTAGCTTTGCACCGCATTAAACAGCAAATTGCTTTGCTGCAAAGAGTTTCAGTCAAAAAGTAGAAATAAGTTTTACAGGTTATGTCGTCGGCTCCTGCTACCTCTCTTCAGGATATTATATCTCACGCCAAAGAATATGGCTTTGTGTTCCCCTCGTCCGAAATTTATGACGGTCTCCAGGCTGTTTACGACTACGGGCAAAATGGTGTGGAGCTGAAAAACAGCCTGAAGAGCGCCTGGTGGAAAGCCATGACCCAGCTGCATGATAACATTGTAGGGATCGATGCGGCGATTTTCATGCATCCGCTTACCTGGAAAGCCTCAGGGCATGTCGACGGGTTCAACGATCCGATGATCGACAATAAAGATTCTAAAAAAAGATATCGTGCCGACCAGCTGCTTGAAGGTAAGGCCGAGGAGTATGCAAACGCCGGCCGGCCTGAAAAAGCCTCCGCGCTGCTTGCCGAAATGGGACGCCTTCTGGGAGCTGAAAACCTTGACGGGGTCAGGGAGCTCATTATAGCGGAAGGCATTGTCTGCCCGGTCTCCAAAACGGCCAACTGGACGGATGTAAGACAATTCAACCTTATGTTCAGCACCCAGGTAGGGTCGGTCGCGGAAGATGCCAGCCTGATTTACCTGAGGCCGGAAACTGCGCAGGGTATCTTCGTCAACTTCCTGAACGTTCAGAAAAGCGGCAGGATGAAGGTCCCCTTCGGCATCGCACAGATAGGAAAAGCTTTCCGGAACGAAATTGTCGCACGCCAGTTCACCTTCCGCATGCGCGAGTTCGAGCAGATGGAAATGCAGTTTTTTGTAAGACCCGGCTCGGAAATGGATTGGTATGAGTCCTGGAAGGAGCAGCGGCTCAGGTTCCACAAAGCAATCGGCCTGCCTGCTGAAAAGCTGCAATATCACGACCACGAAAAGCTGGCCCACTATGCCAATGCCGCTGTCGATATCGAGTTTCAATTCCCGTTCGGCTTCCGGGAGATCGAGGGGATCCACTCGCGTACGGATTTTGACCTCAAAAACCACCAGGAGCTGTCCAAAAAGAAGCAGCAATACTTCGACCCCGAAGTCAACCAGAACTACATTCCCTATGTAGTGGAGACCTCCGTAGGAGCAGATCGTCTTTTCCTTGCGGTTTTCTGCAATGCATTCACCAGGGAATCCGACGGCGATAAGGAGCGGGTATACCTGAAATTCCATCCCGCACTTGCCCCTGTGAAAGCGGCAGTTTTACCATTAGTGAAGAAAGACGGCCTTGCCGAAAAAGCGCAGGAAATAGCAAAATCCCTGAAGTCATCATTCAGAACCGTTTATGACGACAATGCCGCCATAGGCAAGCGCTATACCCGCCAGGACCTGATCGGTACCCCGTTCTGCATTGCAGTCGACTACCAGACAATGGAAGACGATACGGTGACCATCAGGCACAGGGATACGACCCAACAGGAGCGGGTGCCTGTCTCCCAGCTAAAAGAAAAGATCGGCCGCGAGGTCTCCCTGGAGAGGATCCTGGAAGCTATCTGATACGCGGCGCTCACGATTTTTCCTATCTTCCGAAATCATCCTGGACACGTATGATATCGTCTTCGTCGGACGGGTTGCCGGCGTCGGTGTGCTGCCATATCTCGGCTACGATACCGTACTCGTCGACGCCGATCAGCCGGTGGCGCTCTCCCCTGTTAAGGCTGATCACATTGCCCGTTGAGAGGCTGCGCGCAGGAGTTTCCTCATCCGTATCGCTTATCACT
>MEDT01000100.1 GCA_001724175.1 Cytophagaceae bacterium SCN 52-12 | reverse complement strand
ACGCTGATCAACCTGGACACGGGCGAGATTTACCCGGAGCGCATCGCCAATACCTCGGGCGGGTCGGTCTGGGCCAATGATAACAAAACGCTTTTCTATACGGCCAAAAACGAGCAGACGCTGCTAAGCGAAAAAATCAGGCGTCATGTGCTGGGCGCCCCCGCGGCTGAGGACGTAACGGTGTATCACGAAAAAGACAATACCAACTATATAGGCGTTGGGAAATCGAAGGAGGGAAACCATATTTTTATAGGATCTTCGGGGACCCTGTCGTCGGAATACCGCTTTATCAATGCCAACGACCCGGGCGGGGAATTTAAGATTTTTGCCCCGAGGAGAAAGGACGTCCTGTACAGCGTGACGCCGCTGGAAGACAGGTTTCTTATTCTTACCAACTGGAATGCGCGTAATTTCAGGCTGATGGAGTGCCCCCTGGATAAGACAGATCCTTCGGAATGGAAGGAGGTGATCCCCCACCGGGAGGACGTGCTGCTGTCGGAAATTGATGTTTTTATCGGCTACACAGTTCTCACCGAGCGGAAAAACGGGCTGGTGCAGATCCGTATCATCAACAGGGTAAACGGCGACGACCACTATCTGGACTTCGGCGAGCCGGCTTATGATGCCTATACAGGCGCCAATCCTGAGTATAACAGCGCATCGCTCCGTTATCACTATACTTCGATGGTCACTCCCAACTCCACCTATGACTATGACATGCTCTCCCGGAAAAAAGAGCTGAAAAAGCAGCAGGAGGTGCTGGGCGGGTATAACCCGGACGACTATACATCCGAGCGGCTCTACGCCACTTCGCGCGACGGTAAAAAGGTGCCTTTATCGCTGGTTTATAAGAAAGGATACAAAAAGGACGGCACTGCGCCGCTGCTCCTGTATGCCTACGGATCGTACGGGAACAGCATGGACGCCGGGTTCAGCAGCAGCCGCTTAAGCCTGCTGAACAGGGGATTCGCCTTTGCCATAGCACATATCAGGGGAGGAGAGGAAATGGGCCGGCAATGGTATGAAGACGGCAAAATGATGAACAAGAAAAATACCTTTAACGACTTTGTAGATTGTGCGAAGTACCTGGTTGAGCTGAAATATACCTCGCCTGCTCACCTCTATGCGCAGGGAGGCAGCGCGGGAGGTCTCCTGATGGGAGCGGTGATCAACCAGGCGCCGGAGCTCTGGAACGGTGTGATTGCCGATGTGCCTTTCGTGGATGTTGTCAACACCATGCTCGATGAAAGCATCCCGCTTACCACGAACGAATTCGACGAATGGGGGAACCCGAAGGAAAAAGAGGCCTACGAATACATAAAAAGCTATTCGCCCTACGAGAACATAGAAGCCAAAGGCTACCCCAACTTATTGGTGACCACCGGTTTGCACGATAGCCAGGTCCAGTACTTCGAGCCTGCCAAATGGGTGGCGAAGCTGAGGGCTACACGCACCGGCAATAACCTGATCCTTTTCAAGACCAACATGGAGTTTGGCCACGGGGGAGCTTCGGGAAGATTTGATTACCTGAAAGAAGTGGCGCTGGAGTATGCTTTCCTGTTTTCGCTCGAGGGAATTACGAAATAGCAGCGCCTGGTTCCCGGGCTTTTTCCCCGCCTGCCGCAGGTTCGCCCGGCTGCAGACTGGGAAAAGCTGGTTTTAAAGGTGCAGGTTTTATAACTTCGCGGGTTCCAAACATTAAAGGTTATAATTTGTGGCTTACCTGACCGACTCTATCAGAGATATCCTTCGCGCTCCTAAAAATATTGTGGTAACGATGCACCGTGATCCGGATGCAGATGCGATCGGGTCGTCTCTGGGCTGGGCAGCTTTCCTGACGAAGATCGGCCACAGGGTGACGGTCATTAGTCCTACGGAGGTGCCCGGCAATCTCATATGGCTGGATACGGGCTCCGATATCCTTAATTTCGAGGACAGAAAAGCCGGGCGGTCTTTGTGCCTGGAAGCCATCGATGCTGCGGACCTGATCTGCTGCCTCGATTTTTCGGCTATGGGACGGCTGAAAGATATGGCTGTTTTTATCAACCGGGCGAAGGCGCCTGTGCTGGTGATCGATCATCATCTTGATCCCGAGCCGTTCGCGACATTCCTTATTTCGGATGTATCGGCTGCCGCTACCGCCCAGATCGTTTATTATTGTATAGGTGAATGGGACGCGTCGCTGATGGACGAGGTGATAGCCGAACGGCTTTATGCGGGTATTATGACCGATACGGGCTCCTTCCGGCACAACAATACCACCCGGGAAGTCCACCTTGCAGTAGCCGACCTGATGCAATACGGCGTGCAGGCCGATAAGGTGCACCGGATGATCTTCGATAACAGCCCGTTGTCGCGCCTTCAGATGCTGGGACATTCGTTGTCTACCATCACAGTTCTTCCCGAGTTCCGGACCTCCTATATGGTTTTGACCCATAAAACCCTGGAGGCATTTCATTCTTCAGTGGGAGATACCGACGGCATTGTCAACTTCGGGCTTCAGGTAGAGGATGTTGTCATGACGGTGTTGTTTATCGAACGCAGCAATGAGGTGAAAATTTCGTTCCGGTCGGTAGCTGATTTCTCGGTCAGGGAACTTGCACACGCTCATTTCGATGGCGGAGGACACAAAAATGCCTCGGGCGGAAGAAGTAATTTAAGTTTATCAGCTACAATTGAAAAATTTTTAGGAATTTTGCCGCACTATCGGGAGCAGCTCCGGGCTGTGAACAAGTAACCTTGAAAATCGGCGTGGCCAGTCTGTTTTCCGGCAATCAAAAGTTCATGGCCGTTTTCCTGATTAAAATTTCATAATTTATTTCTAATGATTTCAAAATTTACATCTTGCGCGTTACTGCTAACGACGCTGGCATTTCTGGGTTGTGACAGATACAAGACCAAGGTTACCGATAGCGGCCTCAAATACCAGATACATGACCATAAGGACGGGGAGCGCCAGGTTAAAGTGGGGGACGTCGTCTCTTTCCATCTCGTTCTTAAAAACAGTGAAGACTCGGTATTGAACGATACTTATAAAAGCAAAAACCCGATCAGGATGATGTACCAGCAGCCTGAGTTCAAGGGGAGCTTCGAAGAGGGATTGGGGATGCTTTCGGTAGGCGACAGCGCGACTTTCTATGTTAATGCCGACAGCATGTTTGCAAAGATGAACCAGCCGCTTCCGCCCATTATCAAGAAGGGATCCGACCTGATGTTCAGGGTGAAGCTGCTGAATGCCCAGACCCCGGAGGAATTTCAGAAGGCCAGGGTAGACGAGATGGAATCCCAGAAGTCGGTTCAGGACGAGATCATCAAAAAATATCTTGCCGACAGCAGCCTTGCCGCGAAAGCGACCCGCAGTGAAACCGGCCTTTATTATATCGTAACCAGGCCAGGAGATGGGAAAAAGCCTGCTGTGGGTGATAAAGTAAGCGTCCATTACAAGGGCTCCCTGCTGGACGGTACCGTTTTTGACGGCTCGCAGCTTCCGCAGCACGACGGGAAACCGCTCGAGTTTAACGTGGGATCCGGGATGGTGATACCCGGTTGGGATGAGGGATTGCAGGGGATGTCCAAAGGAGAGAAGGGGATTCTCATCATACCTTCCGCCCTGGCATACGGACCTGACGGTCAGGGGCCTATCCCGCCGAACTCAGTGCTGCGTTTCGACCTGGAGCTGGTGGATTTCTCCACACCCGAAAAGAAATAGCTTCTGACACTGCATACCGGTCCCCTGAGCGAAAGTTCAGGGGATTTTTTTATATTCCCGGAGGAGCTTACCAAATTTTAATCCTGACAAGTATGCGTACGCTATGTTTTGCAACCAATAACGCTCATAAGCTGAAAGAGATCCAGAATATCCTGGGAGACCAGGTGAAGCTGGTTACCCTGGAAGAGATCGGCTGCTTTGAAGAAATCGACGAACCTTTCGATACTATCGCCGCGAATTCGGAGGTGAAGGCCCGGTTTATATGGGAGAGATTTAAAGTGAATAATTTTGCGGACGACAGCGGGCTGGTCATCCCGGCGCTGGACGGGGAGCCGGGGGTACGCTCTGCCCGCTATGCCGGGCCTGAAAGGGATAATAAGGCTAACATACGCCTGGTTTGGGAACGGCTGAGAGGATTGGATACAAGCGCTTACTTTGTCACGGTAATTACGCTGATCATGGATGGCGGGACCTATGTTTTTGAAGGAAAAGCGCAAGGCCGGATCCTTTTCGGGGAGAGAGGTGAAAACGGCTTCGGCTATGACCCTGTTTTCCTGCCGGAAGGTTCTGACCGGACTTTCGCGGAAATGTCGCTGGACGAAAAGTCCAAAATCAGCCACCGGGCGAAGGCTTTTAATAAGCTGAAAGCGTTTTTGCAGGGGAGGTATTAGCCGTTAGGCTTTACCAATTAGCCACTCCCTAAAACCTATCACCTAAAACCTATCACCTAAAACCTAACACTAAAAAAATACTATGGGACACTACAACAAGCAGGATTTCCTTGTGGACGGGACCAAAACCTTTGTGATCAGCAAGGCTCAGACCCGCATCAAGGACATTTACGATGATAAAAAGGAATATGAGAAAATGCTCTCGGATTCCATAAGAGAGCTCGATGAAATGCAGAACATGATGTATGCCCACAACCGGTACGGACTCCTGGTCATATTCCAGGCGCTGGATGCGGCCGGTAAGGACGGTACGGTGCGCCACGTACTTTCAGGGGTAAACCCGGCGGGGATCAGGGTATATTCTTTTAAAAGACCGACCGCTACCGAGCTGGAGCACGATTATATGTGGCGCACCACCCGCGAATTGCCGGAAAGGGGAGCCATTACCATCTTCAACCGCAGCTACTACGAAGAAGTGCTGGTCGTCAAAGTCCATCCGGAAATTCTTGCCGATGTGCAGCTTCTGCCTGACGAGCTGAAAACAGACGTGGACAAGGTGATGAAGAACAGGTACAAGGACATCAGGAATTTTGAGAAATACCTTTACCGCAATGGCATCAGGGTAGTGAAATTTTTCCTGCACATTTCGAAAGAAGAGCAGGCAGACCGGCTGATCGAGCGTATAAAGGACCCTGGAAAAAACTGGAAGTTCGAGGAAGGAGACGTTAAGGAGCGCAATTACTGGGGAGCTTACCAGAAGGCGTTTGAAGACTGCATCAACGCCACGGCTACTCCGAAATGCCCGTGGTATGTGATCCCGGCTGACGACAAAAAGAACATGCGGCTCATCGTCGGGAAGATCATAGGAGAGGAGATGAAAAAAATGGATATGAAGTATCCGGAGACTTTGCCGGAAAGGGCCGCTGAGCTTCAGAAGTACATAGAGATCATCCAGGGCCAGAATAAAAAGTAAGCGCCGGCAGCTTAGGCGGCTAGGACAAACAAAGGGCGGATCCGATCGGATCCGCCCCCATCCAGGTGTGTGGATATAAAGTGCTATAGATGTTATAGCTGTATTAACGTATCACAAAGTTGGTGTTGCCGATTTTGTAACCTTCTGCAAACAGCTCGATGTTGTATTTCCCGGGGCGGAACTGGTTAGAATAATCGTATACCATTTCTACCTTTTCGTTCCCCCCTGTGTAAGATACGACCTCACGTGCCGAATATTTGGAATTTTCGCCGGCCACTGTAGTAAAATCGCCTCCGCTGATCGCTTGGTCGGAGAGTATAGCTCCTTCAGGATCGAGTACCCTCAGGTAAATTTCCTTTTGCTCCTGCCTGGTCAGCGGGTTTTCAGCCAGCTTAAACGCTACCTTGATCTTGTCTACACGTTTGGCCTTGTAGCTGTCCCTGTCTTTTTCTTTTCCTTTGGAATTGATCGCCGTTACGTTCACGTTTTCAGCTTTAAGCGCCGCAGCCAGGTTTACTTTTTCGGTGAGCATACGGTTTTCTTCATTGAAGATATTGACCGTATCAGTTAATTCCTGCTGACGTCTTGCAAGATTTTCCCTATCTTCTCTTATAACTCCGATTTCAGTGCTGAGGGAATCGCTGAAAGCCATAAGCCGTTCATTTTCTGCTTTAAGCGATGCAATTTCCGTGTCTTTTTCTTCCAGGAATTTCTCGTAAGACCTGATTTTAGCCAGGTACTTTTTGTTGTCTGCACCGCCGCTCCTGCGGAACTGCGCCAGATCGGCTTCCAGCTTTGTCTTAACGGCTTCCAGCTCGGTTATGTTTCCTCCGAGCCTGGAGATTTCGGCGATTTTCTCATCCAGCACACGCGAGACGGAGTCCAGCTTGGTTTTCGTAAAAGCTATTTCTTTTGCTTTGGCAACAATTTCAGTTTCCTGCAAAGCCAGATCCCCTTTTTGCTGGAAAAACAAATACCCGAATATGCTGGCTACTAAGGCAAGTAGGCCCACGAGGATCCAGGGGGCGGAGTTTTGATTTTCTGATGGATTACTCATGTTTTACAACTTGATAAGTTTTGATTAGTACCGTTTTTGGGATAAACCCTGTTTTTGGTTGAAAAATAACGGGATTAAATTCCCGCTATCGGGAGAGAAATTTAAAAAACCATGCCAACCGGCAGGCACGGTAAGCATCTGAAGTACTTATCAGGTTCGTAAATAAAGCATATATAGGCCCTGTAGGCCCGTAACGCATGATTTCCGACTTTGAAGGCAAGCGAACGGCAGGGGTGGCGAAAAAGCAGTAGGAGCGTTTAGATATTCTACATATTTCCACAGATTGCAGGGGTTTTCAAACAGGGCTCCCCGGTTGTTCCCTGCCTCTCCTGCCCAGCTCGATAACCGCCATATCGCTTAGCTTTCCGTTGTCAAGGGTGAATTTCAGCGCCGTTCTCATATGGTGAAAACCTTCCTGTCCGGCAGCGCCCGGATTGATATAGAGCATATTTCCGAATTGCGGGTCACGCATAACCCTCAGAATATGAGAATGTCCGCAAATGAAGATAGCCGGCGCTGCCCGCTTCAGCTGCTTTCGCACTGCCGGCGTATACCCGGGAGGATAGCCGCCGATATGCGTGATCCAGACGCTGAGCCCTTCGAGCTCGAAATTGAGGTCGGCTTTCGTAAGCAGCTTTATCTCGTGCCCGTCGATGTTTCCGTAGACGGCCCTCAGCGGCTTGAACTGCTCCAGCTGCGCGACGATCGCCTTGTCTCCTATGTCGCCGGCATGCCAGATCTCGTCGCAGGCTTCAAAATGCTGGAAGAGGGTCGGGTCGAGGTATCCATGTGTGTCGGAAAGTAAACCGATTTGTTTCATAGTCTCTTATTATAGCTCTGGTATTTTTAGAAAGCCGTCCATGCAGCCATCGGCCTATTTTGTGCATCTGACCAGTGACGGGAATCCAAAAAGTCCGATTTACTTTTTATTCATTAGGTTAATCGACATTTTTGCATCCTGCTTTGCACCATTGGTCTTCGGAACGGATCATTCCAGGTGAAAGTTGATTAAAATTTACGAGTTTGTAAAAACAAACCGGAATAGTTCGGCGTACAGGATAAGAAGGCTACCGGGTTGTGAATTGTTTTTGATTTTATTCCAGCATATACTTATGTCAAAGTTTCTAACTGTTTTTTTTCTCTCTATCTCTTTTGTTTACGCGCAGAAATCAGTTTCGACCATCCGGGGTTATGTTTTGGACGGGGATTCGCACACTCCCCTCAAGGGCGCGACCGTTGTTCTGAAGAATACCGACGCCGGCACGACCACCGACGAAAACGGGGCTTTCCGCTTCGGGAACGTGACGATAGGGCGATACCTGGTCCAGGCCAGCTTCGTAGGATATAAAACAACCGTACAGCCTGAAATACTGCTTGAATCCGGTAAGGAGCAGGTAGTTACCTTTTACCTGACCCCGGGAGATACCACCCTGAGCGAAGTCGTAGTGCACTACGTTAAGACTGAAAACCTGAATAATATCTATGAAATAACCAACGAGCAGACGCTCAGGTTTGCGGCTACCTATCTTGACCCGGCGCGCGTAGCTACCTCGCTGCCGGGTGTTGTCGCCGCCGACGACCAGGCCAACGGGATCGTGGTGCGGGGCAACGGACCTAACAGTACGCAATGGCGCCTGGAAGGAGTCGAGATCGTGAACCCCAATCATTTGTCCAATGCAGGTACTTTCAGCGACCGGGCTACCCAGTCGGGAGGCGGCGTCAATATACTGAGCACGCAACTGCTGGGTACCACCAATTTCCTGACCGGCGCCTATGCGGCCAGCTACGGCAACGCTCTGGGAGGTATTATGGACATGCGTTTCAGGAAGGGAAACAACGAGCAGAATGAATTCACTGCCCAGATCGGGCTGATAGGCGTCGACGTAGCAGCGGAAGGTCCTTTTTCACGCAACGGGAAAGCTTCCTACCTCGCCAATTACCGTTATTCGTTTACGGGTCTTCTGTCGGCAATGGGCGTTACGCTGGGTGGGGAAGATATGGGCTTCCAGGACCTGTCCTTCAACGTCAATCTCCCGACAAAAAAGGCCGGCGAGTTTACTGTCTTCGGTATGGGGGGCTACAGCAGCAATGTTTTCAAGGCGGAGAAGAACGCCTCGGACTGGGAGTTCGAGAAAGACGGGTATAACATTACCTATAAAAACAAAATGGGTGCTGCGGGTATCACGCATACGCTGCCCATCACGAAGCGTACTTCATGGCGCTCTACGCTGGCCGTATCGGGGCTGAGCACATCGAGGGAAGGCTCCAGGCTGAACCCGGCCGATCCTTCGGAGGTACTGTCGACAGATACAGATGATATTGAAAAGGTGAAAATGGCTTTCACCACCGCCTTCAACCACCGTTTCAATGCGAAGCACAGAGTGCTGGCCGGAGCGTATATCTATCATGACACCGACCGTCTTACAACCAACCAGAACAGCGGGGAAATGGACGGGACGTCGTTTATGCCCTACCTGACCTGGCAGTGGTCTTTGTCTCCGAAGTTCCGTACCGAAATAGGCGTCAACTATTTTTATTACGGGTTCAACAGCAAAAAATCGGTGGAGCCGCGCGGTGCTCTCAAATGGGAGATTGCCCCCCGGAACACCATCAGCTTTTCGTACGGATGGCACAGCCAGGCCCAGGCGCCGCAGGTATACCTTTCGCTGGGTTCGAGGGTGTCGAACAACAACCGTTACCTGGGCCTGACCAAAGCCAGGCACTACGGCGTGGCATACGAGTACCGGTTCGTCAGGAATTCTTCCCTGAAGGTAGAAGGTTATTACCAGGAGCTCACCAATGTGCCGGTGGCGTCGGGAGTGCCTACCTATTCCGTGCTGAATCTTGTTGAAAACGTGGTGTCAAACTCGCTTGTCAACAGAGGCGAAGGACAGAATATGGGCGTGGAAGCCACGTGGAATACTTATCTTGCCAAAGATTTTTACCTGATGCTTTCAGGCTCGGTTTATGATTCCAAATACAAGGGCGTTTCCGGCGGCTGGAGGAACACAAGGTTTAACGGCAACCATACTTTCGCCGCTACGGGCGGGAAGGAGATCAGCACCGGGAAAAATTCGATATGGGGTATTAACGCCAAGATCCTCTGGATAGGAGGTTTTCGCGATACGCCTGTCGACGCGGCGGCCTCAGCCGCCGCCGGTACGACGGTGTATCGCGTAGCCCAGTCCTACACCATCCGGATGAAGGATTATTTCCGCCCGGATTTGCGTATTTACTGGAAGAAGAGCAAGGAGAAGTACAGCACGACGCTCGCTCTGGACATCCAGAATATATCCAATACCCAAAACGAGGCGTTCAGCTACTACGACACCCGGAAACAGCAGATTGTGGTGCGGAACCAGTTGGGGATGATCCCTATTGTCAGCTACAGAGTGGAATTTTGAAAGCCGTATTGGTAAAAGAAACGGGAGGTGCAGAGCAGCTGTACCTGGGTGAGGTCAGACGGCCGGTTCCGGGTCCGGATGAACTGCTGGTGCGTGTGGCCGTTGCCGCGCTCAACAGGGCAGATCTGCTGCAGCGGGAAGGGAAATACCCTCCGCCTGCCGGCGCAAGCCCTGTTCTGGGCCTCGAATTTTCAGGGAGCGTAGAGGAAATCGGAAGTGAAGTAATCGGGTGGAGCATCGGGGAAGGCGTTTTCGGGCTGGTACCCGGAGGCGCCCAAGCGGAGTGGGTGGTCATTCATAAGAAGATGGCGCTCAGGATGCCCGCAGGTATGAGCTTCGAGGAATGTGCAGCGATTCCCGAGGTATTCCTGACTGCTTTTCAGGCGCTGGTGTGGCTGGGAGAAATCAAAAAAGGTGAAAAAGTCCTCATCCATGCCGGTGCGAGCGGGGTGGGAACCGCTGCAATCCAGCTCACCGGGCTTATGGACGCAGCAGCTTTCGTCAGCGCTTCTGCAGCAAAACACCGGGCATGCCTGGATTTAGGGGCGGCAGCGGCGGTCGATTACAGGGCGCCCGGCTTCTGGGAAATGCTCCGGGAAGTTACCGGCGGCGCAGACATCATCATAGACCCGGTTGCAGGCGAGTATTTCCCCGAGAATTTAAAGCTTCTGAATACGGACGGGCGCCTGGTCATGCTGGCTGTAATGGGAGGTGCCAGGGCTGGCAGTGTCGACGTAGGCCGGATCGTCTTCAAACGATTAAAAATAATGGGTTCTACACTTCGCTCCCGGCCGTTGGCGTATCAGGCTGCGCTTACCCGGGCCTTCTGGGAGAAATGTGAAAAGGAATTTGCCGGCGGTAGCCTGAAGCCGGTCATCGACCGGGTTTTTGACTGGAAAGAGATAAGAGAAGCCCACAGGTACATGGAAGCCAATCTCAATATTGGCAAGGTCTTGTTAAAAGTTACCTGAAAATCGGTCGCATATCGTTATTTTTGCAGAAAGTGCCGAATTAAATTATCATCAATTCTCTTACCCCTTCGGGCCATCATGAGTGTTTTAGAAAAGATTCAGAACTTAGCGAAGCTCTATGCAGGCGATGCCGTTTCCAACCGCCGTCACCTCCACATGCATCCTGAGCTTTCTTTCGAAGAATATAAAACTGCCGAATTTGTAGCCAAAGAGCTGAATGCCATCGGTTTGAAGCCGGTGGAAGGTATCGCCGGGACCGGGCTGTCGGTTACGATCGAGGGTAAAAACCCTGGGAAAAAAGTAGTGGGCCTGAGAGCGGATATGGACGCGCTTCCCATTGTCGAAACCAATGACGTGCCTTACAAATCCCTGAACCCGGGCGTCATGCATGCCTGCGGGCACGACGTGCATACGTCTTCGCTCCTGGCTACCGCCCGCATTCTGAACGGGATAAGAGATGAGTTCGAGGGGACTGTCAAGCTGGTATTCCAGCCGGCGGAAGAAAAAGCGCCGGGAGGGGCGTCGCTTATGATCCGTGAAGGGGTTTTGCAAAATCCCGCGCCCGTCAGCATGCTCGGTCAGCATGTCGCGCCGAATATACCGGTAGGAAAAATAGGATTCCGGGAAGGGATGTATATGGCGAGCACCGATGAGCTTTTCCTGACCGTAAAAGGAAAAGGAGGTCATGGTGCCATGCCCGATCAGGTGATCGACCCGGTCCTGATCGCCTCGCATATCATTGTAGGCCTGCAGCAGATCATCAGCCGGAACAGGAAACCGTCCAACCCTTCGGTGCTTTCTTTCGGACGCTTTATCGCCGACGGCGTTACAAACGTCATTCCCAATGAAGTCACGATCCAGGGTACCTGGCGCTGCATGGACGAGGAATGGCGCGCGGATGGCCTGCAGCGCATCAGGAAGATGGCGGAAGGCATTGCCGGATCTATGGGCGCATCCTGCATCGTAGAGGTTGTAAAAGGCTATCCTTTCCTCAAAAATGACCCGGAGCTTACGCGCAGGACCCGCAAGGCAGCCGTAGCCTATATGGGTGAGGAAAACGTTATTGACCTCGATCTTTGGATGGCCGGTGAGGATTTTGCCTTTTATTCGCAGGTTGTGGATTCGTGCTTCTACCGGCTCGGTACCAGGAATGAAGAAAAGGGGATCGTATCGGGGGTCCATACGCCGACTTTTGATATAGATGAGCATGCGCTGACGATCGGGCCGGGCCTGATGGCGTGGCTCGCCCTGGAGGAGCTGAAAAACTGACAGGATTATTTTTACCGGTGCCGATGGAACCTGAACTTGTAAGGCCGGTCATAGCGGAGAAGTTCCCGGGACTGACAATGGCGCAAAGCACCCGTTACGGCGGTATCAGCGAGGGGCTATACGCCAGCCTCAACCTGGGGCTGAGCACCGGAGACGAGAGGGAGGCCGTTGAGGAGAACAGGAGACGTTTCTGGTCAGCGCTTGGGACTTCGGAAGCGCATACGGCGGGCGGGTACCAGGTGCATGGAAGTGAAATAAAGGTTGTAGATAAGCCCGGCTATTATGACGGGCACGACGCTTTTGTGACGGATCAGCCGGATCTATTCCTGGACGTTACCGTTGCCGATTGTGTTCCCGTACTCATTTTTGATCCTGTTAAAAAAGCAATAGCCGCAATTCATGCCGGCTGGCGCGGAACCGTAGAGCAGATTACGGGAAAGACGGTAGCTTTGCTTCAGAAAGCGTACGGTACCAATCCCGCAGACTGTATAGCCTATATCGGTACCTGCATCGGCTTTGATTCTTTTGAAGTAAGTGCGGAGGTAGCCCGGGAATTTGCCCCGGAATTACAAAAAGAGGCCGGGAGCCCGGGTAAGCATCTTGTCGATCTGAAGGAAGCCAACAGGAGGCAGCTCCTGCAGGCCGGAATGACGGATGAATTCATAGAAGTGTCGCCCTTTTGCACGGTAGCGGATCATCATCGTTTTTTTTCTTTCAGGAAGGAGGGAGGAGTTACCGGCAGGATGCTGGCAGTAATAGGAATGCGCTTCTAGACGAACTGGCTGCTCCACATACGGCACAGGTTATGGATGAAGGAAAGCTTTTCCGCTACTTTAGGCGAAATGTAAAAAGCATAAAAATCTTTGTGGCCCATGCTCCGGCTGAGGTTGTTGAGCGCTATCGATATGGGCACCCAATTGGCAAGGATACGCTGAAAATCGTCTGTGCCATAAGGATCTTCCGCCATGTCGGCAGCCAGTCCGGCGCGCATCGCGTCTGCCGGTTTTAGCCGGATACCGAACGACCAGGCCGTCTCCATAGCGTCGAGGATATGGAGATAGTTTGCCCAGGTTTCGGCCCAGTCTTCCCAGGGATGGGCGCTGGCATATTCGCTGATGTACCGCTCTTCCCAACCGGGAGGCGCCCCTTTTTCATAATAGCGCTGCAGCGCTTCTGAATACCCGGCTTCCTCATTTCCGAAGAGCACTCTGAACGGGTCGACGAACCCTCCGTCCCTGACCAGGCGATTCCAGTAAAAGTGCCCTGACTCATGCCGGAAATGACCGAGGACAGTCCGGTATTTTTCACCCATTTTCAGCTGGGTGATATGCCTGTAGATCTCATCGGCTTCCTGTATGTTGATGGTGATCAGGCCATTGAGATGCCCGGTCAGTACCGGATGCTCCGAAAACTCATCGGAAAGGAACTCGAACCGGAGGTCAGCGTCATGCAGATGACCGGTTTGTCTGAATGGCAGCTTAAGCATCAGCAGGGAGTAAATAAGCCGCTTTTTAGCTGCCTCGAGCTGCTGCCACCTCTCCGCGTTCCCTGCCACCGTAAGGTTGGGAATAGTTTTGTTCAGCCGGCACGATATACAGAATTCCTCGTGGCTGTCGGCCCTCAGCAGCCAGTTGCAGGAAATAACGGCCCTGTTGCCGCAATAGCGGAGCTTTTCGCCGGGAGCTTCGTAATTGTGATAAAGATCGGGGCTTTCCTTTACGAGAGAGACCATAGCCATCCTGCGGGTATCGAACCCGATCTCCGTGCCGCAGACCAGACAACGGTCATTTTCGAAATAGAGCGTATTTTTGCAATAGCTGCAGCTGAAGAGCCTCATGTCTGTCAGGAATTCCCGGGATAACCTAACCTCAGGAAATAATTTTCAGGCTTCCGAAATGCTCCGGGCGGTGAAAAGCCGGCTCCGAACCGCTCATCGTAGCGCTCCAGCAAAGAAAATCGCAATTGTCCGGGGCGCATTCCCAATTTTCGGAAGCCGGTTGGGTATGAAGCACGATCCTGTAGAAGTTGAGCCGGTAAACCGGACTGCCGTTGTCTGCAAGCAGTGACAAAGGAATGGAGATCGTGCCTGTCCAGCTGTTTTCTGCGCGGGCTACCTGGTGTCGGATGCGATGGGTAGCATGATCCAGCATCGTCAGGTTTTCGGGGCCCATACCTGCCTGGTTATCCACCCAGGCGGCGAAAAACGCATTGTTAGGATTGATCTCAAGCTCCAGGTACCGCGTCGGGGTATCCTCTCCCGCTGCGATGAATACTTCAAAGACTTCCTGCCGCCACAGGTCCGTATTATGCTCGGTATACGTATTCAGGCCCAGGTAGGGGTCGTCATGGCACTCAAAATCAACGGTGAGCGCCCCGTTGCCGGCAGTCAGCCGGACGTTGGTGCGCTGTTTGCCGGGAGTTCCGTCTGTGGCATGAAAAAAAACAGGCTGGTTAAGGTCAAAAGCCAGGCCCGGCTGTAAGGTTATTGCATGAATGTGATCTTGCGGCATCGTGCTTATTCTTTGGGCAGCTTGGAAAAGTTTATCTGGCGGAAGGCCGATTTTATTTCGTCCATCGAAAGGTTGTCGCCTTCCAGGGAGACAAGGAATCTCTCGTTCAGGAACAGCTTTAACTCGCCGGCTTTGTCGGTATTGTTGTATTTCTCAAATCCTTTATGGCCGTCCAGCTTAATGGTGCGTTCATAACCGGTGTCGGTTTCTCTTTCGGATTCGGCGAGCGTCCAGGCCGCAAGGCCTGCCACCGCAAAGCCGCCTACACCGCCAAGATCCATAATATCGACGTCTATGCTTTTGTCTCCCTCCTTATATTTCCCCTTGGCGACCGAAATTTTAAAGCCCATCGATCCGTTGCTTTCGCCTTCCGCCTCCGTACGTGGTATGCCGGCGAGCTCGGAAGGGAGAAGCTCCTTGAGCTCCTGGAAACTAACCGGCTCAACCGCTTCTTTCTTGCTCATCTCCTCCGCTTTTTCGGCAAATTCCTTAAAGGCGCCCAGAGAACTTTTCTTTTCTTCCGACTCCTCCTTTTTACCGCCGCAGGCAGAGAAGGTCATAACGCTGATGATGAACGCCGGGAAATAATATAGCTTTTTCATAATCGATTGACTGGTTTTCGGGTCTTTTCAGAAGAGTTTAAAAGGAGTTGGCAGATGTGCTGTTTTTCTTTATTTTTGCCCGAAGTTACTTTTATTTATCCGGATAATGGCAGAAAATCATACAAAAACAGCTGAATTGCCGCAGTGGGTCAATATAATTGTTTATATAGCGCTTATTGCTATCCTGGCGGTCTTCGGGGATTTATTCACCCTGATTATCGGTGCGCTCGGTGTTACCATAGCGTTTGTCGCCTATTTCAACGGCGTCAGGTCGGAGGAGCAACATCACTGACAGTTTTGTAAAAGCAGCAAATCTTGAAAAGGAAAAGAAACCCGTCGGTCGTACTTCTTTTCGCATTTACCTGTCTGGCAGTAATGACGGGTCGCGCACAGGGACGTGTGGATGTCGGGGTTAAAGCCGGCCTCAGCGTTCCTAACCTGACTGCCGGTGATTCAGATAATCCGATCAACAGCGGCTACAGTTCAAGCACGGGGCCGGCGGCGGCTGTTTTCGCCGAATTTCACCTTTCAGATCGGTTTTCCATCCAGCCTGAATTGCAGTATTGCGCGGAAGGCGGGAAGAAAAACGGGGAACAGACTTTTACCGTTCCCCAGGAATACGCTATCTTTTTCCCTCCAGGGGAGCTTCCGCAATACCTTTATGCCGACTATAACAGCTCGGCCAGGTTTAACTACCTGATCCTGCCGGTGCTGGCCAAATATCACTTTTTCGATAGCAGGCCCTGGGATCTGTACATAGCGGGCGGACCTTTCGTCAGCATGCTGGTATCGGCCAAAAATAAAACAGCAGGGACCAGCAATATCTACAGGGACGCAGAACACCAGGTGATGCTGGCCCCTGATATATCCTTCGACAGGACGACGGATATTAAAAATGAGCTTCACAAGATGAACGCGGGCGTTAATGCGTTTATCGGCATTGCCCGCCATTTCGGGAAAAGCAGCCTGCTGTTCGAAGCGGGAGGCAACTACGGGCTTTTCAATATCCAGAAGGGCGACATCAACGGGAAGAACAAAACCGGGGCATTTGTATTGTCGCTGGGATATGCGCGCTCCATAGGAAGAAGCTAATTCAGGCTTTCATTCACGATAGCAGCTATGATGGTTTGTCCTTCAGGGGAAAGATGCACGCCGTCGGGCGAAATGTACGGGAAAACCGGCTTCAGCCGGTCATGTGTTTCTATGTAGCGGGCGCCGTTTTGAGCCGCAGCCTGGCGGAATTTGCCCGACAGCTTCTCTACCCTCGCTGCTCCGCCATGGTATTTGGGTGCGAGTTTGCTGTCGTCGCCGTAGGGAGGCGGAGAGACTACGTATATCATCTGGGCGCCCAGGGACGGATTTTTTGAAATTTCCTCTTTCACCTTCCGTATCAGTTTCTCAAGATTTGCCGGGACTTCATCTGTACGCCGGCCAAATTCAGCCTTGGAGTCGTTAGTGCCCAACATGATAACGACGGCGTCCAGCCGCCCTCCGGCACGGCCCATGTACCGGTCAATATTTTTCAGTGTGTTCAGCTCTTCCTTATCGAGATTGTCGAAGCCGATCGTATTGCCCGAAACACAGGTATTGATGATGCGGTCCTGCGGGCGCAGCTTTTTGAGCTGGTCTGCCCATCCGCCTTCCATAGCGCCGTTGGAATCGCCGATCGCCAGGATCGTGCGTGCCGGAACATGAGCCAGGACATTGCCCGGAGGCATTTCGTGGGTCCCTTCGAATGCGGTTACGCTGACAAGATCGCTGTACTGGTTCCGGTAGATGATCTTCCGGCCGAGAAACGTTCCCTGGGGCGGTATTCCCGGCAAAGAGCGCGCCGCCAGCATAGTCTGTATGTATGCTTCGGGGATGAGCGCCGCCATCGCATCCGGCTGGAAATCCTTTACTATTTTATTGTACATACGGAGCGTATGCGAAACCGGTACGGAGCCGGTGTACCCGTCATGAATCCCGCAATAGAGATTCAGACGGCTGTTTTTTCTCAGGCCGGTCGGTGTATCCATAAAGTAGGGAGAGCGTTTTTTTGCCTCGCTGATATCGAGCCTGTTCCTGTCGCCGGAAGAAGCGACGGCAATATCGCCGGCATATTTATTGCCCCGTCCCTGCGATTCATGGTACCAGTCGATCAGGTTGTAAATACCGACATAAGCCGAGAAGCTGCGGATATTGTGCTTTGATTTCATATAGGTCAGGACCGTAGCGTATCCTCCCCCGCTGACGCCGATCACGTGGATATTGTCAGGGTCGACCGTTGCATTTGAAAGGGCGTAGGCAATGGCGTCGTCAATATCGCTTATCACCAGTTCGCTGCCCAGCGCTTCGGGACTATGATTGGGACCGCGGAAATCAGGGTGTATATAATGGTAGCCCGACCTGATGCAAAAGTGCACCAGCGTGTCTTTCTGCTCGTAGTTCCCGCTCCACGTATGAAGGCTTACGATGAGCGGTTTCCGCTCTATGCCGGGCGCTTTGTAAAAGTATGCACTTTGCGATTTCCCGTCGGCAGAAGACGGAATGCTGATCTTAAGAGCTTCCGAAGGCCAGTTTTTCGACCGGGTGTCGTCCCACGCAGGGTCTTTCTGACCGTAAGCCGGCAAAGTGGCCAGGAATAATAAAAAGCAGATGGAACGGGTACTACGGTTCATGGTTTCGGGTAAAGGATTTTTCGCAGGCAAGAAATAAAATTAAATCGGGAAAATGAAATAGGTTTTAGGTGTGGGGTATCAGGTTTTAGCGCTACCTATCACCTAACAGCTAATACCTAACAGCTAATACCTAACAGCTAACACCTAACAGCTAATACCTAACGCCAGCCGCCTGATACCTATTTATAATCGATATATAATTAGCGCCGTCATTTACTTACCCCTTTAATTATTGTGGCTTTTAAACGACAACTATTAATTTCGCAATTCTTTAGAAGCGGTTAAATAGCCTTCAGCTATCAGAAATCAGCTATCGGCCCATGGCAGACCGCCTACAGCCGTCGATGAATCAGGGCTGACTGCTGAAAGCTGACCGCTGAAAGCCGATAACTTTTACACAGGTGAAATGCATAAACTGAACCTCAGGAAGCCGCTGGCTTTTTTTGATCTCGAAACGACCGGGGTTAATATAGTACGTGACAGGATTATAGAGATTTCTATCCTGAAGGCGCTAATGAACGGTACTACTGAGGTAAAGACTTTGCGTATCAACCCCGAGATGCCCATCCCGCTCGAGTCGAGCCTGATCCATGGGATTTACGATGAAGATGTAAAGGACGCCCCGACTTTCAAGTCGGTGGCCAGGAATATAGCCGCATTCCTGGAAGGCTGCGATCTGGCAGGCTTTAACAGCAACCGTTTTGATGTACCGTTACTGGTCGAGGAATTCCTGCGGGCCGGTGTCGACATCGAGATGAAAAGCAGGAAGCTGGTCGATGTACAGCGCATTTTTCACCTGATGGAACCCCGGAATTTGTCTGCGGCGTACAAATTTTATTGCGGCAAGGAGCTGATAGACGCCCACTCGGCCGAAGCCGACACCATTGCTACCTACGAGATCCTGAACGCGCAGGTCGAGCGCTACGAGGGCGTGAAAATCAAGGGCGAAGGCGGAGAGCTCATAGAGCCGGTCGTGAACGATATCAACAAGCTTCATGCGCTGACCGCTACCCGGATGGTGGATTATGCAGGCAGAATGGTGTATGACGGGAAGGGAAGCGTCGTTTTCAATTTCGGAAAGCATTCGGGTAAAAAGGTCCTGGATGTGCTGCAAAGCGAACCGTCTTACTTTGAATGGATGATGAAAGGGGATTTTCCGCTGGATACGAAGCGTAAGTTGACCGAAATAAGATTACAAAGCTTGAAACAACAATAATAACTGTTGGCGTAAGCTGTATTTATATCTAAATTTGCCGGGGCGTATTGATTACGATCATTGCTAACCAGAAACAGCTTTTTTATTTGGAATAACTATGTTTCCATTCCCAATGACTCCCCCGGATATCCCGGAGGTGATCAAGATGGTGCCGTTGCACTACTACCTCTTTCTAAGTACGGCGTTATTCGTTATCGGCATCGTAGGGGTATTGACCCGCAGGAACGCTATTGTGATCTTTATGTCGGTAGAGCTGATGCTGAACGCGGTTAACCTCCTGCTGATTGCCTTCTCTTCTTATCGTTCCGATCCAAACGCGCAGGTATTTGTTTTTTTTGTAATGGCAGTTGCCGCGGCTGAGGTTGCGGTCGGGCTTGCGATTATTGTAATGATTTACAGGAATACCCGCAATACCGATATCGGGTTCCTCAAAAAGCTTAAATGGTAGATTATTGCTATGTCAGTATCTTTGCTTCTGCTGATCCCGTTATTGCCGTTTGCCGGGTTTCTGATTAATGGCCTGGGATTCAAGAGGATTCCGAAAGGTGCAGCCGGCGGTTTGGGCGTATTGGCTGCGCTGGGTAGCTTTGCGGCATCTCTTTACGCCTTCAGCTTATTTAAAGAGAGCGGCTCGGAAACGGTGACAGTACCTGTTTTCGACTGGATCTCGGTCGGAACGCTCAATATTCCCTTTTCTTTCCAGATCGACCAGCTTTCCCTGCTGATGCTTCTGATCATCACGGGGGTGGGTTCCCTGATCCATATTTACTCGGTCGGCTATATGAAGCATGACGAAGGGTTCGGTAAATTCTTTGCTTACCTCAACCTCTTCCTGTTTTTCATGCTGCTCCTGGTCATGGGCTCCAACTATGTGATGATGTTTATCGGTTGGGAAGGTGTCGGCCTCTGTTCCTACCTGCTGATCGGCTTCTGGAACCGGAACACCAATTACAACAATGCGGCGCGGAAAGCTTTCATTATGAACCGGATAGGGGATCTGGGCTTCCTGCTGGGTATTTTTGCCATCATAGCCGCTTTCGGTTCCGTCGAATTTTCCGAGATATTCGCAAAAGCGGGCGCAGGCGCCTTCAAGGTAGGCGACCCTGTCATCGTTACCATTACATTGCTCCTGTTTGTAGGGGCAATGGGGAAATCTGCACAGATCCCCCTGTACACCTGGCTG
>MEDT01000099.1 GCA_001724175.1 Cytophagaceae bacterium SCN 52-12 | reverse complement strand
TCTTGGGCGGGGTCAGCTCGGCAATCTGGCCGAGATATTCGCTGCCCTCGTTAAAGAGGTTCAGGTTCTTGAGCTTGCGGGGAAACATGGCGGAATCCTTTCGTCAGTGGGGCTGGGTCAGCGGCAGGCGGTCAGCCGGTCTACCGGCACGGATACCGACTCGTTTGCATACGCGACGGAAGGAGTGGCGTCGGCGCTCATTTCACTGCCGCTCAAATACATGCATACGACGGTCGAAACCGTGCATAAGGAGGATGTCGGGAATGTGATCGACCTGATCTACGAGGTATTGCTTGCATTGAAAGGAAACGAAGATTTCAGGTATATCCGGTAAGCACGCAGCATACCGGATAGATCCGACCACTACATATGGCGCTGATCTCCGACCCGTCCGGCAATGAGCTTTTTATGGAATCGCCTCCGCAGCGGGTGGTATCGCTCTGCCCGTCTCTGACCGAGCTTTTGTTTGATATCGGCTTGAAGGACAGGGTAGTGGCCGTTTCGAAGCAATGCCGCTTCCCCGAGGTGCGCGTCAACGAAACCGAACCTGTTGGCAGCAACAGGCGGCCCGATATCAAGCGTATCATGGAGCTGAATCCCGATTTCGTCATACTTGACGCCCGCGAAACGGATGAGGCTGTCGTGAAGCTTCTGAAAGAGGAGTTTCCTGTCTGGAACTCGGATACCTCTACGGTATTGGGAGCATTGGAAGAGATACGGGCGCTGGGCCGGATCATGGACAAGCCGGCTAACGCGGAATGGGTCGCCGCTAAAATCGAAACCCGGTTTGCCGAATTCCAGGCCGCGTTCCGGAAGCCGGAAAAAGTGATGCAGGTCGCCTTCCTGGCCAACTATAAGCCCTGGACAGCCTATGGAAGCGGTACGATCGCGACCGAGCTTTTAGGATACATAGGGCTTGAAAACGTGTTTGCTTTTGAAAGCGGAATATGCGCTTTGGAAGGAAAAAAGATCCCAGGCGGCGCCTTCACACCGATTCTTCTGGCAGAAGGCGCCTACAGTTTTCATAAGCGGCATGAGCCTGTCGTCAACAGGAAATTCCCGGGCTCCCCGGTATACCTGGTCAGGGAAGATCTGCTTACCTGGCACGGGAGCCGTCTTTTGAGAGCGCCGGCCTACCTGGCCGAGCTGCACGATCTGCTTTTCCCGTAGCAGGTGTCAGCAGGACATTTTCCTTACGCGGTTTTCATGACGCCCGCCTTCAAACTCCGTGTGAAGAAACAGGTCCAGGCTTCTGATAGCAGTTTCAAGGGGTATGAAGCGAGCCGGGAAGCAAATGACATTGGCGTCATTATGCTGCCTGGCCAAAGGGGCGATCGACTCGTCCCAAACCAGCGCCGCCCTGATACCCTGGTGCTTATTGGCGGTCATGCATACGCCCTGGCCGCTTCCGCAAAGAAGCACTCCCTTATCGGCTTCCTTATGCTCCACAGCCAGCGCTACGGGGTGGGCGAAATCGGCGTAGTCCGACGACTGATCGTTGTACGTTCCGTGGTCCGTCACTTCATAGCCGTGCTCATTCAGCCAGTTTATAATAGGTTGTTTATAGGGAAAACCGGCGTGATCACTGCCGATCGCTATTTTGATGGCCATACTCTGTCAGGTTTTGCGGGTTCAAAAATGAATTGCTATTTAAAGAGATAACAACATTTTTTTATTTTATTGCTATCTGAATACAAAGTTAGCTATTTTAACCGACGAGCCTGCAGAAAAGGAAGGTATTCCCAACTCAGATTTTTAATTGTAAAGTATGGAAAAGAAAAGTACGGAGAACGGAGAAGCCATGGATCTGTCTCTGTTGAATGTAGCTAACCCGGAAGATGAGCAGCGGATCCGGAACGCTTTTGCCGAACGGAACTGGAGCGATATCAAGAGTTCGGACTCATGGGTCATCTTCAGGGTCATGGCCGAATTTGTAGAGGGGTTTGATAAGCTGGCCAAAATAGGGCCTTGTGTAAGTATTTTCGGGTCTGCACGGACCCTGAATGAGCATAAATACTACAAGATAGCCGAAGAAATAGCTGCCAATCTGGTGCGTAAAGGCTATGGCGTCATAACGGGCGGAGGACCGGGTATTATGGAGGCGGCCAATAAAGGGGCCAACAGCGAGGGCGGAAAGTCGGTAGGTCTGAACATCAAACTCCCTTTCGAGCAGCACGGGAACATCTATATAGATCCCGATAAATCCATCAATTTCGATTTCTTTTTTGTCAGGAAAGTCATGTTTGTCAAGTACTCTCAGGGATTTATCGTGCTGCCCGGCGGGTATGGCACGCTCGATGAGCTCTTCGAAGCGCTTACCCTGATCCAGACAAGGAAGATTGCGCGATTCCCGATCGTGCTGGTGGGACGGACCTACTGGGAAGGACTGGTAGACTGGTTGTATGAGACCATGGAGGTGCAGGAAAAAAATATCAGCCCGGGCGATATCAAAATTATGAATATCGTGGATACAGCGGAGGAGGCCGTTGATGTGATCGAAAGGTTTTATTCTAAATACCTGCTGAAGCCTAATTTCTGATACCGGCTGTCAGAAATCAGAAATCAGCTATCGGCACGCTAAACCGTCGATGAACCCTTCGACAGGCTCAGGGACCTAATACCTGACACCTAAAAGCTCAAACCTTTTTATACACATGAAAAGTCGGATCCGGAGGCTTCTTTTTGTTTTTGTGTATCTGCTGGGGGCAGCCGGGGCGGACGGGCAAAATGGTGCATCGAGCCGGCAGGATACGCTGCGGGGCAGCGTTACGCCGGAGCGCGAATGGTGGGACCTTACTTTCTATCATCTTTTTATAAAGGTTATGCCCGCTTCCCGGAGCTTTGAGGGTAGCAACCTGGTCAGGTACAAAGTGCTCAGGCCGGGTCGGCGTCTCCAGATAGACCTGCAGGAGCCGCTTAGCGTACACCGCGTGGTACAGGATGGAACGGAGCTCCGCTTCGAAAGAGATGGAAATGCGTGGTTCATAGAGCTTCAGAAAACCCAGGTAGAAGGAAATACGGAAGAGCTGACGGTATTTTACGGCGGAAAACCGATAGAAGCGGTACGTCCGCCGTGGGAGGGCGGCGTTCAATGGACCCGCGACAGCAGCGGGAGATGGTTCATTGCGACCTCCTGCCAGGGCGTGGGAGCCAGCGCCTGGTGGCCCTGTAAGGACCATATGTACGACGAGCCGGACAGTATGAGGATCAGCGTGAATGTGCCGGGAAACCTTAAGGATATATCCAACGGCCGCCTGATCGGAGTAGATGACCCGGGCGACGGTACCCGCACTTTCCACTGGCAGGTGAGGAACCCGATCAACAGCTATGGCGTCAACGTCAATATTGCGGATTATGTAAGCTGGCAGGAAGTATTTGAAGGCGAAAAAGGGAAGCTGGACCTGAGCTACTACGTATTGCCCGAAAACCTGGAACGCGCCCGGAAGCAGTTTGCACAGGTACCCCTCATGCTGAAGGCGTTCGAATACTGGTTCGGGCCTTATCCTTTTTACGAAGATGGCTTCAAGCTGGTAGAGGTGCCTTACCTGGGGATGGAGCATCAGAGCTCGGTGACCTACGGCAATCGCTTTGCAAACGGCTATCTCGGCCGCGACCTTTCAGGAACAGGCTGGGGGCTCAAATTTGACTTTATCATTATTCATGAAAGCGGTCACGAATGGTTTGCCAATAATATCACTTATCGCGACATAGCCGACATGTGGATCCACGAAGCGTTTACCAGCTATTCGGAAGCGCTTTACCTGGAGTATCATTTCGGGAAAAAGGCCGCATCAGCCTACCTGACCGGAACCCGGAAAACGGTCCGGAACCAGGCAATGATCATGGGGACCTTCGGCGTAAACCGCAGGGGCTCCGGCGATATGTACCCGAAAGGCGCCAATATGCTGCACACCATCCGGCAGATCATAGATGATGATGAGCGCTGGAGAAAGATCCTCCGGGGGCTTAACAAGGAATTTTATCATACCACGGTAAATGGCAGCGATGTAATCGGCTACATCAACCGCGAAAGCGGAAAAGATCTTTCCCTGATTTTTAAGCAGTACCTGGAAGATATCAGGATACCGGAGCTGGAATACGTATTTAAAAGCGGCGCCCTGCATTACCGCTGGAAGAAGGTCATAGACGGGTTTGATATGCCGGTTAAGGTCAGGCTCGGCGACCGGGAGGATGTGTGGCTTTACCCGGTCGCCGATACCTGGAAAAAAGTGGAGACCGGGCAAAGCACGCTGGCCGCCGATCCTGACTTTTATATTTCGGTAAAGTCACTGGAAGCATCAGAGTGATCAGGCCCAGTTCTTCCTGAGAAAGCGCAGCCAGTTGCCGTGCATGACTTTCTCTATGTCCTGTGCTGCATACCCGCGTTTGGCAAGCAGGTCAGGGAGCTTCTGAAGATCGGCGATCGTCTCGAGATCATACGGCGACTGCTCCTTTCCGAACATACCGTCGAGGTCGCTGCCGATCGCGATGTGATCTGCGTTTCCCGCAATCTGGCAGATATGATCGTAGTGATTGATTATGGCTTCCAGGGGCGCGCCGTCTTTGAAAGGATCCGATTTTCCCCTGACCCAGTTGGGCACGATCATCCACACGTCGAGGGAGCCGCCGATCACGGCATCCCGTTCGATCAGCCGCCTGATCTGGTCGTCGGTAAGCTGCCTTTGATGGTCGACGAGCGCCCGGCAGTTGTGGTGGCTTGCCCACACCGGCCCTTTGAAAATGGAAAGCGCCTGATCGAAGCTTTCATCAGTGAGATGGGTAATGTCCAGGATGATGCCCAGGCGGTCCATTTCTTTTAAAAGCTCTATGCCGGCCGGGTGCAGCGGGCCGCTCATACCGGTGCCGTCGGCATACCGGCCGGGCCCGTAATGCGCCGGCCCCAGCGCGCGCAGCCCTTTTTCATAGGCTTTCTCCAGGTAGGAGAGCCTGACAAGAGAGTCGGCGCCTTCGAGGCTTAAGATAAAGCCTACAGGTTTGGTGCTGTCAGGGACGCTCTCATCCTTCCAGAGCTCCAGGTGAGCCTCCAGCTGGGGAAGATTGGTGATCTGGACCATCTGTCCTTCTTCTTCCATCGCCTTATACCAGGCCAGCTGCCCCTGGCTTTGGGCCCAGGCCTGCTCCGGTGAATGCCAGCCCGGCAGGTTGCTGCCTTTTTCTACATAGCGTGCAATCTGTGTGGCAACGACAAGGCCTATTTTACCCGCTCTGAGGGCGGGTAAGGAGACGACGCCTTTGGCGCGGTCCAGCTTGTCGTTCATCCCTTCCTCCCGGCTTCTGATTTCGGTGACCGGTTTTGTCAGGTCGCGGTTCCATTCGAGCGCGTTCATTGCAATATCGAGATGGGCATCGATAGTAAACATATTCTTGGATTAACAGGGTTTTTCAGGCTGCCGGAGCCTTGGTTGAACATGGGCTCAAACCTAATGATATTATTTCAAATCCGGGCAAATATATCTCATGTAAAAACAGAAGAGCTGCCCTGCCGGACAGCCCTTCTCCATCTGAATGCTTTTATATGTACTGCTTATGCAAGTTTCACATTCACGGCATTAAGACCTTTACGCCCTTCCTGCAGATCAAAAGTGACTGCGTCGTTTTCACGTATTTCGTCTACCAAACCGGATACGTGCACGAAGTAATCTTGTCCTGATTCTGTATCCTTAATGAAACCATAACCTTTGGTATCATTAAAGAATTTAACTGTTCCTTGATTCATTAGAAATTAAAAATGATGATAATAATTGCTACAAAGGTAATGTAAATTATTGATTGACAAATATTTTTTCAAATAAGCTTACAATTTCATGGTTTCGGCCTTTCTGCCTACTTTTGGATCTTAGTTATTCAGATCAATGAAAGAACAGATATTAATTATTGATTTTGGGTCGCAGTACACCCAGTTAATCGCGCGTAGGGTAAGAGAGCTCAACGTTTATTGCGAAATACACCCCTACAACCATTTGCCTGAAATCGATTCGTCAGTCAAAGGGATTATCCTGTCGGGAAGCCCGTGCTCGGTGCGTGACCAGGATTCGCCACGCCTCGATCTGAGCGATCTGAGAGGCAGGATGCCCTTGCTGGGCGTGTGCTACGGCGCCCAGCTCCTGGCGCATGTGAGCGGCGGAGATGTGCTCCCGTCGGCCCATCGCGAATACGGGAGGGCCATGCTCGAAATAGATGACGAAGATTCGTCGCTGTTTGCCGGAGTCCCCTCGGGTTCGCAGGTATGGATGTCGCATGGGGATACGATCGTGCGGATCCCCGATAATTTTAAGGTCCTCGCCTCAACCGAATCGGTCGAGGTAGCAGCTTTTAAGATCAGCGAGGAGCTGACTTACGGCATACAGTTCCATCCGGAGGTGACGCATTCCGAATTCGGGAAGAAGCTCCTGTCGAATTTCGTGGTCAATATCTGCGGCTGCAGCAGGGACTGGACTTCCGAGTCGTTTGTCGATGCGACCGTCAGGGACCTGAAGTTCAGGCTTGGAGACGACAAAGTAGTGATGGCGCTGTCGGGGGGAGTCGATTCCACCGTAGCCGCTACCCTGATACACCGCGCGATAGGCGATAACCTGTATTGCATTTTTGTCGATAACGGCTTGCTGCGGAAGAACGAATTCGAATCCGTATTGGCTTCCTATGAGAACATGGGTCTGAATATCAAGGGGGTAGATGCCAAAGAGCAGTTTTATGACGCGCTGAAGGGCCTCACCGATCCGGAAGCCAAACGCAAGGCTATCGGCAAGACCTTTATCGATGTATTTGACCAGGAGGCCCACCTGATTTCCGATGTCAAGTGGCTCGGGCAGGGAACCATTTATCCTGACGTCATCGAGTCGGTTTCGGTGAAAGGACCGTCTGCGACGATAAAATCACACCATAATGTAGGCGGGCTTCCCGATTTTATGAAGCTGAAGGTCATCGAGCCGCTGAATACCCTTTTTAAGGACGAGGTGAGGGAAGTCGGGTATGTGCTCGGAATATCCCAATCGATCTTACAGCGCCATCCTTTCCCGGGCCCGGGGCTGGCCATCCGTATCCTGGGCGATATAACCCGGGAAAAGGTCGGTACTCTCCAGGAAGTGGACGACCTGTTTATCAGCGGGCTGAAAAAGAATGATCTTTACAGCGACGTATGGCAGGCCGGGGCGATCCTTCTGCCGGTACAAAGCGTAGGCGTAATGGGCGATGAGCGCACCTACGAAAATGTGGTCGCGCTCAGGGCCGTTACCTCCGTCGACGGGATGACCGCCGACTGGGCGCATCTTCCTTACTCTTTCCTGGCGGATGTCTCCAATGAAATTATCAACAAGGTAAGAGGGGTAAACCGGGTGGTCTACGATATTTCTTCCAAGCCGCCTGCCACTATTGAATGGGAATAATGAGATGACCCGTTTGGGCCATCATGACTAAGCCGGAACAGGATCTTTCCCGAGACACTGTTCCGGCTTTTTGTTGTAAGAAATATTCCTGCAGGAATGTAGTACAGTCTTTTTGAGTTGTTTACACTTTATCCGGAACCGGATATAATGAAAAAAAAGTTATATTGGCACTAATAAAGACCGTTAAAATGTGTGCAGAGCGATGACTTATATAATGACGATTCAGACCGACGATGCCGCTCACTTTGAGAAGATTAAAAAATTGGCTCAAAAGCTGGGAGTGGCTACTACAGAAGAGAGTGAAAAAGAAAAGCCTGTCATGAGCAAGGCTGCACAGGAGTTTATAGCGCTGCAGCAAAAATATCCTCCTAAAAAGGTGGCGCGGGGTATTGATATTAACACCATTATTGACGAAGTAAACCTATAATAGCTTTGCATTATTTCGATATAGACGTTATTGTAAATGCTGTAGTCGAGCAAGACCCTGTAAAGCACCTGGAGGCTAAGGGGTTGATCTTGAATGCATTTAATAACAATATGTTCGTTATTTCCACTTTGGTGATCCAGGAAGTGGGCTATACCTTGGCGCGGCTTGATGTTTCATCGGAGGAAATTGAACAAAACCTGGCTTTCTTCAATTCTCAGAATGCTTACCCGGTTGAATATGCTACCTTAAAACGTGGAATTGAACTTGGGGCTTTGATTGGCTTCAGGCATATCAACGATTGTGTACATACAGCAATTGCCGAGCACCTGAACTGCAAAACCCTATATACTTACAATAAATGGGATTTTAAGCGAATTCAAAAGCATACTAAGCTTGAAATAAGCATATTATGAAGGGAGTTTCGGCGGGCTGTTACTGTTTGGACAATTCAGTATATGATTTGCAAGCTGCGTAGGTCGCTTCTTTTGAAGATTTCCGTGCAGCGGGATCCTCCCCCTGTCTGGCAGTCAGACCACCGGATGTAACGATCGCCCGCTTCAATTTCTCTTTCGGAAAATCCGTAGGACGGCACATAAAACGATATGTCCACATCCCGGAATTCCGAATTCCATTCTCCTTTTCTGGAAATATCGACCGACAGGTCATCGGGAGTTGTATTCTCAAAGCGGATTTTGGTCATGTTGCTATCGCAATTATCCTCTTTTTTGCAGGAAGCGATGGCAAGGGCAGATAAAATGACTACAACAAGGCATAAGTTTCTCATAACCGTCTTTTTAGTTAGGAATCAGTCTGTTTTCGGGGAGGGCCGGTTTTGGCAGCTGCGGGCTCGGAAGATCCGGCCGTTCTTTCCTGGTTGTTCTTTTTACGCCGGTTCGTATACCTGCGTTTTTTCGGGCGGTATTCCTCCTGGTGTTCCTGGCGTGCCATCTTTGAGCGCTCTTCCTTAAGCTCTTTTTCGGGCTCCCCGAGCAGGTACCCGAACGGCTCCAGGTCCGGGTTTGAGTCGAGTATAACCTTGACGATGGCCGTCAGCGGAAGGGCCAGGATAAGACCGGCAAGGCCCCAGAGCTTGCCCCCGAGGAGCAGCATGACGATGGCTGCCAGCGGGTTGATGCTCACTTTGGAGCCCACTATATTGGGCGTAATAAAATTGCCCTCCAGGAACTGGACCACCGACATGACGCCTATGACGCCCAGCGATACCCACGGCGAGTCCATCGTGACCAGGCTGTAAACCGCCGGCAGGATGGAACCTATAAAAATACCGATGTAGGGGATCAGGATGAGAAAGGCGGCAAGAAAGCCGAAAAAGACGGCATAATCGACGCCCAGTATCCAGAGCCCGATCGTGTTCAGCACGCCTATAATCCCGATGACGAGCACGAGACCCGACATATAGCTCTGGATCACCTCGTAGATCTTGTTCAGGATACGGTCGAGCCTGGAATTGGAAACACTATGAAATGCCTTATATATAAACTGCCTGAAAAAGTCCCGGTAGAGTAAAAAGAAAAATACGTATAAAGGGACCAGCGCGGCCGTTCCCAGCAGCCCGCCGGCCGAAACGACGGTCTGCGCCATGAGGTTCCGGCTCTCTCCCAGCATGTTGAGCAGGTATCTTTTACCTTCGCTTACCTGCTGGTTACGGCTCACTGCGAAGTTCTGCTCGATCCAGGCTATGAGCGACTCTATAAACGTTTCCGCCTTTGAAGCGAAGGTCGGAAGCGCGTCGCCGAAAGATGAAACCTGGATGACCACCAGGTAGACCAGGCCGACAAGAACTGCGAAAAAGATAATGATGCTGAGAACGATAGCGACAATCCGTGGCATTCCCCATTTTTCGAAGCGGTCGCAGATCGGGTGGAGAAGGATGGAGAACAGCGCTGCAAACAGGAGGGGGATGAGCGGGTCGCTGATAATGTTCAATATATAGACCAGCGAGATCAACCCGACGAGAACAGCGGCGAATTTCAGGTAATAGGGCGATTGTCTATATTTGTCCGTATTCGGTCCGCTTTGTTGTGTATTCATTATGAATCTTTTCTATTTATGGGTGGTTACAAAAACGCTTTTATGCGGGTGCAGTCCAGATAAGAGGCGCTATGATTTCGGCAAAGTTCGTTCAAAGTATACAATTGACAAAATTGCGTTATTACCGCCGCAGATCAGCGAGAGCTCAGGGCTTGCAGCTGCGTCCGACAGGGAGAGCTTCTGGACCCATAACGACAGCGGCGGGCTCCCTGAATTGTATCGCGTAGGCCTGGACGGCGAGCTGAAGGAGATCGTCAGGTTCAGGTCGATTGAGAACAAAGACTGGGAAGATCTGGCGTCTGCCCCGGACGGCAGATTGTGGATAGGTGATTTCGGCAACAACGGCAATGCCCGCAAAGACCTGAAGATTTATATGCTGCCCCAGGCGTGGGAAAAAGCGGCTGATGAAGACAGGATCGGCACAATTACCTTCCGGTATGGAAGGCAGGCTGAATTCCCGGAGCAGGCAAAACACAGGAACTACGACTGCGAGGCGTTCTTCTATCATAACGATCACCTGTACCTTTTTTCAAAAAATACCGGCAGGAAACCCCGGTACACCATGCTCTACAAAATGCCGGCGGATGCCGGGGACTATACGCTCCAGCCGGTCGACAGCATCAGGCTGAACGAAACGGTTACGGGAGCGGATATAAGCCCCGACGGGACACAGTTTGCGTTGCTTTCCTACGGGAAAGTATTTTTCTTTGAAGTGAACGGCGGGAACATCGACTTTTCCAGGCCTGCTTACTGCCTGAAAAAATACCGGGGCCAGACCGAGGCGATTTTGTACCAGGGCCCGGATAGTATGCTGATTACCAATGAAAAAGGCGGGATCTTGCAGCTACTTGCAAAATGATATTATCATTCTGTTAAGACTGGATTACGCCAGTTCATTTATGGGAAATAACCTATAGCTTTGCGGCCATTGGCAGAAATATAAAAGTATGGAAGGTTCGAAATCACTGCAAAAGTCCCATAAAGTCCTGATCGTTGACGATGAACCGGATATCATTGAGCTACTGGAATACAACCTCGTAAAGGAAGGGTATACGGTAGAGTCGGCGGGAAACGGTAAAGAAGCGATAGCGAAGCTGGCAGAGGGTTTCCGCCCCGACCTGCTGCTCCTGGACATCATGATGCCGCAGATGGACGGGATTGAAACCGCCAGGCGGATCAGGCAGATGCCGGAATTGAAAAACGTTTACATCCTCTTCCTGACCGCGCGGTCGGAGGAGTATTCGGAAGTGGCCGCGTTCGAGGTAGGCGCCGATGACTACATCAGCAAGCCTGTCAAGATCAGGGCGTTGGTGAGCCGTATACATGCGCTGTTCAGGAGGGAGACCCAGAAAAACGATCAGAAATCCGAGCTGCATATCTCAGGCCTGACCATCAACCCGAGGAACTACTCAGTAGGCCAGGGAGATAAAAGCGTAACGCTTCCTAAAAAAGAATTCGAGCTCCTGTTTTACCTGGCGCAGAATCCCGACAAGGTATGCGGGCGCGACGAGCTGCTGCAAAAGATATGGGGCGCCGATATATACGTTCTGGAGAGAACGGTAGACGTGCACATACGTAAATTGCGGGAAAAGCTGGGAGAAGGATATATCAAGACCCTGAAGGGGGTAGGGTATATGTTCAATTCGGAGAAGCAGGAGGAAAAAGAGAAGTGAGGCCAGCCTGCCCTCACTTTCTCAGGTAAGCCGCTCTATGGCCTCCGATTCAAGATCTGCCAGAATGCCGCCGGTATCCTGCAGACCGCTCTCGGAACAGGCCCGGAGTAGCCGTGTAAGCTGAGCCCGCCTGGCCGGGACAGTCGCTGCGGAAGAAAACAGAACCAGCAGATGAGCCCCGCTTTTTGTTTTTACAAACCGGTCGGCTTCCAGTATTTCCCCTCCTTTCAGTATGATCTGGTTATTCAGCTTTACAGATCGGGGAGAAAAAATTTCCTTGAAGAGCGGGTCGGCGAGCAACCGCGACGTTTGCTGCAGGATATCGTTACGGTCTTCGGGCCGCAGCAACCCGGAAGATACATTTTTTTCAACGGTATCCTCAAGCTGAAGGGAGGAAGGAGCCTGGATCAGGATTTGCCTCATTTTCTGGTGCAGATCCCTGCCTTTTTCAAATGTATCGGTGTCAAATGCCTTATCGGCACTTTTTTTCAGGCTAAGCGTTGCGGCTTCCCTGCTGCCTGGCAGGGAGTTCAATACAAATCTTTCCACAGCGCCTTTTACATGCTGATGAACCGGGGCGCTGCCGCCGCCGGACAGGATATACCGGGACTGGTCTGCGTCCCATTGCCCGGTGTGAACAAGGTAGGATTTAAGCCACAGGTTTACAGCCGGAGATTGTGCCGATGCACCTTCGCTCGTATCAGGAGGAAGCCCGGCCAGGATATAGAGGCGCTGTACGGCCCGTGTAAACGCTACGTAGGTAAGGTTGATGTTTTCAAGCAGAACTTTCTGTACCTCCCCCAGATATTGGGCGCCTACCGGCGTATCTTCCAGTTTCCTGGTCACCGGTACGGCAGCGCTCAGCAGGCGCCTGCCCTCATGGGCCAGCTCCGGTTCTTCTAGGCCTTCCAGCCGTACCCAGAGCCTGCTGCCCGGCTTGGGAGCGGCCGTCCAGTCGGCGTACGGGAATAGAACCACCGGGTATTCCAGCCCTTTTGATTTGTGAATAGTGGTGATCCTGACGGCGTCGGTGTCGGCAGATGCCGTTATGGAAAGCGATTGCCCGGTCATATCCCACCAGGCAAGAAAGTCTGACGGGTGGCCGACCCTTGTATTTTCAAATTGAAGCACCTCGTCCAGGAATCTGAAAAGATACTGGTTTTCGGAGGGGCTGCCGAGGAGACCTGCTTTGGAGATGATCTTTTCACAAAGTTCGTAAATACCCAGCTGGTAGATCTCCGAAATGCTGAAGTCTATGCCCAGCTTCGAGAGGTAGGCCAGGAAAGATCCCAGCCCGGGTGTACGGCTCATGGCGACCAGTTCGTCCATAGCGGCGCCGTCAAGGGCTTTGCGAAGCACGATCTCGTGCAGCGCGATAGCAGTCTCCAGCCTCTGGCTGATGTTGTCGGGCGTTTGTATGACCCTGATCAGCCGGATGATCAGCTTTATGCAGGCGGAGTTGGACAACAGGAGAGAGTCGTCGGAAATCAATGGTATGCCGGCCTGCTGAAGCCATATGGCCAGCTGCGCCGAGTTTTTCTTATACCTGCACAAGATGGCGATATCGCGCCAGGCATAGCCTTTTCCCCGCAGCTCCTCTACCAAGGAGATGACCCGGGCTCCCTGCGGATCGGGCAGCTGCGCCGCGCCGGCGCTTAAACTTTCGTCAGCTCCCGGATCGCCGGGGGCTTTTTCGAAAAAATCGATCCGGACATGGCCTCCTTCGGGCGTAAAGCTGCCCGTCTCCTGCTGGAAGTACTGGTCGTATACCTCCCTGGTCAGGAGCCCGCCGGTATCGTCGGAGGCAGACAGGAACCTGAAAAAGTCGTTGTTGAAAGCCGTAATCTCTTTGAAGCTCCGCCGGTTGACGGAAAGCCGCAGGAGCCCGCTGCTGCGGCCCACCAGCCGGAGCCGGTCGGCCATGAAAGGTCCGGCATTTTCGAGGACCTCCATGATCCTTTCTGCCTGCATATTGGAAAGCCGGAGCAAAAGCTCCATATCTCCGCCCCGGAAACGATAGATCGCCTGCTTGACATCCCCGACGATAAGATTGAAAAATCCGCCGGAGAGCGCATTTTCGATGAGGGGCAGGAGGTTGGCAAACTGGAGCCTGGAAGTATCCTGGAACTCGTCGATCAGGATATGATTGTATTTTTCTCCCAGTCTTTCGAATACGAACGGTACCGGGTCGCCGGCGACTATTTCGATGATCCGCCGGTTGAATTCCGAAATATGAACCTGGTTGTTTTGCCTGAGCAGCTGGTCAAATTCGCGCTTGATCTCATTGAGCAGGGACAGGCTGTAGAGCTGACCGGCCAGGGCTTTGTACAGAAAAGCGTGTCCGCCAAATCTGCTCCGTATCTCTTCAATTGCGTAATACGAATCTTTCAGGACAGGTGCAACCGAATCGATAGCATTCTGAGTAGCCGGCGGGATCTTGCTTCCGGCCCATTTCTCTTCCGATATGGTTTTGACGACATACGAATTGGGCGGATCCCAAAGTTTGGCGGGATCCCGGTCTTTCCTGCCGGCCATGTACCCGTAAATCCCCCTGGAAGTCTGGAAAAAATCGGAAGCAGACAGGCCGGCGTTGACAATGGCCTGATATCCCTTATCGGCATGTTCTCTGATAAGCGATTCTTTTTCCCGTATCGTTGTCAGCAGCTGTTTCCGGATCTGCTGCCAGTCGTTGAGCGTCAGGTCGCTGACCCGCGTCATGGCCAGGTAGCTTTCCTCGCTGAGGAGATCGGCGGCGGCTGACAGCATTTGCTTCGGGAGCGCTCCCCATCCGCCTTCTTCTCGGGCATGCTCGAGGTAATAGCTTTCCAGGATGCGGGTAAGGGGTTCCTCTCCGGTCAGCCCTATCCTCGCCAGCAGGCGGTCGATGGCTTCAGCCAGCAGATCGCCGTCCAGGCGGGTCTCGAACCCGAACGGCAGTCCCAGCTCGTCGGTAAAAGACCCCACCAGGCGGGAGATGAAGCTGTCGATCGTCATGACGGAAAAGTCGGAATAGCCGTGCAATATCCGCGTGAAAATCCTGCCGGCCCTTTCCTGCAGCCGGATGAGCTCCTGCTCCCTGAGTCCGGGATCGGTTGCTGCAGCGGGAGACAGCTCGCTGACAATATCCAGCATCATCTGGGGGCGTGCACCCGTCGAGAATGCCTTCAGCGTGCCCAGGATACGCTCTTTCATCTCCCGGGCTGCCGCATTCGTAAAGGTCACAGCCAGGATATGCCGGTAATAGGAGTCGTTTTCCGGATGCAGGGCAAGCTTGATGTACTCTTTGGTGAGCGTATAAGTTTTACCGGATCCGGCGGAGGAACTGTAAATTCTGAACATGGGCGGCTATCAGCTATCAGCTGTCAGAAATCAGCCGATAGCCCAGCTGATGACTGATAGCTGACAGCTGCTAAAGATTCAGTCGTATCCCGCCCGAAACATTGGGGCTCAGGTAAAACGGGCGCTGCATTACCTCTACGTAGGTGCCGCCTTCCACGAATATCGAGAGCCGGCCGTCGGGCATGAAATATTCAAAGCCGCCGAGGAGCGAGCCCCCGAGGGAAAGCGCCTTTTCGTAAGGAGTGACCCCGGAGTGATAATATTTCCGGGAATTCACTTGTCCGCCGAAACCGTAGTATAAGTGCAGCGCCTCCGAATTGAACAGCGGCGTATGCCAGAGATAGTGCACCTGGACAGCAAGCCCTACATTTTTGTATTCTCCCTGCCGGTAGCTCCGGTTATTACCCAGGATACCGCCATAGGTGCCCACCGTCAGATCGAGCGCGTTGATATTGTTGAAGTATTTCCTGATATTGATCCCTGTCGGCTCTCCTAATTTAAAGCCTACCGCAAAGTTGTCGTATTGGGCATTTGCGATCGAAATAGAAAGAATGCCAAAAAGTGTGAGCGCAAATCTTTTCATCAGAATAAAATTAGAACTAGTTGTGGCCTGTTTATTAAAAAGAGCGAAATTTCCCGCCAATTTATCAATCCGCCGTGAATAATAACGTATAAAAGGCAGGATTATTCCTTCCGCGCCTTCCGCCTTTATCTGATACCTTTCAGCGACGCCAGCAAAGCTTCGTTCTCGGCCGCCGTGCCTACCGTAATTCTGAGGCAATCTTCACAAAGAACGACCTTCGATCTGTCCCTGACTATTATTTTTTCATCGATCAGGTGTTGCATCGTGCCCCGGGCATCCCGGAACCTGACGAGCAGGAAGTTGGCATCGGACGGGTAGACTTTCAGCACCTGCGGCAGCCTGGCTATTTCTTCCGATAAAACCTGTCTTTGCTCCAGTATATCCTGCACCATGCCCGGCACGGCGCCGGCGTTTTGAAGCGCTTCGAGCAACAGCAGCTGCGACGGACCGCCTATGTTGTAGGGCGGCTTGATCTTGTTGAGGATGCCGATCAGCTCTTCCGATGCAAAGCACATGCCCGTACGCAGCGAAGCCAGCCCCCATGCCTTTGAAAATGTCTGGATCACCACCAGGTTCGGATTTTCGTCGAGCAAGGTAGTCCACGACGGTTGGGAGGTAAAATCGATGTAAGCTTCATCTACGACGACTATACCGCCGGAAAAGCCATCCAGTATAGCCTGTATGCTTTCCGGGTGAATGGCGTTGCCGGTCGGGTTGTTGGGCGAGCATACCCATATGATCTTTGTAGCAGGATCGATGCTCTCCAGGACCTTTTCCGTGTCGATCTGGAAATCGCTGGTGAGCGTCACTTTCCTGACGTGCACGTCATTGATGCCGGCGCTCACCTCGTACATGCCGTAAGTAGGAGGCATGATGATGATATTGTCGATCCCCGGCCTGCAGATAGCCCTGATCAGGAGGTCTATGGCCTCGTCGCTGCCGTTCCCGAGGAAGATCTGCCCCGGCCGCACGCCCTTTAACGGCGCCAGCAGCTGCTTTATTTCCTGCTGATACGGGTCGGGGTACCGGTTGAAAGGACTGGAAACGACCGATCCGAAAGGATTTTCGTTGGCGTCAAGAAATATGCCCTCCTTGCCGGTGTATTCGTCACGGGCGGAAGAGTAGGGGACGAGATCCCGGATGTGGGGCCTTATGATGTTGGAGAGGTTGAATGGGGGCATTTGATGTGAGAAGATGTGATGATGTGTTGATGAGGTGATTAATTGAGGGTGGATAGTCTTATGGAGACGGCTCTTTTGTGGGCTGTCAGCGTTTCTGCTTCAGCCATGGCCTCTACCGTAGGGCCAAGCAGTTGCAGCCCGGCGGGCGTAATGTGCTGGAAGGTGATTTTTTTGGTAAAGCTGTCGAGGGAAACCCCGCTGTAGGCCCGCGCGTGCCCGTTGGTAGGGAGGGTATGGTTAGTGCCGGAGGCGTAGTCACCGCAGGACTCGGGGGTATAGTTCCCCAGGAAAACCGACCCTGCGTTGATCACCTTTTCAGAAACGGATTCCGCATTTTCGATCGACAGGATCAGGTGCTCCGGTGCATATGCATTGATAAGGTCCAGCGCATCCTGCCCGTTGTCTACCAGGAAAGCCTTGCTGTTTCCGATCGCCCGATGCGCGATATCTTTGCGGGGAAGTGCTTCCAACTGCGTGGAAAGCGCAGCAGCAACTTCCGAGATCACCTCCCGGCTCGTCGATACCAGGATGACCTGGCTATCGGGGCCGTGCTCGGCCTGCGACAGCAGGTCGGCGGCAATAAAAGAAGGCACCGCGCTTTCGTCGGCCCATATGGCAACTTCTGAAGGGCCGGCCGGCATATCGATGGCAACACCTTCCCTGGCTACCATCAGCTTGGCGTTGGTGACGAACTGGTTGCCGGGACCGAATATTTTGTAAACGCGGGGAATTGTCTCCGTACCATAGGCAAGAGCCGCGATTGCCTGCGCTCCACCTATCCTGAAAATCCGGGTAACACCCGTGATCTTGGCAGAGTAGAGAATGGCAGGGTGATCGGACGGCGTACAGAGAATGATCTCCTTACACCCGGCAAGCTGCGCGGGAATGGCCAGCATCAGGACGGTGCTGAAAAGAGGGGCAGACCCGCCCGGGATATAAATACCTACCTTTTCTATCCCGACGCTCTTCCGCCAGCAGGTTACGCCCGGCACCGTTTCGATCTTTTCGACAGGCTGCCGCTGGGTTTCGTGAAACTTCCGGATATTGTCGCCCGCCTGCCGGATCGCCTTTTTAAGTGTTTCGGCGAGCAGTTCTTCGGAAGCTTCTATCCGGGTTCTGCTTATTTCCAGGGATTCCCCGTCAAACTTGTCGAATTGCCTGGCCAGTGTCAGCAACGCCTCATCGCCGCCCTCCCTGACGGCGTCGAGTATCGACTGGACACGGGCTTCTATGTCGCCTTTCGGCAGGACAGGTCTTTGAAGCAAATCAGCCCATTCTGCTCTTGACGGATAGCTGATAATGTTCATCGGAAAAAAGGATATTCATAATTCATAATTCCTGACTCATAATTCCTACAGCACCATTTGTTCGATCGGGATCACCAGGATGCCCTGGGCGCCGGCCTGTTTGATCTTTTCAATATTTTCCCAGAAGTCGTTTTCATTGATGACCGAGTGAAGCGAGCACCAGCCTTCGATCGCCAGCGGCATAATCGAGGGGGATTTTGCTCCCGGGATCAGCTTTGTAATGGCTTCGACCGATTCATTGGGGCAGTTCAGCAGGATGTATTTATTGTTTTTTGCGGCCTGCACCGAGTCGATCCTGAAAAGCAGCTGGTTGAGGATGGCCCTCTGGCTTTCGGTCATTTGCCTGTAGGCGATCATAACCGCTTCCGAGCGCATGATCACTTCGGCTTCCTTCAGGCCGTTGCTGAGCAGCGTGCTGCCCGAACTGACGATGTCGCATATGGCGTCGGCAAGGCCGATCCCCGGGGCGATTTCCACCGATCCGCTGATCTCGTGGATCTCGGCGCTGATGCTGTTCCTTTCCAGGTATTTACCGAGTATCCTCGGGTAGGAAGTTGCGATCTTTTTACCCTGGAGATCTGCAATACCGTTGTACCCGGTCGCTCTCGGGATGCCGATCGACAGGCGGCATTTCGAGAAGCCGAGGTTGTAGATGGTATCCACGTCCCGGTCCGTTTCTTCCGATACATTCTGGCCGACTATGCCCAGGTGCGCCACGCCGTCTTCCACGTAGCCGGGAATGTCGTCGTCCCTGAGAAACAGTATTTCTGCCGGGAAATTGGTAGCTGTGGTTTTTAGTTTCCCGGCCCCATTGTCAAACCGTATACCGCATTCTTTTAACAACCTGAGAGAATCTTCGCTGAGCCTTCCGGATTTTTGTATCGCGATTCTGATTAATTCTGCCATTATATTGAATAGAGGAGCTGTCTAAACGTGCTCCCTGATTAAAGTTGTCGGGATGTATTTCAACATAGAAAACATCCCCTCATTGGTTTTTTATGAAAAGTTCAATTATTTCGTCAATTGTCAGCTCGTTCTGCTGACCGGATTTCATGTTCTTCACCGTAAGCTTACCTGATTCCATTTCCTGGGAACCTATCAGGATCACATACGGGATATTTTTCCTGTCGGCGTAGTCGAGCTGCTTTTTAAGCTTGCTGCTGTCGGGATACATCTCGGCGTTGCATCCTGCCTGCCGGAGCCTGCCCAGCACACCCAGTCCGTAGCGCGCCGCTTCGTCATCGAAATTGGTGATCATGACGCGGGTACCTTCGTTATAGAGCTCGGGAAAGAGATTCAGCTCTTCCATGACGTCATAAATACGGTCCACGCCGAAAGAGATACCGACGCCTGACATGTCTTTGACGCCAAAGCTTTCGGTCAGGTTGTCGTACCGTCCTCCCCCGCATATGCTACCTATCTGCACATGGTGGGCCTTTACTTCGAAAATACACCCCGTGTAGTAGGAAAGTCCCCGGGCCAGTGTGATGTCGGGCTGAAGCGCAGATTTTTCCAGACCGAACCCGTCGACCATTTCCCACACCTTCTTCAGGTCGGCTATGCCTTCCTGCGCGACGGCCGAGCCGGCAAGGAGTTTTTCAAGCTGGTCGAAAAAGCCGTCTGACGCTTCGAAATCAAGAAAAGGGCGAAGCGCTGCCAGGTTGTCGTCGCTGAAACCCTGCCGTGACAGCTCTTCAAATACGCCGTCGCGCCCGATTTTATCCAGCTTGTCGATCGCTACGCAAAGCGAGCTTTCCCTTCCCGGCGCGCCTATCGTTTCGGCGATGCCGCTCAGCACTTTCCTGTGGTTGATCTTTACAGTGAAGCCTTCTATGCCTAGGTGTCTTAAAACATGGTGGAGCATCATGACGATCTCCGCCTCGCAAAGCAGCGAGCGGGTGCCCACTACGTCGGCATCGCATTGGTAGAACTCCCTGTACCTACCCTTCTGGGGGCGGTCGGCCCGCCATACCGGCTGGATCTGGTAGCGTTTGAAAGGGAAAGCCAGGGTCCCGCGGTTCATGGCTACAAACCTGGCAAAGGGAACTGTAAGGTCGTACCGAAGGCCTTTCTCGGTTATTTTGGGTAATAGCTGCCGGGAGCCTGCTTCCCAGTCGGAACGAGTGGTTTTAGCTGCAAAATCGCCGGAATTGAGGATTTTAAAGAGTAGCTGGTCGCCCTCTTCTCCATATTTCCCCATCAGCACCGAAAGATTTTCGAGCGCCGGCGTTTCCAGAGGCTGGAAGCCGAAGCGCCTGAATGTCTGACGTATAATGTCGAAGATAAAGTTCCGCCTGGCCATTTGGTCCGGTCCGAAATCCCGGGTACCTCTTGCTAAGGTAGGCTTGCTCATTGTTAACTGGCTATTGATTACCGAAACCCCAAAGTTAGGGAAGGTGTATAATTATTCCTTACAGACTTCCTTTTTTAATTGAAAATCTCTAGTTTTGCGCCAGAAATTAAAAATGATGGAAAAATGGCTGTTACAAGATTAAAACGTAAGGGACTGAGAAATAAGCTGAATGCTAAATCGAGAGTTGACCGCATAAAAGACCTTTTGAGGAAACCGGATATTCGTAATGTGGATGTAGAGGCTATCAAGGCTTCTTTTACAGCCAAAGCGGAAGCTTAGCAGTTATCCGGATAAGATACCGACAAGAACCCTGTCAAGCTATTTGGTAGGGTTTTTCGTTTTTTCGCGCCGCTTGCGCCTTGTCTCGATGTCTTTCATCCGTTTTGAATCGATCCTTTTTTTCAGGCGATTTATTTCCTTCCTGGTTTCGCGGCGGTAATCGATGAGCAGGCGGAAGCGGAAAGCCTGCCCCAGTATTAAAAGTCCGCCGGAGAGGAATACAAAGCTGTAAAAACCGAGCAGAACCCATTTGGCCGTTTCAATGCCTGCCAGCCTCTGCGCGTTGGCATTCACCAGGACAGACAATCCGTATAAAGTAGAGATCAGACCACCGATGGCGAGCAGATGGTGGTGG
>MEDT01000098.1 GCA_001724175.1 Cytophagaceae bacterium SCN 52-12 | reverse complement strand
AGCAATCAGAAATCAGCTATCGGCTCGTTTGCACGCAAGTGGTACGCCACCGCGGCGGGGCCGCCCAGGCCGTCGATGAACCCTTCGACAGGCTCAGGGACAAAGGGGCTGATTGCTGACTGCTGAAAGCTGATAACCTTTTTATAAAAATGAAAATCAATCTCTGATAGCCCTGCAAGGGCATCATACCACAGCCCCGCAGGGGCGATACGTGCATAACCCGGGCGCAAGCGCAGCGCAGCCCCGGGAACTAAAAACAAAACTATATTCAAACAAGAACAATGAATACACAACAATTCAAAGGAGTATGGCCGGCGCTGTTCACACCTGTCCATGCCAATGGAAAATTAAACCTTCATGAGCTTGAAAAGCTCATCGAGCTCCTGATAAGCCAGGAAATGGACGGTATTTACATCCTGGGCTCTACCGGGCAGGGTTTCCTGTTCGGTGAAGAGGAAAGGAAGGAAATTACCGCGCATACGATGCAGATCGTCAAGGAAAGGGTGCCGGTCATTGTCCAGGTAGGGGCAATGAATACGGAGGAATCGATACGTCTTGCCCGGCACGCGGCGGATCACGGCGCGGACGGTATCTCGTCGGTAGGCCCGATTTACTATGGGGGAAGCGGTGAAATGGCCTTTACCCACTACCGGCGCATCGCCGAGGCTACAGACCGGCCGTTTTTTCCCTACCAGATCGGCGGTGCGGCCAGCCACGAGGTGATCAGAAAGCTGCTGGATCTGCCCCAGGTCAAAGGGATGAAGCTGACTACCGGCAAGCTGCTTGAAATAGGTACCATCAAAAATATGGCCGGCGACAGGTGGCAGCTTTTCAGCGGCGCTGACGAGCTGATGTGCCAGGCCGCCATTACCGGTACGGCAGGCGCCATCGGCACGTTCTATAACATGTTCGGCCCCACGTGCAAATATGTGAGATCGGCTTTCCTCGACGGGAAAGTAAATGAGGCCAATGAATTTATGCTCACTTTCCAGGGCTTCATCGAGAAGATCCTGCCTTATGTATGGACTTTTATCAACAAGGGCATGGAGCTAAAATATGATATCCATATAGGCCCGCCCAAACCGCCTTTGCTGGCCCCGCCCATGCCCTGGAGCGACGAGGAGATCATCGGTATGATGGAGCAGGTCGATAGCTACGGACTTCTGAAGGAAACCATTTAACCGCCCGCCATGTCTGTTGATTTTGAATTTATAAAAAACGAGCTCTATACGGCGGTTATCTCCGATGTCCTCGACTCGATAGGCTACCCCAACCAGGCTACCCGGATTCCCTTTGTTCCCTACACCGGGGTCGGCAGGCTCGCGGGAAGATGCAAGACCACGTTGTGGACGGATATGTTTCATAAGGATGAAAATCCGTATGACCTGGAATTGAAGGCAGTAGACTCCTGCGCACCGGGAGAAGTTCTGATCGCTGCCGCCCACGGCAGCAACAGGTCAGGCATTTTCGGGGAGCTGCTGGCCGCCGCCTCCCGTAACCGGGGCTGCGCCGGCGTAATAGTCCACGGCGCCGTAAGAGATGTAGCCAAAATGCGGGAAATGGGCTTCCCCGTATTTGCTATCGCTAAAAACCCCTACGACAGCCAGAACCGGCAGCGGGTAGTCGACATGGACATTCCCGTGGTGATCGACGGCGTAACTTTTAACCCGGGCGACATCGTAGTAGCCGACGAGGACGGTATAGTGGTAATCCCCCGGCCTGTAGAAGACAGGGTCATATCAGGCGCATTGAAAAAAATAAAAGCAGAAAACCAGTCACGAGATGCTATCAGGATGGGCATGAAAGCACAGGAAGCCTATCAAACATTCGGAGTATTATGAGTAATAAAAAAGTAGTAAAAGGAGGAAATATCCCAACCAGCCATCTGCCGTTCTCACCCGGTATCATCTCCGGAGGGCACCTGTTTGTTTCGGGCCAGGCCTCCGTCGATGACAAAGGCGCCATTGTAACCGACACTTTTGAGGGAGAATGCCGGCGTTCCTTTGAAAACCTGAAACGTATCGCGGAGGCCGCCGGAGCCACACTGGACGATGCGGTGCAGGTACGCAATTATGTGGGGAAGCAGGAGTACCTGGCGGAATTCAACGCGATTTATAAAGCATATTTTAACGAGCCCTACCCGGCCAGGACTACCCTGATCGGCTGCCTCGGCGACCTGCTCAAATTTGAGGTGGACGCGGTATTCTTTATTGACAAATAATCCGTTTATTTGAAGCTGACAGCTGATTACTGACGGCTGGTAGCCTAACCCCTGACATTTATGAAAAAACGTATCGCCCTGCTGGGCATCTACCACGAAACCAATACATTCTCGCAACAGCTCACCACGCTGGCTGAGTTCAGGTCGGGCTTCTGGCTGGAAGAAGGAGCCATTACGGAGGAATACCGCGGCGCCCACCATGAAATCAGCGGGATAATCGAGGTGATGGAAAGCTCGGACGAATATGAGCTTGTGTCGGTGTTTTATGCCTACGCTACTCCCAGCGGCATGGTCACGGCAGATGCCCTGGAAGGTATCCTCTCCAGGTTATGGGAATTATACGATAAAAACGGCCCCTATGACGGCATCCTCGTCGTCCCGCATGGCGCCGGCGTCTCGGAAAACCACCCGGATATGGATGGTTACTGGCTACAGCAGCTGCGCGCACGGGCAGGAGATCAGGTGCCCATCATCGGGACATTGGACCCTCATGCCAATGTAAGCCCGCTGATGGCGGACTCGACCAACGGCCTGTTCCCCTACCAGACCAACCCCCATATTGACCAGGCAAGAGTAGGCCGGGAAGCCGCCAGGATGATGATAGCCATCCTTTCGGAGGGTCGGAAATTTACCCAGACGCTGGTACAGCTGCCTCTTGCGATTAGCATCGAGCAGCAGTATACGTCTGAATCTCCCTGTCTCGATCTCCTGCAGCTGGCGGAAAACGTCCGGGCGCAGCACAGGCTTTATTCGGTCAGCCTTTTGCTGGGCTTCCCTTACGCCGACGTCGCCGAGCTGGGATCTGCCTTTATCCTTATTTCGGAAACGGGGCATACGCCCTCGTCCGGCAGTCGCGAAGCGGCAGGAGAACTGCTGGGCTATGCGCGCCGTCACCTGCACAGCTTCAATGGTAAAAAGCTCCATATCAGGGATTGGATCCCTCTTTTTCCCGGAATGGAAAAGCCGGTCCTGCTGCTCGATATGGGGGATAATGTAGGAGGCGGAAGCAGCGCGCAAAGCACGCACCTGCTTGAAGAGCTCGACCGGGCCGGGCTTTCCCGCACTTTCATCTGCATCTACGACCCGGCGGCGGTAGAACGCCTGGGAAATGCCTCCGGCGTACCCGCAGAACTTACCGTCGGCGAAAACGGGTATGTGATCGTACCGGAAAGCTATCGTCTCATCGAAGGAAAATTCAAGGAGCTGACCCCTAAGCACGGCGGTTTTGTCAATTACGACATGGGCGCTTCCGCGATCGTCAGAACCGTTAACGGCCAGACGATCATGCTCACTTCCCTGAGAACCGTTCCCTTCAGCCTCCAGCAACTGCTGGCTTACGATCTGCAGCCGGAAAGCTTTGACTTTATCGTTGCCAAAGGGGTTAATGCGCCTATTGCCGCCTACAAAGATGTCTGCAGGCACCTTTGCAAGGTCGACACGCCGGGCGACACCAGCGCCGACATGACCCGCTTTACCTTTCACCATCGCCGGTCTCCCCTGTTCCCGTTTGAGGAGCCGCCGGCGGAAGCGTTCGAGGCATGATGACGTACAATATCGTAAAGCTTGCCGATACTGAGTTTTATACGGAAGGGCCGGTTATCGATCGTCACGGCAATTTCTTCTTCACAACGCTCACCGGCGGGCAGGTGATGACCCTGCGCTCAGAAACGGCGGGAAGCGTATGGGCTGAAGGAAATTGTCCGAACGGGCAGGTTATAATGGGCAATGGTGAACACTGGATCTGCGAAAGCAGGACCGGCCGGATATCGGCTTACCGTCCTGACGGAAGCTTCAGGGCGACAATCATAGACGGCGTGTGTGCGGGAGTCCCTTTCACTACTCCTAACGACCTGGTTACGGACTCCAAAGGGAACCTGTACTTTACCGATTCGATACGGGAAACCGGGAAGGTCTTTTTTTCGGGAGCTGACGGCCGCCAGGAGCTCATCGACGGCTGTGTTGATTATGCCAACGGACTGGCGCTCAGCAATTCCGAAGATATTTTATATGTAGCCGAGAGCTATGGGAACCGGATCCTTTCTTTTCATTTCAGAGAAGATGGCGCCGGGCGAAACATCCTGATCGATCTTCCCTCGCATCCGTCAGGCGATCCTTTAAAAAGCCTGCCTGACGGACTGGCCGTAGACATCGACGGCCGCATATGGGTTGCCCATTACGGCATGCAGGCGATACAGGTTGTTTCCCCGGAAGGCTTCCTGCTGCATACCATCGATACCGGCCTTCCTTTGACCAGCAATCTTGCGTTTATAACAGATACACCCGCAAAAAAAGAGCTGCTCGTAACCGGAGGCTACGGTGAGCCCGGGCCCGGGGCGGTCCTGCTCATGACCGTGGGCTTCTGAATGGAGGCTTCCGAATGTAAAATACCAGGTCATGAAAAAAATACCGCGACCGTTACGGTTGATCTATCTCTTCATTTTCATAAACGCGTTACCTTCTATGTCTCAGACCGGTCAGATCAGATGGTCAGAATTTTCGCCCCTACCCGATAAATCGGGATTTGCGGGTATGTATGCCGGTGTCACATCGGGAACGCTCATTGCAATGGGCGGCGCCAACTTCCCCGGTCAATATCCCTGGGAAGGCGGTAAAAAGAAATGGTACGACCATATTTATGTTTTGCCTGAAGGCGGACAATGGCATCTTTCGGAGCAAAAGCTCCCGGCGCCGTCGGGGTACGGCGTGTCGGTCAGCTATAAGGACAGGGTGATCATAGCAGGCGGGTGTACCGATACGCATCATCTTACGTCGGTTTACAGCTACCGTTGGAGCGGGAGCAGGCTGGAAAAAGAAAGCCTGCCCGACCTGCCTCAGCCGCTCGCTTATATGACCGGCGCGCTTCTCGGAGATGCGCTGATCATACTCGGAGGCTCTGAAAGCCCCGGAGGGCCGCCGCTGAAGCTGGCGTTGCTGCTGGACCTGCTGAACCCGGACAGCGGCTGGCAGAAAATCGAGCCCTGGCCGGGGCCGGAGCGGATACTGCCCGTAAGCGGAGTGTGGAATGACCGGTTGTTCCTGATGAGCGGCGAAAACAGCCTGGTTAATTCTTTCGGGGAAAAGTGCCGTAATATTCTTACCGACAACTACGCTCTTGCCGTTCACAGGGAAGGGGCGCAATGGAAAGCAAGCTGGAAGAAGCTGTCTCCCATCCCGAGAGGAGTGGCAGCAGCAGGGACGCTCCCGCTTTTAAACGGCAGCAGGTTCATGATATGGGGTGGTGTCGATGCCGTCACCGCTCACTACCGGGATCCGGCTACTCATCCGGGCATCACCAGGAGCGTCTTGTGCTACTACCCCGGCAACGATACCTGGGAATACCTGGGAAACCAGGATAAATACCCTTCCCTCGTCACCCTGCCGGTAGTACCTTACCAGGACGGGTGGCTGTACATCAGCGGCGAGATCAAACCGGGGATACGAACCCCTTTCATCATTAAAATAAGCGAGTAGTCGCTGCACATCATGAAGTACACTCCTTTTCATCAATACCGTATTTCGCAGCTTGCGCTGGGCACTATCCAGCTGGGCATGCGCTACGGGATCGCCAACACTACCGGCGCGCCGGCAAAAGAAGAGGCCTTCTCCATTCTCGACCTGGCGAGGCAATCGGGCATCAATACGTTCGATACCGCCCGTACCTACGGCCGGGCGGAAAAGGTACTGGGAGATTACTTCGCCCGAAACCCCTCGGACGAGGACCTGGTCATTTCGAAGTTCAAGTATGACTGGACTCCCGGCATGACCCTCGAAGCTGCCTGGAAATCGGTCAGGAGCAGCGTTGAGCAGTCGGTCTCAGAGCTGAATGTCAGCCGTGTACCGCTGGTGCTCTATCACAAAGGTCCCGACGAGCCTATGGAAGAGGTACTGCGGATCGTTCCCGCGATGATCGACCGGCTAAAGGAAGAAGAATTGATCGCCTGCGGCGGTATTTCGGTTAATTATTCCCGGGAAGCCGGGAGCGTGGCCGAACATGCTGCGTTCGAGGCCGTACAGATTCCTTTGAACATTTTAGATCAAAAAGTCATCAACGACGGCTCGCTCGAAAAGCTGCACGAGGCCGGCAGGATCATTTTCGTGAGAAGCGTTTTCCTGCAGGGGCTGTTCTTCCGGGACCCGCGCGAGCTGACCGGCATTTTAAAAGAAGCCTCCCCTTACCTGGAAAACCTGCATGCCCTGGCGCACGATTATCGCCTGACAATGGCAGAGATGGCATTCGCGTTCATACGCGATCTCGCTGAAGCGGACAGTCTGGTGGTCGGCGCTGAGAACGCTTCCCAGGTACAATCCAACCTGGCCCTGCTGAACGGCCCGGAATTGCCGGAATCATTGAGAGCTGAACTAAAATCCCTCGCAGCCGATGTCCCGAAGCCGGTAATTACCCCGGGAATGTGGAATTAAGGACTATCATCAAATCATTTCAGATGAACAAACTCTTCAACCTTACCGGCAAAACAGCCATCGTAACCGGGGGCACCGGCCTTTTCGGCGCCCCGATCTCCCGTGCGCTCGCAGAAGCAGGCGCGCATGTAGCAATCGCTTCCCGGAATGCTCAGCGCTGCCGCGAATTTGCAGCGGAACTCACTGATACCGGACTGGAAGCAAGCGGGTGGGAGCTGGACCTTTCCGACGAATTGCAGATACAGCATTTCGTATCTTCCGTCGCCGGGCGCTTCGGGCAGATCGATATCCTCGTGAACAACGCCGTTTCCAGGGAAGGTTTCAAAAACCTGGAGGACATGGGCGCGGAGGACTGGGAAGCCGCCCAGAAAATCAATTCCACCGGTCTGATGCTCATTACGAAAGCGGTAGTACCGCATATGCAGGCGCGTTCAAGCGGGAATATCATCAACATCGGCTCGATCCAGGGCACGGTCGGACCTAATTTCGCGGTATATGGCAGCACCGGAATGACCAGTCCCGTGAATTATACCTACGACAAGTGGGGAATGGTAGGATTTACCAAATGGCTGGCCAACTACTACGGGAAATACGGCATACGCGCCAACTGCATCAGCCCCGGCGGCTACGGCCCGGGAGTGGAGCAGATGACCGGCAAAGAGGAATTTATTGCGAACTATAAACGCCTCACTCCCCTGGGCCGCTTCGCCGACGATAAGGATATCCAGGGGCCGGTCGTATTCCTGGCCTCGGAAGCCTCATCGTATGTCACGGGCCACAACCTGGTAGTAGACGGCGGCTGGACGTCGTGGTGAGCCCTTTTTACAACAACCCGCCTTCCGGCCTGTGAAGACACAGGCCAGGGTATAAAACACTTCGAAACATGGACGCACTCCTTCAAAAGCTCCGGTCGGGAAAAATTGCCTACGGCACCTGTCTTATTGCCGGCTCGTCGGTATGGCTGTCGGGGATTTCGGGAGCTGATCTCGACTTTATTTTCCTGGACACGGAGCATATCCCTGCCGACAGATCCGCGCTTTCCTCGACATGCCGGCACCTGGACGCTTTGGGCATAGCACCTGTTGTAAGGATTTCAAATCCCGATCCGTTTCTTGCCTGCCAGGCGCTCGATGCAGGCGCCCGCGGGATCGTCGCCCCCTATATCGAAACTGCCGGACAGGTGAGGGCATTGGCGGGCGCTGTCAAATACAGGCCGCTCAAAGGTGAAAAGCTCCAGGCGCTGCTTTCAGGATCCGAAACGCTTTCTCCTGAAATGGAGCGATACCTGGCCGGGTACAACCTCGGCAACATGCTTATCGCCAACATAGAAAGTGTTCCGGCCATAGCCAACCTGGACGAAATCCTGGCCGAGCCCGGGCTTGACGGGGTGTTCATCGGTCCGCACGACCTGTCGGTAAGCCTGGGCATACCCGAGCAATACGGGCATCCTGACTTTGAAAAGGCCGTCGGCACCATCGTATCCAAAACGCGCGCCGCCGGCAAACATATCGGCATACAATTCTGGACCGACCCTTCCGAGCAGATCCGTTGGGCCGGAAGAGGACTCAACATGGTCATCCACAGCAATGACCTGACTTTCTTCCGTCAGAAACTGGAAGCCGACTTCTCTGCGATCAGGGAAGGAATCAGCAAACTAAACCGATAACCCCAAGCTCCGGAATACCTGCTTCGAATGAATACCGACAACACTCCCCCCCGCGTTACCGAATCAAAATCCTATGCCTGGCTCGTTGTAGGCCTGTTAAGCGTCGTAGGATGCCTGAACTACCTCGACAGGATGATGATCACCACCATGAGGTTTTCCATCATCGAATCGATCCCCATGACCGACGCGCAGTTCGGGCTGCTCACGTCGCTGTTCTTATGGATATACGGGTTTCTCAGCCCGGTAGGCGGCTTCCTGGCCGACCGGTTTAAAAGGACCTGGGTAATTATCGGCAGCCTGTTTGTCTGGTCGGCGGTAACGTGGCTCACCTCCTATGTGACCACCTATGAAGGGCTGCTCGCAACGAGAGCCCTTATGGGGATCAGCGAAGCCTGCTACATTCCCGCAGGCCTCGCCATGATCATGGATTATCATAAAGGCGCTACCCGCTCGCTCGCCAACGGCATCCATATGGCCGGGATCATGATCGGCCAGAGCCTCGGGTTCATAGGCGGCTGGCTGGCCGAGACACATACCTGGAACTTCGCATTCAGCACTTTCGGCCTGATCGGCGTGGTATATGCCTTCATCCTCCTGGCTTTGCTCCGGGAAGCTCCCCGGGAAGATACCGAACCCGCCGGCGCCACCCCTGCGGAGAAAAAAGTCTCCTTTATTGAAACCATAAAGATCTTATCCGCCAACAGCGAATACCTGAAAACGCTTTTATTCTGGGGCACCGGCGGCGTTGTGGCCTGGCTGGTGGTAGGCTGGCTGCCCACTTATTTCAAGGAGCATTTCAACCTGTCGCAGAGCGTTGCCGGGGTCTATTCTACAGGCTACTTCCATACCGCCTCGCTGGTGGGCGTCATTGCCGGCGGACTGCTTGCCGACCGGTGGAGCAGGCGCAATCCTAAAGGGCGCATACTGGTGTCGATGCTCGGTCTTTCCATCGCCGCTCCCGCCGTTTTCCTGGCCAGCAGTACAGAGGCTCTATATCCCGCCCTCGCGGGGTTCATGATCTTTGCCTTTTTCAGGGTCTTTCTCGACGCCAATATGATGCCGATACTGACCTTGCTGATAGACCGGAAATACCTGGCTACCGGCTACGGCATCCTCAATTTCGTAGCCTGCCTCGTAGGCGGAGTAAGTCTCTACGCAGGAGGCGCCATGCGCGACATGGACATCAACATCGCACAGCTGTTTAAAATATCTTCCGGCCTCATGCTCTTTATCGTCTTTATGCTGTGGAGGCTGAAGCCGGGGAAAAATAATTAATGCGCTTCCCCCTCTAAACACGAGGCAGAACCAGGTCAGGGCCATATGACCAAAATCATATATATACCCGATAAATAGTCTTTACTTTGTCGTCGTATACGAAGGTAATCTATACTAACCGGAAGATCCGGGTAGGACTTGAAAATAAGCATACGATTCTAACATACTTTAAAAAAAACTGATACGCCTTATGAATTCTCCCGGAATATCTCTCTTTACCGGAGGGTTACTGCTGTTATTCGTTTCAGCATGCTCTCCCAAAGTCTCCACATCGATCAGCAAACATTATGATGCTCTCGACTATCGCGAGGAAGTGGCCGTATGGATGCCCGGCGACGATTCCCCGAAAGATGCGGAAGTAATAGGAACAGTCAAAATAGGGGACTCCGGCTTCTCTACCGACTGCGGGCTGGACGTAGCGATAGAAAAAGCGAAAGACGAAGCGCGCAAGGCAGGAGGCAACGCCATAAAGATCACCCGGCATCAGCCGCCGAGCTTCTGGACAAGCAGCTGCCACCGGATAAGAGCGGATATCCTCAAAATAGACGCTTCCGGGATTATCAAAGCCGATGAGCCGGCCCCGTCACTTCCGGCAGACGCTGATTATGCCCTGCTGCATGTTTACAGGGCATCCGGTACAGGTCCCCTGATCAGTTTCGACCTTCATTTGGGTGACACCGTGATCTGCAGGGTCAAGAACAAATGGAAAGAGACCATCATGATCAGGAAAGAGGGATTGAATTCTCTCTGGGCAAAGACGGAATCAAAAGCGGAGATCCCCGTTAAGATTGAATTTGGCAACGAATATTATATCCGGTGCAGTGTCGCCATGGGCGCGTTTGTCGGGCGGCCCAGGCTGGAGCTGGTAGACCGGAAAGCCGGTAAAATCGAGTTTGACGCTATAGAAAATAAAAACTGATCATTCCTTTACGATCTGAAATGAACAAGCTGCTGCTGACATTCGTGCTATCGGGCGTGCTGCTGGAAAGCGCCGCCCAGGACCTGGTCGTGACCGCTGAGGGCGACTCCCTGAACTGCAAGATCACGAAGGTGAAGAACGACTACGTTTACTTCACATTTGTCCATCAAAACGAGGTGCGGAACACGTTATTGCCTGTCTCCCAGGTAGCCGGATACCAGTACGACTACTTTGACTCCGCCGTCCTGCCCGTAGCATACCGGCGCGATAAACCTGCCTTCCCGCGCTGGAGGCTGTCGTTGAACGGGGGCTTCAGCTACCGGCTCGGAAAATTGCCTCCGGGCATAGATCCCAGTCTGAAGCCGTACCTGAAAGATCTCAAATCGGGCGCTCACTACGAGGCCGGCGCTTCTTACTATTTTTCGGAACAGCTGGGCGCAGGACTTCGCTTTAACCATTTTCGCTCGAAGGCCGATGCCGACAATATTTACGTTACTCCTCCCAGCGGGCAGACGCAATACGGCAGCATGAGCGACAATGTCGGGATCACCTGGTTCGGCCCTCTTTTCAGTACGCGCCTCCTCAATGGAAAGAAGACGAGCGCATTTATCCTTGATGTCGGTATCGGCTACGCAGGGTACCGCAACAAATCTACCCTGCTGAATGAGAACCTGTCGTTCAAAGGAGGAACAGCCGGCCTGTACTGGGGTGTGGGCTATGACATAGGGCTGTCGAAAGGAATGGCCCTCGGGCTCCAGTTCGGCTATACCGCTGCAACGCTGACGAAATACAGGATTTCAAACGGTTTCCGGACCGAAACGATCGAGCTCGACAAGGACAACTACGAATCGTTATCTCATCTCGATCTGTCTGTAGGATTGAGATTTGGGAAATAGCCGGTTTATCTTCATTTTCGTGAAAATATCAGGCAGCGTGCTCCTGTTGTTCATAGTAGTTAAAACTACCAAAATGCGCTTACCATGAGAAAGCTACTCGCTAAGGGAGTTTTTATATCCTTATTACTCACCGGCTTTTCCGGAGCAGGACAAGGAGTTGCGGAAGCTCGTCTTCCTTCTCATTTCGACATCCACATCACCCCTACCGCTTTAGCACATCCTGATCCGTCTGTTCGTATCGGAGCGGAATTTATGACAAAGAATCGCTGGAGCTATGGGATAAGCGGAGGCGCGGCTGCATTCAGGCAAATGCGAAATGACAAAAGAACAAACTATATCTTCTACGAGGTGCGTCCTGAAATTAAGTTTTATTGGTTCCAGGGGAACGACATCGGATGGAAACTGCCGCAAGACATGGGCTGCTATTTTGCAATGGAAGGGATTTATGCAAACAGCAGGTACACAATAGAAAACTCGAGCTTTTATGCTGATTTTGAGCAGATAACCAGTTTTGAAAAAGCAGATTTCCGAAAGAGCAAATTCGGAGGCGTAGCCAAATCCGGCGTAAAATTTCTGATCGGTCGAAAGCTATCCGTTGATTTCTATTCAGGAATAGGTTTTGCCCGCACAGATGTTGCGTACTCCGATGTAGTAAATCCTCAAAATAAAAGCGAGGATACCGGCTTTAAAGCGGAGGATTTCTATGACGGAAAAAAAACGATACCCCAGTTTGTTTTAGGACTTAAAGTAGGCATCAGACTTTGGGAAGAGTAACCTCCTGATAGATCAATTATTCGTAACTTGCAGCCTTCAATACCGCTCCGGTATAAGCATAATACGAATAAATGATCTATAGCGCCTTGAAATCTGTTTTAGTCAGTCCCCGGCAGCAGCCGATCCGTGCAGCCATCCGGCTGGCGTCTTCCAAAAGTGAAAGCAACCGCTCACTGATCATCAGTGCGCTCACCGGGTTCAAAAGCGCCCTGAGCAATGTCTCGGAAGCAAGAGATACCCAAACCCTGGAAAGGCTCCTTCACGATACGGGGGAGACGGCGGACGTCATAGATGCAGGTGCGCCTATGCGCTTTCTCACCGCTTATTTCGCAGTGACCGGGCAGCGGAAGGTGATGACGGGAACACCGCGGATGTGCGAGCGGCCCATCGGTATCCTGGTGGATGCGCTCCGGGAACTGGGGGCCGCTATTACTTATCTCGGTAAAGAAGGATATCCTCCAATGCGGCTGGAAGGCTTTAAATACTCCGGGAAGAATACGCTCACCGTCAAAAGCAACGTAAGCAGCCAGTATATTTCGGCGTTGCTCCTGGTAGCTCCGACATTACCCGAGGGTCTGAAGCTCCACCTGGAAGGCGAAATAGGCTCCCGTCCCTACATAGAAATGACACTGCAGCAGATGGCCCATTTCGGGATCTCCTATACGGCCGACTGGGAAGACAAAACGATACACGTTCCGCACCAGGACTACCGCCCCGCCGCTTTCGCAGTCGAATCCGACTGGTCGGGAGCCAGCTATTGGTACAGCTTGGTCGCGCTGGCTGAAGATGCAGAGATCGAGCTGGCAGGGCTTAAGCGGGAATCCCTCCAGGGAGACAGCGCTATCGCTCACATTATGGCCCCCCTGGGTGTTAAAACTACCTATACCGAAACAGGAGTACTGCTGCAAAAAAAGGGAGCGGTGACGGAACTGAGCTGGGATTTTTCGGGCTGCCCCGACCTCGTGCAGACCGTCGCGGTGTGTTGTGCCGCAAAGCGTATCAGGCTGGTAATGACCGGCATCGAAAGCCTTAAAATTAAAGAGACCGACCGGGTGGCCGCCCTCCAGGCCGAGCTGCTGAAACTAGGCGCGCGACTGACTGAAACAGAGCCCAGCCACAGGTACGAGGTCAATACGGCCGGCGAGGTCGACAAGCTTCCGGTCATTGACACCTATGACGATCATCGCATGGCCATGGCCTTTGCTCCCGTGGGAGTTTTGCGTCCCGTTGTAATCGAAGAGCCGGGCGTGGTCGTCAAATCCTATCCCGGGTTCTGGAAAGACCTGGAAACTGTTACAAAGCTGGAAAGCTATGCCGGAGCTTCTGTCTGAAATTCCCTGGTGGGTATACGTGCTGGCCGGCCTGGCAATATGGGCGCTCGTCGACATTTTTCAAAAGAAGCATGCGATCAAGCATAACTTCCCCATCGTAGGGCATTTCAGGTACCTGCTTGAATCGATAGGCCCTGAGCTGCGCCAGTACATAGTGGCCAACAACCGCGAGGAGCTTCCTTTCAACCGGCGCCAGCGGTCGTGGATCTACGCCTCTTCAAAAAAAGAAAACAATTACCAGGGTTTCGGCACCGACCAGGATATGTCCGCCCCCGGGTATGTGCTGATAAAACCGGCTTTGATGCCGAAACACCTTCCCGACGATCATCCGCATAGTATTGTCAACGGGAACCACCCGTACCACTATACGCTCCCGTCTGCCAAAACGATCGGAGAATTTCACAACCGGGCACGTCCCTACCGGCCGAAATCTGTCGTGAACATCAGCGCCATGAGCTACGGGTCTCTCTCGTCCAGGGCCATCTCGGCGCTGAATATGGGCGCGGCAAAGTTTGGCTGCTATCATAATACGGGAGAAGGAGGCCTGTCCCCTTATCACCGGCTCGGAGCCGACGTCGTTTTTAACATAGGCACTTCCTACTTCGGCGTCCGCGACGAAAACGGGAACTTCGACATAGAAAAGCTGGTAAGGCTTACCCGCGGCACACCCGCTGTCCGGTTGCTGGAACTAAAGCTTTCGCAGGGAGCGAAGCCGGGAAAGGGAGGGGTGCTGCCCGCCAGCAAGATCACCCGGGAAATAGCCGAGATCCGCCATGTGCCTATGGGACAGGACATTGTTTCGCGGCCTTATCACACGGCTTTCTCGAATATACGTGAGATGGTCGCCCTCATCGAAGAAATGGCGGGCCGGACCGGGCTGCCCGTAGGTATCAAATCGGCCGTCGGGAAGCTCGATCTGTGGGAAGAGCTCGCCCAAACGATGGTCGAAACCGGGAAGGGCCCGGATTTTATCACCATCGACGGCGGGGAAGGAGGTACGGGCGCGGCCCCGCCGTCTTTCGCCGACCATGTATCGCTCCCGTTTGTGTACGCTTTCGCCAATGTTTACAAGATATTTCAGCGCTATCACCTTACCGAACGCGTTACCTTTATCGCGTCCGGAAAGCTCGGCCTTCCTGATAAGGCGGTAATGGCCTTTGCGATGGGTGCCGACCTGATCAACGTCGCCAGGGAAGCGATGATGTCGATCGGGTGCATACAGGCCCAGCTGTGCCATACCAACAGGTGCCCGGTAGGGGTCGCTACCAATAACAAATGGCTGGTTTCAGGGCTCGATCCTGCTCTTAAGAGCGAGCGATTTTACAACTACATCAAAACCTTTACAAAAGAGCTTATCGAAATTACCCACGCTGCGGGTTATGAGCACCCCTGTCAGTTTACGATGGAAGACGTGGATCTGTCAATGGGCGACAACAACATTACGCAATCGCTCCGTATGTCGCACGGTTATAACAAGGATGTGGTAAAATTCGACGGCATGCAGACGTTATTTACCTGCGACCATCTCGGAGGCGCTTCGCATGTCGCCTGACGCCCCTGTTGTCGGGGCGTGCAACATTTACTTCCTGAAATTGCGTATTTTGCAGAAAGGTTGGTCCTGTAAACACGTAGCCGAATGATTTTCCGCAGATTCCATAGCATGCTGAAGGCCGGTGCGAAATTGCTTGCCTTTGCGCTCATCCTGGCCGCCGGACCGGTCGTTTCAGCCCAGACGTCTCCTCTGTACCTCATCCTGCTAAAGGATAAGAACGGCACGCCTCATGCTACTGCGCAACCCGGAACTTTTCTTTCGGAAAGAGCCATACAAAGGCGTATTACCCGGGATATCGCGATCTCTGAGAGCGATCTGCCTGTAAATCCCGCCTACGTCGCTGCGATCAGCGCCACCGGCGCGCAGGTATTGCATACGACCCGGTGGTTTAACGGTGTGGTAGTGAGCGCTTCCGGATCGCAGCTGCAGGCCATACAGGCGCTTCCCTGCTACAAAGGGATCGAACGCGGCATGGCGCTCACCGGGACCGGCACTTCCGCCAGGATAAACCGTCAGGATGCCAAATTCGGATCCGGGGACGCGGACGCTATCAGCTACGGAAACAGTCATTTCCAGCTCGACATGCTGGGCGTGCCGCAGCTCCACGCCACGGGTTATACCGGGCGGGGGCTCCTGATCGGCGTCTTCGACTCGGGATTTACCAATGCCGATCAGCAGGTATACCTGAGCCATCTTTTTGAAAACAACCAGGTTGTCGACACTTATGATTTTATTGCCCGCAATGAGCATGTCTACGACGACCACAGCCACGGCCTGCAGGTGCTCAGCGTAATGGCTTCCAGGTGGGAAGGAAAACTTATCGGCGCCGCTTTTGATGCCGGCTATGTGTTATACAGGACCGAAAATGCCGACAGCGAGACGCCATACGAAGAGGTCGCCTGGCTCCTCGCTGCCGAACGCGCCGACAGCCTGGGAGTAGACATCATCAACACATCGCTGGGCTATCATACTTTCGATAACGCCGCTTACGACTATACCTATGCGCAGATGGACGGAAAAACCACGATCATCTCAAGGGCGGCGCGTTACGCGGCCCGGACCGGTATGCTGGTGGTTGCATCGGCCGGCAATGAGGGGAACAACAGCTGGAAATACATAACAGCCCCTGCGGATGTCGATTCGGTACTGACGGTAGGGGCGGTAACCCCGACCGGCGCACGCTCTTCCTTCAGCTCTCTCGGCCCGAATGCAGAAGGCGTGATCAAGCCCGATGTGGCGGCCCTGGGTTCCGGTGTCAGCATGGGCTCGGTGTCGGGTACGGTCACTTCCTCCAACGGAACTTCCTTTTCATCGCCGCTGATAGCATCCTTCGCGGCACTGCTCTGGCAGGTATACCCCGAAAAAACCGCGCAGGAGCTGGCTGCCTATATCCGCTCAACCGGCAACAAAGCCGGCGAGCCCGACGACGAAACCGGCTACGGCATCCCCTATTACGACGAGACGCTCAACATCAATACACCCACCAGCTTCGCGGCGTCGCTTACCGGCAACCTCGTATATCTCTCATGGGAACACCCGTATAGCGGGATGGTCAGCTACGAGATCGAACGCTCGATCGACGACCGCCCGTTTGTCAGGATTGCCACAGTCGAAGGGGCTCTTCAGCCGGTCGATACCCTTTACAAGTCGGGCTCCTACCGCTACCGGGTACGGACAGTCGCAAATTACAGGGCCGGCGCTTACTCCGAAATTGCGGCGATCGACTTCCGAGGCGACTACGGGCCCGGTCTAGGCATCCCGCCGCTATGGCCAAATCCCGCCCGCGGACATATCTTCCTGGACCTGCGCTCTTTCCCGGAGGGAGAGAGCTTCGAGGCGGAAATTATCAGTTTTTCGGGGGCTATACAGCCTGTCCCGGAACTTTTTATATCCTCTGCCGGCACCGCCAGGATAGCCGTTGACCACCTTCCTTCAGGCCTCTTCCTGCTCAGGCTCACCTCCGGCGGAAGCGGCACATATCTCCGTAAATTTGTTAAACTATAGCCGGGCGGGAAGATTATATACGTAACTATTGCTATTTTTGAGCTGTCGGCTATCAGCTGTAAGCGGTCCGCTGCCGGTGTTTATTCATTGGCACAGGGCTGATTTCCGATTTCTGATTCCCGATTTCTCATTCACTAAACTATCCAAAGCGCATGAAAAAAAATCTTCTCGTATTGCTTTTCATTTTTGCAGTCGCGGCATCCTCTGTTGCACAGCGTACACCGGCATTGAGCCCGTCCTCTACTATCCAGCAGGCAGTGGGAGTGACCGATTTCACGGTAAGCTATTCCCGTCCGAGCCTGAAAGGGAGGCAGGCTTTCGGTCCCGGCTCGCCGCTGGCGCCCACCGGGCAGGTATGGCGCACGGGTGCCAACCAGGCGACCACGCTTGAGGCCGGCACCGATTTTACTTTTGGCGGAAAAACCGTACCTGCCGGAAAGTATGCGCTTTTCTCCATTCCCAACAGCGGCTCGTGGACCGTCATTCTTAATAAAAACTACCAGGGAGGCATCGGCGCCTATGCCGAATCAAACGATGTGGCCCGTGTCTCTGTCATCCCGGTTAACGCGCCTGCCACCGAAACTTTTACGATCGGCTTCAGCGACCTGACGGAGACATCTGCATTGCTCACCTTGTCGTGGGCGGGGGTGGCCGTGCCGGTTAAGCTGGAAGTCGCCACCGAAGAGCTGACCACCGCCAACATCAGGGAAGCGGTCGCCAAAAACCCGGAGAACCCGGCTACTTTGCAAAACGCAGCCAATTATATGCTGGGCAAGGGAAAAGATCTCGATCAGGCCCTGGCGCTGGCCGACAAGTCTATCGGCCTGAAAGAAACATTCGGAAATGTATGGCTGAAAGCCCAGATCCTGAATAAGCTCGGCAAGGTAGCAGAGGCGGTGCCGATGGCGCAAAAAGCGCTTACCCTGGGCCAGGCATCCGGGGACAGCAGCTTTGCCAGCTTCTATAAAGGACAGATCGAAACCGCACTGGCCGACTGGAAAACAAAGCTGCCTGCCGAAGTGCCGGTAAAAAAGAAAGGAAAAAAGAAATAACCGGGGGGCGCCGGGCCGGGGGGCGTGACCAAGAACTCCGAAATGGTGCAGAGCCGTAGGCTCGACACATCCTGTAACCCCGGATTTCAATCCGGGGATTGGGGGCGTCCCGATCCGATCAAAGAGCCGTAGGCCCGGCGCATATATATGTCCGAGCCTACGGCTCTTTCTTTCTCATACCGCACTATCCCCGACGGATTTTAATCCGTCGCTCATGTATGGGCCGAGGCTACGCACCTGATCCTGAAGCTCGCCATCCGCCCCTATCGGGCAGTGTTCATTTAACTTACAGTAGAATTTCTCCGCTTGTCGTTCCTCCGTCAAAATGACAGGACGGGCTCACTTCTTTTCTATTCCTTCCAGGATCCTCCTGATATCATTGGAGCGCGTCATATACTCAAGGCTGCTGTCCAACTCGTCGGAGTCGATGGCAGCCTTGAATTTCTGAAGGTATTCGATGTAGTCGCCCAAAGCCCGGCTTACATTTACCTTGTTCTGGTTGAAAATCGGCGCCCACATCTGGGGAGAGCTCTTGGCAAGGCGGACAGTCGATGAAAACCCTGTCCCCGCCATCCTGAAAATTGCCTTTTCATCCTTTTCCTTCTCGAGCACCGTGAGGCCCAGGGCAAAAGAGCTCACGTGACTGAGATGAGAAACATAAGCCAGGTGGAGATCGTGCTCAACCGGGTTCATATAATGGATCTTCATCCCGATATCGCGCAGCAGCGCCTCTACCAGCGCTACGGAATCGGGATCGCTCTTTTCCTTGTCGCAGATGATGACGTGCTGCTGCGGAAGCAGCTCCTTGAATGCCGCTCCCGGTCCCGAATTCTCGGTCCCGGCCATTGGGTGTACTGCGACAAACTGTGCCCTTTTAGGATGACGGTCGGCAATACCGCAGATCAGCTCTTTTGTCGAGCCGAAATCCATTACCGTCCGGCCCGCGGGAATTTTATCCAGCACTTCCGGTAAAAGCCCGGAAATAACATCTACCGGCGTAGAAAGAACCAGCAGCTCCGAAAGCGCTATCGCTTCATCCAGCTCTGCCACCCGGTCGACGATCCCTTTCGCAACGGCTATTTTTTGGTGCACTACAGACCTGTCTACGCCCAAAAGCGTCATTTTAGGATACTTTTCGCGCAGGGATAATGCAAGTGAGCCCCCGAGCAGGCCTACCCCTATTATACTGACAATCATGCGTTTGCTTCTTTTTTATTGTTCCCGGTAATCCTTTCCACTGCTTCCCATATCCGCTCTTTCGGCGTACAAAGCGAGATCCGTACATACCTTCTCCCTTTCCCGCCGAAAATAAAACCCGGGGCAAGAAAGATATGCTTATGATAAAGCAGGTCGTCTATAACGGCTTCTGCATCAGGAGAGTCGGCCGGTAGCCTGCCCCAAAGGAACATCCCTTCCTGGCTGTTATCCCACGTACATCCGAGCGAACGCAGCAATGCCTCGGCGGCTTCCAACCGGCCATGGTATACGGAATTCCTCTCGGAATGCCATTCCTTCGAATTCCCCAACGCCACGGCACCTGCTTCCTGGAGCGCCTTGAATATACCCGAATCTACGTTCGTTTTGATCTTGAGAATGGCGCCGATATAAGATTCATTTCCTGCCAGCCAACCCAGCCTCCAGCCGGCCATGTTATGCGACTTGCTCATTGAATTAAGCTCTATCGCCACTTCTTTCGCCCCTTCAACTGCCAGCAGGCTGATCGGCTGCTTCTTATTGAGGATAAGGCTGTAAGGGTTATCATGGCAGATCAGCACCCGGTTTCTTTTCGCAAAGGCAACAGCCTGCTCAAAAAGCTCATAGGAAGCGGGCGCCCCGGTGGGCATATGAGGGTAGTTCATCCAGAGGATCTTTGTCCTCGGTGTAACCAGGTCGTCCATAGCCTTCCAGTCCGGCTGCCATCCCGATGCCTCCAGCAAAGGATATTCCTTTACCACGCCTCCCACCATTTGCGATACCGCCCTGTAGGTCGGATAGCCCAGCTCCGGTACGAGGACCTCGTCGCCGGGGTCGAGAAATGTAAGCGAGATATGGGTTATCCCTTCCTTTGAGCCCATAAGGGGCAATATTTCCTTTACGGGGTCGAGCGTTACCCCATATGTTTCGCTATAGAATCGTGCTACGGCCTCCTTGAAAGCAGGCAGGCCGGTATAGGGTTGATAACCGTGTGCCGAGGCATTGCCGACCGATTGCCGGATAGCATCCAGGGTAGCCGCCGAAGGCGCCATATCGGGGTTGCCTATGCCCAGGTTGATCACATCATGACCTTCGGCCGCCAGCTTCCTGACTTCTCCCAGTTTGACCGAAAAGTAATATTCCGTAGCTTGTTTTGCCCGTTGGGCAGGTTCAATAATCATCGCTTTATGTTCAAAGTGCGCAAGTTAGCTATCAGCTGTCAGAAATCAGCCGTTGCCCGGCAGATTTCAATTTTCAACTTTCAATTCGAAATTCCGCCCCGGCAGTAAAGTACAGGTAGCTTTTTAAATTATTCCAATGAATATTTGCGCAAATTTTATCCGGGCACATCTTCAACCATTCCTGCATGCAAGCTTTATTCGGAGTAATCTTCCATTTCATAGGCGGTTTTGCCTCTGGCAGTTTTTATATACCCTATAAAAAAGTAAGGCAATGGTCCTGGGAGTCGTACTGGCTGGTTGGCGGCATTTTTTCATGGCTGATCGTACCTTTTGTATCGGCTTGGCTTACGATCCCCGACTATATGGAGATCATACGCCATACCGATGGAGGCATCCTCTGGCTTACGTATTTTTTCGGGGTATTATGGGGGATCGGCGGATTGACTTACGGGTTGGGAGTCCGGTACCTGGGCGTCGCGCTCGGAAGCTCCATCATCCTGGGACTTTGCTCGGTATTCGGGGCGCTGCTGCCATCCGTCT
>MEDT01000097.1 GCA_001724175.1 Cytophagaceae bacterium SCN 52-12 | reverse complement strand
ACCCGGTCTACATCAATGCCCGCAACACCGGTGTCGATGCGCTTGCCTGTGTAGGCTGCAGCATCAACAATACCCAGAATATTATCGACGGCGAGTCATCAACCTACGCCCCGGTAATCCTGGCTGCGGGCGCAGATATCGATGCGAGCGTTTAGGTAGCCAATGCACTCGAGGAATATCCCGTAAACTCATTTGCCGGTTTTGAAATCGGTACTGCTACCCTGTTGTCGGCCGATATACTTTCTTCTATCCAGATCAACCTGTACAATAACGGCAATCCTACTCCCGTAAAAACCGTCAGCTCTGCCGGGTTGCTCCTGAGCGCTACTTCCAGCCTCCTCGACGGAGAATTGAACCGTCAGTTGATCGGGATAGTTTCGGACGTAGCTTTCGATGAAGCGCAGATCGTTTTCAAACAGACCGGCGTTGACCTGGGCACTATCAGGATTTACAATGCGCTCTTCACCGGCAGCTGCGCCTCTCCGCCTATCACCTGCAACAGCAGCTATTACCTTACTCAAACCGCTTTCCCGGTCTATATCAACCCGGCGAGAACCGGCACCAGCGGAATAGGAAACGTTAACCTGGGCGGTTTGAGAGATGCATGGAATGTTGTTTCCTCTGAAACCACCGACTATGCTGTCATGGGTTTTGCAGGCAATGTAGACGCCCTTGCCCAAACCTCTATCTCGGTAGTAGACGCATTGAATGTATATCCTGCCGGAACAGTAGCCGGTTTCACGATCAGCGTTTCGCCGTCTCTTGTAGATCTCGGGTTGTTTTCTGCATTGACCGTCAACACTTACCTCAACGGAGCCCCGGCAGGCAGCTCCAGCCTGGGAAGCCTTATTGACCTTGAATTGCTGGGCTTACCGATTTTCGGATCCGGCAGCGGGATTTACAACCTTGGTTTTGTGACTACTCAGCCATTCAACGAGATCCAGATCGTAGCATCGAAGTTGGCAGATGTCGACCTGATCAACCAGATCCGTGTATACGGGGCCTTCGTTGACACCCGCACCGCAACCGGAGGCGGAAGTCTTACCTGCATCACCACCAACCCGGATATCAACGTAGCTTATATCAACAAAACTGTATCGGGCAATGTCAGCACCAACGACTATGTAGGCGGAGGACAAACCGCTACTTATGGCACGCCGGTACCGGGATCAAATCCCAACAGCGATGTCCCCGTTATGGGAGCGGACGGAAGCTATACATTTATGACTTCAACACCGGGCGTATATACTTTCGAAATACCGGTATGCCCTTCAGGCCAGACTGTGGGCTGTCCTACCGAGACCCTCACCATTACGGTGCTGGATCCTTCCCAATCCGACAACCCGCCGGTTGCCAATGTCGATCTCGTGAATATGACCGGCAGCCAGACCGGCCCTGTTACTCCCGTATTGATAGATGTGGCAGCCAACGATAAACCCGGCAACGTAGGCGGGACCCTGGCCGCTCCTTCCATAGGAACACCTCCCTCTAACGGCAATGCAACAATAGTGGACGGCAAGGTGCAATACACACCGAACCCCGGATTCTACGGTGAAGATGTGTTTACCTATGAGATCTGCGAAGATCCGTCAAACCTATGCCGCGAGGCTGAAGTCATTGTGAATGTCCTTCCTCCGGGAGCTTCCGCCGTGATAGCCTCCGACGATTATAACCGGACTACAATCGGCGCGCAGCTTTCGGCCCCGGCCGCGGGAGTGCTGATCAACGACAGGGATGCAGCCGGAGGAGCTATTACCGTAACCACGACAACTGTATCCAACAGTGCCGGCACGGTAACGTTCTCTCAGGACGGATCTTATGTATATGCGCCTGACCCCAGCTTTACCGGTACCGGCGTATTCCCTTACCAGGCACGCAATGCCGCCGGTGTAACCGCCAGCGCCACGTTGTATCTCTCTGTTTACGACCCGTCTGCACTGCCGGTGACGCTCTCCGGATTTTTCGCCAGCAAGGAAGCCGACGCAGCGCACCTTTCCTGGACTACTACCGGGGAACAGAACAGCGAACGTTTCGAAGTAGAACGCAGCATCGAAGGGAAAAACTGGCATAGATTGGGTAGTGTACCGGCATCCGGGACCAGCAATATCGATCGCCGCTACAATTATGTCGACGCAAATCCCGCAGAAGGCATCAACTACTACCGCCTTAAAATGGTAGATAAGGACGGCACTTCCGCGCTCAGCCAGGTCAGGAGCGTCTCTTTTGCACTCGCCTCCGAAATTTCAGTTACGCCTAACCCGGCTGTTGAAAACCTTAAACTGAAGGTGCGTGATAGGGGCAGCGTCGAAAAAGTAGAGCTGATTTCTGCTACCGGGCAGGTTCTTTACCGGTCAGGGGCCGATCCCCTCGCCGATATCAATGTTCGTCACCTTCCCGCCGGCATGTACATTCTCAATATTACGAGAACCGGCGGGCGTATATCCACACATAAAGTGCTCAAAAACTGACAGGCGATCTGTTGTTTTGAGTAAATAATGAAGAAAGGGCTCTCGCGGGAGCCCTTTCTTGTTGATGGACCATATGTAATCTAGCCGGCCAGAATGTAATTTCTCACCCTGTCCATCTTATCCCCGGTATTGCTCCTTACCGTTTCGGTTTCGCTTACCACATCTCTTATCGTAAAACCTGCATCCGTAAGCAGCTTTTCCGCCTTCTCCAGGTCATAAAGCTCGAATCCGTGGCGGGTAAACGGCAGCCGGCCCATAGCATCCGCGCTGACAAACCCCAGGCAGAATACCCCGTTTTCCTGCTTGAGCACACGGCGTATTTCGGCAGCATATGCTGCAGGATCTTCCCAGAAATAGATGGTATTGACCGTCACGACGCGGTCGAAAGCCTGGTCTCCGAACGGGAGCGTTTTCCCGTCTGTCATCAGGAAAGCTATATTATTGATCCCCCGGCACCGCGCAGAAGCCTCCTGGATCATGGTTTCTGAAATCTCCACACCGGTATAGCACAGCCCCGGCCGTTGCTTCATCACATCGGCAAGATGCGCCCCGTTGCCGGGTCCCAGCTCCAGCAGCTGCTCTTCACCCGAAAGGTTCAGCAGCTCGAAAGCTCTCATGATCATGCCCATATTGGCATGATTCATCTGAACTCCGGTTTTGATCCCTCCTTCTCCCGAAGGATTCCTGAGCTGGTCAGCCACCGCTTTCCAATCCGGCTCCGGCGGCAGCGGCTCATCCTTCCACCCGATCTCCAGGCTTTCGCGGAATGCAAATTTTTCCATGTGCGTGACCAGCACGTATTTGATCTGCCTGATCCCGTCGAACGTATCAGACGATATATCAAAACGTAGCGTCTCGCTGCCGGCGGTCATAAGCGCGCGGCCGAACGGGAATTCCGCAATCCCCTCTTTTTCATCGTAGGTCACTTTGATTTTGTGAGCAAAATGCTTGCATAGCTTTCTTATATAGCTGCTTGCTTCTGTGGTCCTTATTGTTGTACTTGAAGTTTTCATGTATATAATAGGTATCGATCATGGTTTTTTTTTATCTCCTGTATAGCCACTACTACAACGTTTAACATTGCCGCAGGAGTTCAGCCGGGACAAAATCTTTGAAGTCTTTTTCTTCGCCGGCGAAAACGGCAGTAAAAGAATCATCTCCGCCGCTTTTGTTTCCGGAACCTGAATCTTCTCTTTCTTCGCCCGGTATGAAAACATTGTCTGTATATCCCTGTCATTCTATATTGATCATTCTTTTAATGATGGCCCCGCGGCTTTCCGCACAGGACACCCGTACCGTAAACCGGCCGGGGAGCGCCGGGCATGCGCCGGAGCGTCTCAAACGCAGCGAAAGCTTCCTCGGTATCCATTTCGATTTTCATGCCGGCAAAAACGATACGCTGATCGGCAGGAATACTACTCCCGGAATGATAAAAAGCATCATCGATAAGGTCTCCCCCGATTATATACAGATCGACTGCAAAGGTCATTCCGGCTATACCAGCTACCCTACAAAGGCAGGAAACCCGGCTCCCGGCATTACCGGCGACCCGCTCCGCACCTGGCGTGAAGTGACAGCCGCCAACGGAGTGGCGCTCTATATGCACTACTCCGGGGTCTGGGATACCCGGGCCCTTGAATTGCGGCCCGAATGGGCTGTTACCAACAGCGACGGCAAAAAGAATCCGAACATGACCTCCGTTTTCGGACCTTATGCAGACGAGCTTCTCATTCCGCAGCTGAAAGAGCTTGCAGGCAGCTATGGTGTCGACGGGGTCTGGGTAGACGGCGACTGCTGGGCCACGGTACCCGATTACGGGGAACGCGCCATACGCCTCTTCCGGGAAGCCACCGGCATCGCAGCCATACCGAAATCCAAAAACGATCCGCACTGGTTCGAATGGATGCAATTCCACAGGGAAGCTTTCCGCAAATACCTGCGGCACTATGTATCCGAAGTCCGCAGCGCCTATCCCGGTTTCCAGGTATGCAGCAACTGGGCATTCAGCGACCATATGCCCGAACCTGTTTCCGTCCCGCTCAATTTTCTTTCCGGCGACTACGAACACCGCAACAGCGTCAATTCGGCCCGTTATGCGGGGCGCTACCTCGTACACCAGGGCATTCCGTGGGACCTGATGGCGTGGAGCTTCTCCCGTACGCCCAACGAGGATACGGTTCCCTGGAAGCAGAAAACGGCCGTACAGCTAAAACAGGAGGCTGCGATCGTGCTGGCGCTGGGCGGCGGATTCCAGGCATATTTTTCCCAGAGGCGCGACGGTTCCGTAAAGCTCGATGAGATGGACGTGATGGCCGAGGTGGCGCGGTTCGCACGCGAGCGCCAGCCTTACTGCCATCGCACGACACAGCTACCACAGGTAGCGCTGCTGTTTTCCACAGAAGCCTACCAGCGGGAAAGCCCCGGCCTGTTTTCAAGATACGCAGGCAATAACCGCCTGCGGGGCGTGCTGCAATGCCTGCTGGAAGGTCAGAACAGCGTCGATATCGTAACCGAAGACATGCTGGGTCATGATATGAAGCGCTTTCCCCTGATCGTCATCCCCGAGTGGAACTACCTCTCCCCCGTATTCCGCGACGACCTGGCGGCTTATGTAAAGGAAGGCGGCAACCTATTGGTAATCGGGAAAGAAACCTCGGCCCTTTTCGAAGGTAAATTCTCGGGGAATACCCCCGCGCCTCCTCAAACCGTATTTCAATCCGGGAAAGGGAAAATATGCTTTATCCCGCAATCCGTCGGCCTTGAATACCTGAAATCGGGCGACCAGGCATTACGTAACCTGGTCAACGGTCCGGTCCGTTCGATGTTTGCTGATCCCGTCGTCGAAGTGAAAGGCTCCCAATGGATAGACGTATCGGTAAGCAGCCTGGGGACCGGGCTGGCCGTCCATCTTGTCAATACATCGGGCAGACACAGCGAGCTCACTTATATCGAGGAGGTAAAGCCGGTCAGAGATTTGCAGGTTACGATCCGGAGCGACAAAAAACCGTCGAAAGTAACCTTGCAGCCGCTCGGCAAAGAATGTAAGTACACTTACGCCGGCGGGAAAATAAAAGTCAATATCGATTCCGTGCCTATTTACGAGATCCTGGTGATAGAATAGGCATTTGCATTATTTTTTCACCCAGTCCCCGTTAAGCATGACCGCGCTGATGTTGTACATCGCCGCGATGTTCTCTGAAGGGTTTCCATCGACAAGGATAAGATCAGCAGCTTTCCCGACGCTGATGCTCCCCAGCCGCGGGCTATTGCCGAAATAAGCTGCATTTAATACTGTCCCGCTCTTTATAACCTCCAGAGGCGCCAGGCCAGCCATGCGGAGCAATTCCATTTCACGCTGATAAGTCCAGCCATGCTTTGAATAAAGGGAAGATGAATGCGACCCTACGACAATTTTCATTCCTGCCTGATGCGCCAGCTCCACGAATTTCAACATATTTTTAAAGCCTTTCACCCGGAAGTCTTCCTTCCCCGTCGAATCGGCCTGCCTTTCAAAAGCGGCCAGTGTCGGACAAAAAAATATATTTTTTTGAACAGCAAGATCTATCACTTCTCCAACCTTCGGCGAATTCATATCCAGGGAGGCCCATAACCTGTACCTTTCCTCCCTTCGGGCGTTGTTGTTCTCATCCACTTTTTTCTCAAAGTCTGCTCTCGCCTCCGCCCCGGCGATCGAAGTCCCGAAAGATGTTACATGCTCGATACCGATAACGCCTTCCTGTATAGCGTCTGCAGCGCTGATCAGCTCCAGGTGAGCAACAACAGGCAGGTTGTAAGCGCCGGCCGTTTCCACTACGTCTTTATAAAACCGCAAAGGAAGCCTGAAGTAGATTTTAATCCCGCTTGCCCCGCTTTCTGCATACCGGCGTATGACCTGCCGGGCATGATCGTTGCTCCTCACCAGCGTCGCCTCCTGCCCGTATGCGACAGGCGGATAATCCAGGTGAGGCCCGGTAAGGAAAATACGGGGCAACGGAGCATCTGCAAAGTGGATGGCCTGATAAAATGTGAAAGGGTGGCCGGGATCGCGGAGCGTCGTTATGCCGTTGCCCAGGCAAAGCTGCAGAAACTCATTATCGTTGACCGAATGTAAATGAGCATCGATCAGACCGGGCAGCAGCGACTTCCCTTTTGCGTCTGTAACAGACATCCGCTTTTTGATCTCTTCGGATGCGCTTCCGGGTTCAACCGCCGTTATGATACCGTCCTTCACTACCACATAGCCTCGTTCTACGGGTATTCCGCCGTTCCCGTCGATGATGCGGACATTCTCGATCAGTATTTCCCGCCGGGCAGGCTCCTGGACGGTGTTAAATTCCTTCAGATAAGCCGCGCTTTGCTTTTCCGGGACCTGCTGACCTATTCCGGGGCTTGAAATTAAAGCCAGCAAACATAAGTATTTGAGAAGTCCCTTCATCTGTATTAAAGATTATCGGTTTTTGCGCTGCCGCCTCTCTCATAAAGCTCCCTGTGCCAGGTATTTACTTCTGCCGGATCCTGCCGTGCGTTTCCATATGCCTTTCCGTCGCCGGGGATAGGAAAAAAATCCGGATAAAATAGGTATAAAAATCCCGCAGGCGGAGGTTAGTATATATAAGGCTGGTCTTTATACCATCCTTTTGGCTAAACTCTGCTTACACGTGATAAAACATTCGGCTGACAGGCTGCCTCCCGGGGTTTGGGACGCGTTCCGGAATGGGAGCCAAACCGCCTTTCAGAATATCTACGAGGCGTATGTGCATCAGCTGCTGGCTTACGGGAAAAAGATTTCCCCCGACCAGGAGCTGACCGAAGATGCTGTTCATGACCTTTTCCTCGAACTCTGGAAATCGCGGGAGAAGCTCGCCGACGTAGAAGAAGGACAATTAAAGTTTTATCTCTACAGGGCACTGAGAAACAGGTTGTATACTGCGTTTAAAAAGATGGAGAGCAACAGGACCGACGGGGAATCATCGGAAATTTCCGACTATTTCCAGGTAGAAGAACCGCTGGAAACGCGTCTCATTGAAGACCAGGCCCGGCGGGAGCTGCTGATCTCGCTCCGCACAAACCTGAAAGCCCTCACGGCACGACAGCAGCAGGCGATCTACCTGCGTTTTTACGAGCACTTCAGCAACGAGGAAATTGCGCGGCTGATGGGTGTGAATTACCACTCCGCCTGCCGTTTCATTTATAGCGGCCTGAAATACCTGAAGGAGGCGGTACGCATCTTAGGACTCTCTCTTTTTCTTTTCAAATTCTAAACGAAGAAGCCCGATAACAGATGGACTATTATCGTTATAAAGCAGAAGACTTCGCATCGGAAGACTACTTCAAGAACTGGGTGATTGCACCGGAGCCGGAAAGCGACAGGTTCTGGGAGGAGTTCCTGAAGGAATACCCGGAGAAATACTATGATGTCATGGAAGGCAGGCGACTGGTAGACGGGCTGGAAGCAGTATTTGAAACCTCTCCGGAAACTCTTGACAGCAGCCGGCGTATCTGGGGACGTTTAGAGCGATCCGTTAAAAAACACCCTTTTTTCCATACGCTGCAAGGCCGCTTTTTCTCCTGGATTTCGGCGGCATGCATCCTTGTGGCAGCAGGCTTTTGGGCTTACCGGCACTATGCAGAAGAACAATATCGGGCGCAGACTGTCGCAGAAACCGCCTTCGACAACAAGATCTACGACAACCCGGGGGCAGACGGCCGCCTCGTAAAATTGCCCGATGGCTCGGAGGTGCAAATGGACGGCGGAAGCAGTATGGAATACCGGGAAGAGGCGGAAACCCGGGAAGTAAGGCTGCGGGGAGGCGCTTTTTTCCAGGTTGTAAAAAACGCCGGGAAGCCGTTTATCGTAAAAGCCGGAGGAATGAAAACCACAGTGCTCGGGACCTCGTTCCGGATCACTGCCTACGACGTCGACCAGGTCGTGACCATAGAGGTAAAAAGCGGGAAGGTGCGCGTTTCCCGGGAAGAAGAGGACATGAGAGATGATGCTGTCATGGTCCTTACTCCCAATCAGAAAGCTGTCTTTTCAAAAGCGTCCCAATCGTTTTCCAAAGATCTTGTTGACGCGCCGCTCCTGCTGCAGCCCGGGGAAAACACCCCGGAAACGATCTACATTTTCGACGACGCACCAGTCGAAAAAATTTTCGAAGCCATTGAAAGTCAGTACGGTATAGAGATCATCTACGATCGGAAGCTGATGAAAGACTGTCATCTTAAAATTAACCTGGAACACGAATCACTTTACAGGAAGCTGGATGTGATCAGCCTCGCCCTTGGTATTGCCTATGAAAAAAAAGAAGGAAAAATAGTATTCGAAAAAAAGGGTTGCCAGTAAAAGCCACCGAATGTGTTCCAGCACATTCAGTGGCAGGTCTCCCCTGGTTTGTCTGACACCGTATTCCGGCAGTTCTGCCGGAGAAAGGAGATGTTTATGTTAAAAAAATCAACACAACATGTAAAAATAATGAAAAAACCGTTACGCCTAATCCCTGTCATTTACCAGATGATACGACTGACCTTCATTCACAGTATGATAGCGGTGCTTTTCTCGGGAATCAGCCTGGCTACGTCGGCCGCAGGGCAGGAGCTCCTTACCAGAAGATTGAGCCTCGATGTAAAAAATACCGAAGCAAGAAAAGTGCTCCAGCTCATTGAGAACCAGACGAACGCCAAATTCGCATACCGGCCCAAGCTGCTTTCAGGCAGCCGTAAATTAAGCCTGCATCTTATCAACCAGCCGTTGTCCGATGTGCTCGATATACTGACCCGCCATCTCAGGCTGCAGTACAAAGTGCTCGACGACCAGATCATACTGAGCCCTGCCGTGACCATTCCCGAAACTTCCGTTCCTGCGCTCCATTTCCTGCCTCTCCCGCCCGAAACCGACGACAGGCTTCTGAAAGGCTCGGTCTCCGACGGCAGAGGCGAGCTGCTGCCGGGAGTGAATATCCTGGTCAAAGGGACCCAGACCGGGACTATTTCCGGCAAGGACGGAGCGTACAGCATCCGGCTGCCTGACAATGCCCGAACGCTTGTTTTCTCTTTTGTAGGCTACAAAACCCGGGAAGTGAACATACAGCCTGGCCAGGGTACGCTGGATATGGTCCTGGAAACAGATGCCAAATCGCTGGAAGAAGTAGTAGTGGTGGGTTACGGCTCCGTCCGCAGGGAAGAACTGACCAGCGCCGTAGTGAGCGTCAATGCCGAAGATTTTATTTCGGGAGCGTTCAACGATCCTATCCAGATGATCGACGGGAAAGTAGCCGGCCTTACGATGGGAACCCGGGCCGCCGCCGATCCAAATGCGGGGTCTTCCCTGCAGCTGCGCGGTGTGGCGTCGGTCAACGCCGGCACGGGACCTCTGATCGTCGTCGACGGCGTGCCCGGCAGGAACCTGGCCTCTATCCCGCAGGATGAGATCGAGAACATTACCATCCTGAAAGACGGGGCTTCCGCGGCGATTTACGGCGCCAGGGGAGCCAACGGCGTGATCCTCGTAACCACAAAAAGAGGAAAGGGGGGCGAAACAAGCGTCTCTTACGAGACTTACCTGACTTCAAACTATATAGCCAGAAAGCCTGAAGTGCTGTCAGCAAAGGAATATGTCGAACGGGGCAGATCCAACCTTTACCCGCCTTCCCAGGCGAACAACCTGCCTTACGAGAACAACTTCTATGACCTGCTCCTGCGCGACCAGTCTTTTGGAAATTACCATCACCTGGCGATAGAAAGCGGCTCCGCGAATGCGAATTACCGGTTGTCGATGAACTACCGCGATATGAAAGGGGTCGATATCGTCTCAAAGCGAAAAGAATACGGCGTGCGGCTGAACTACAACTATACGATACGCAACCGGGTAAACGTCCATGGAAATATATACGCGAACAAAAACAGGCAGGACATCACCGACTATGTGGCGTTCCGGCAGGCGATTAAAGTGCAGCCGACAGAGCCGCTGTACGACCCTAACGATCCGACCAGGTATTACCTGTTCAGCGGGCATGATTACTACAACCCGGTAGCGCTGCTGAAAACCAGCATCAACCGCAAGGAATTTCTCAACCTGAGCGGTGATCTGAACATCAGATGGGACCTGACCGACGATCTTTCGACCAACCTGATGATAGCTGAAAACATCACCGAGGGTTCCGGTTATGGCTATAAAACCAGCAATTCGCATATTTCCCGCGATAACCTGTATTCAGGGATGGCCTCGCGCGACCAGAGCCGCGCCGACAACCGGATCCTTGAATGGACGGGCAACTACACCCTGAGCAGGAATGCCCATAACCTGCAGGTACTGGCCGGGTACAGCTACCAGACCTTCCTTAATGAAGATTTCAGCGCCTGGAATGCCAATTTCCCGTCAGACGCCCTTCTCTGGAACAGCCTGGGCGGCGGCAACTGGCATAGCCTGTCGGGAGGATTGGTGGGCCCGTCATCGTCAAAATCAACCAATACGCTGATTGCCTTCTTCGGCCGCGCGAACTATTCGTACGCCGGGAAATATCTCCTGACAGCTTCGCTGCGGCGCGAAGGCTCCAGCAAATTCGGGGCCAACAACAAATGGGGCAATTTCCCGGCTTTGTCCGGCGCGTGGATCTTGTCGAAAGAAAATTTCTTTCACCTGCCTGCAGTAAACTCCCTGAAGCTAAGAGCAAGCTACGGGGTTACCGGAAGAGAAAATATCAATCCGCTGCTGTCGCTTTCCACTTACAGCGCCACATCCTATTACAACATGGAAGGCAGCTGGCTCCGGACATGGGGGCCTTCGGGCAACCCGAACCCCAACCTGAAATGGGAAGTAGGCTATAACACCAACATAGGGATAGATCTTACGATGCTGAACCAGAAGCTGACCGTCTCGCTGGATTATTTCAACCGCAAAACCAAAGACCTGCTGTTTTACACGCAGGTGCCTATGCCGCCGAACCTCTATGGCAATACCTGGAGCAACGTAGGCTCGATCATCAACAAGGGGATAGAGCTGGTGCTGGATGCGCAGCTGATCAGCAAACCCGACTTCACATGGTCTACGAACGTGGTGGGCAGCTACGGTAAAAGCCGGATGCTGAAAATAGCGGGCAGCGCTGCCGCAGCCAAGTATATGGATCTTTACACCCTGCCTTCTCCCGGAAATCCCGGGCCGATCGTCCGCCTGGAGGAAGGCCAGGAAATCGGCAGCTTCTATATGTACCGGCATGCGGGCGTGGACGACAACGGGAACCTCATGGTCATGAACCAGGCAAACGAGGCGATCGTGGCTTCAGCGAAAAAGGAGGCCGACAAGAGATATGTCGGGAACGGGATCCCGGACTACATCTTCTCGTGGACCCATAACCTGCGCTATAAACGTTTCGATCTTTCGGTCTTTTTCAAGGGAGCATTCAAATGGGATGTCTATAACCTGCACGAGATGTACTACGGGCTCATCAACGCCCCCGGCAATGTGCTGACCGTAGCCTACGGGAAGAACGCACACATAAAATCAGAAAAGGAGGCAAGCTCGTACTTCCTGGAAAAGGGAGACTATGTGAACCTGCGGAACATTTCGCTGGGATACCGGTTTGCACTTGGGAAACAGACGATCCTGCGGCAGTTGCGGGCGAATGTCAACGCCACCAACCTGTTTACCCTGACGAAATTTTCGGGGCTGGATATTACCCAGCTGGAGGTCAACGGTCTCACACCAGGCATCCAGACGATGGATTTCTACCCGACTACCCGTGCTGTTACCCTTTCCCTTCAACTCACATTTTAAAAAGAGCCGGTTATGAAACTGAGAAATATAATCGCATACGCGCTGCTGCTGGCATCAGGCAGCTGCACCGATCTTTCCGAGGAAATGTACGACCGGGTCGGATCGGGTAATTTCATCCAGAAAAAAGACAACCTGATGCAGGTGATCGGAAGTGTCTATGCCAGGGCCCATAACACCACGCTGATTTCCTGGTTCTTTCCCCAGGAGCTTACCGCAGACCAGATCCTGACGCCGACCCGCGGTATTCACGGGTACAATGCCGGCGAATACCTGCGCCTGAACCAACACAACTGGTCGGGGCTCGACAGGGGAGCCACCATGGCCTGGACCGAAAACTACCAGTTGATCGGCTTCGCCAACCACGTTCTGGCCGAATTGCCTGACATGGATTACGGAAAGCTCGGACTGACCGAAACGGATAAAAAAAGGCACATCGCCGAAATCAGGACCTTACGTGCTTACGGGTACTGGCACCTGCTGGAAATTTACGGAGGTGTGCCGATCGTCACCTTCGTGGGCGATGAGGTAAAACCCAGGAATTCGGATGAAGAGGTATACGACTTTATCGTATCCGAGCTGAATGAGACGCTTCCGGACCTGGCGCTGAAAGGGGAGGTTTCCGGTCCCGCCGGGCTCTACCGGGTTACCAAAGGCTTTAACAGGTTCCTGCTGATGAGAGTCCTGTTCAACAGCGAAGCCTATATCCGCAAACCCGCATACGAAGAGACCCGCCGGCTGGCAGAGGAGATCATCAACGGCACCTACGGACAATACGCGCTCGACAATACCTGGAACGGCCCGTTTACGCACAATAACAGCACATCCCCCGAGCTGATTTTTGCTTTCCCGATTGAAAAAGGACAGCGGGACGAAAAAAACTGGTGGTTCGGCGGCTTTCATCACTACCAGACCCACCTTACGTTCGGCTCCTCTCATGGCGGCGCGGGCTGGAATGGCTGGGGGCTGGCCCCTTCCAAAACGGCGGACGGGAAAAACCTGGATTACAGGCTCGGGATGCCGTTTTCAAAATACCATGAAAAAGATGTACGCAAAAAGTCGTGGAATTACCTCGGGAACGGCAACTGGGAGGGCATGTTCCTGCAGGGATTGCAGCTCACATTTGATAAAAAAGACACGATCCGCGGCGTAGAAGAGTATAAAGGCCGGCCGTTGGTGCTTGTAGATTTTGTAGCAAGAGCATCGGAAGGCGACCTGGCTTCCGGCAGTATGCTGAAAGGAGAAGAAAATACGGGTATCCGTCCCGTAAAAGTCTGTCCCGTTTTTCCCGATGTGGAGGCTCAGTATGAGGCGCAGGCCGACCAGCCGGAAATGCGGCTGGCGGAGGCATACCTGACGCTTGCCGAATGCGAAGCGCGGCTGGGAAACCGGGAGCGGGCAGCAGAGTTGGTCAACAGGCTCATAAAACGCAATTACAAAGCTGCCGACTGGGAAAACAGCGCGCTGGGGTTGCCGCTTGCCGCCGGCGAGCTGGATCCGGACGGATACCGGATGCTGGAAGAATGGGGCAAAGAGTTCATCATGGAAGGGCGGCGCAGAACCGACCTGATCCGGTGGAAAAAATACACGACAGACCGCTGGTTTGACCATAACGAACCTTCGGCGCAGTTCCGTACCCGGATGCCGGTCCCGCAGTTCGCGCTGAACTCCAACCCGCTCCTGCAACAAAACGATGGATACAACTAAAACTTACCTGTAAATGAATCATTACTCAAAACGACGCAATTTTCTTAAAAACCTGGGGGGAGCGGCAGTTGCGGCGGCAATTACCCCCGACTCGTTCGGAAAATCTTCCGGCCCCGGCATACTCGAAACCAGGCAGCGGATGCCGGTATCCGCCAACGATAAGATCCGGGTCGGGCTTGTCGGGACAGGCGGAATGGGAATCGGGGACATGCAGACGGCCCTGATGGTGGAAGGGGTAGAAATAGCCGCCGCCTGCGATCTCTACGACGGCCGGCTGAAGCGCGCACGCGAGCTGTGGGGAAAAGACCTTTTTGTCACCCGCGACTACCGCGAGCTGCTGCAGCGGAAAGACATCGATGTCATTATCAACGCCACGGTAGACCACTGGCATTCCCGGATCTCCATCGATTCGCTTGCCGCCGGGAAGCACGTGTACAGCGAGAAGCCAATGGTAAAGCACATAGAAGAAGGCCATGCGCTGATCGCCGCACAGGAAAAATACAAGAAAGTTTTCCAGGTAGGAAGCCAGTTTGTCAGCTCGATCATCCATGCCAAGGCCAAAGAGCTTATCAGGGCGGGCGAGATCGGCGAGGTCAATTTCGCGGAAGTACAGATCGACCGGCACAGCGCCATAGGCGCCTGGCAATACACCCTCCCGCTGGATGCCAGCGACAAAACCGTCGATTGGGAAGCTTACATACAGCCTGTTAAAAAGAAGCTGCCGTTCGACGCAAACCAGTTTTTCAGGTGGCGGAACTACCAGGAGTTCGGGACGGGCGCGGCAGGCGATCTTTATGTGCACATGCTGTCGATGCTGCATTTTGTGCTGGATTCGAAAGGCCCGACACGCGTCATGTCAACCGGCGGGATCCGCTATTGGAAAGACGGAAGGGATGTGCCCGACATCCACCTGGGATTGTTCGATTACCCCAAAACCGCTTCACACGGACCATTTAACCTTTCGCTGCGGACCAACCTTGCCAGCGGCGGCGGTGAAAACTACCTGTTCAGGATCGCCGGGAGCGAAGGCGATATCTCCATCGGCTGGGATAACCTGGTGCTGCGGAGGACGCCGTTCCCGAAAGCGCCCGGCTTGTCGATCGGGAGCTTCGACAGTGAGATGCAGGACCGGGTCAAAAAGGATTACAGCGTAAAATATCCCGAAAAATTCGAGATGACGCCGCCGGCCGAGCAGGTCTTCAAGACTCCGAAGAATTACAAAGGAGACCGGTATGAACATTTTGTCAACTTCTTTGAATCCATCCGGCATCAGAAGCCTGTTGTAGAAGATGCGGTGTTTGGTCTGAGAGCCTGCGGTCCGACCGTTGCCGGAAACATCAGCTATTACGAAAACCGGATCGTGGAATGGGATCCTGAAAAAATGGTGATAAAGGCATAAATTGCGAGGTTTGGGAATTGTCTGATTGTTTAATTATTTTTTTATACTTTATGAAATGGATCAAAGCGGTATTGCTGCCGCAGGCGTTCCTGGGGCAGGCACTCCTGCTAACGCTGGCAACGGCCGGATTTGCCGGGGAGAAAAAAGAGCAGTCTGACCGGAACAACGTGCTCACAAAAAAGGAAATCCGGCAGGGATGGGTGCTGCTGTTTGACGGGAAAACTACAAACGGCTGGCATAACTACCTCAAAGAAGGGATCAGCGGATGGAAAGCCGTCAACGGTGAGCTCATTACTGAAGGGAAAAACGGTGATATCGTGACCGATACCGAGGTAGGTAACTTCGAGCTGACCATCGACTGGAAGATCCGGGAGAAAGGGAACAGCGGGATATTCTATTACATCGTGGAAGACCCGCAAAATAAGCGCATGTATGAGTCGGGCCCGGAATTCCAGATTATCGATAATAAAAATTACCCGCAGAAGCTGACTCCCAACCAGGTGACCGGCTCGGCATCGGACGTGCTGCCTCCGTCGGGCGACTTGACGAAACCCATCGGCGAATGGAACGCAACGAGGATTATCGTAAAAAACGGGAAAGCCGAGCATTGGCTCAACGGAACTAAAATCCTTTCCTACGACCTGGATTCTGCGTCATGGCAGGAAGCGGTAAAAAACAGCAAGTTCGCAGCGCTCAATTACGCCAAAACCCGGAAAGGTAAGATCGGGCTGCAGGATCACGGTGATTTTGTAGCGTATCGGAATATCAAGCTGCGCAGGCTTGACTGACGCCGGGAATTCTCTCTGCGCCTGGAAGACCCGCCCGCCGGTTATCTTCCAGGCGCTTTAATATGCACGAAAACAAGCGCCATCGACACATTCTTATGTCTATCTGAAGCTGAAGCTTTCCATTTTTGTCGTGAACCAATACCGAAAAGGCATGAAAAATTGGAAATGCTTCTCTATACTGATAGCATTACTATCGCCGTCCTTCACAGTCAATGCGCAGACGCTGGTGCTCGACCCGGCTACCCATCGCTTCCTGATCGGTGAAGAAAGCAGCCGTCCGGGACTTGACCTGATTGTACGCAGCTTCACAGATACGGAAAAGCTCGAGATACCGCAATATGCTGTTATAGATACGCTTACCAAACCTTCTGCGCAGGCAACAGACCACGAAACGTACCTTGTCAAGGCCGGCAGAATGGCTGAGCCGATGACGCTTGTTATTCGTAATGCGGAAAAACTTCCGCAAAACTACCGGCTCGAAGTCGGAGGACAGAAGGCAATAATCGATAAAACCGGCTCCCCTATCTCATATTTTCAGCTCGGCGGAGAAAAATGCGCCGCAACTTTTACTATGCCGTTTGGAATCGATTCCACTACAGTATCGCTGCGGGACGATCGGGGTAAAATACTGAGCAGGCTCCATATTGCCTATTCCTATCCCCTGCCCGAACTACTGTACATAGACGTAAAGCCTCATAACGATACCGAAGCGAATGATACGACACGACTACGTAAATTTCTTCCAGGATACAATAAGGTTCCTACAACTTATTCAGGGAACGGCGGTGTCCCTGACCAGTTGGTGATCGGAGAACTGACCATGTATCTCGGCTTCAAAAAAGCTTATTATGACGGCTTCGTACGTCATACCTATGTACGGCACCACATTACCAGGAAAGGATCAGAAAATGATATAAAATTGTTTCCGAGCAGAAAAATATCTGACGGTCTCATTCGGCCATACGGAAACTTCCGGGAGGAGAAATTCTCAAATGCACAAATCGATCAAACATCTTCGAGATGGGCCTGGTTAATTGACGGACACTATGAATTCCTGTATACCTATTCCTCTGCAGTAGCACCTCTTGGACGGTACTCCTTTGAAATCCGCCATCACTGGCTGCGTACCTGGCTGTATAACCTGTCGGGAATAATGTGGCTGCTGCCACGCATTTTGGCTATGAAACCCTGGCTTACATTCCTTCTTATAAGCATTTTCGTTTACTTCTACATCCGGAAGCGGCTTAGAAAAGCTGCGACCGAAGCGCAAAAGGCCAACCTGGAGCTGCAAGCCATACAGTCGCAGTTGAACCCGCATTTTGTCTTCAATGCACTGAGCTCGTTGCAGGGGCTCATCAACAAAAACGAGACAGAAAAAGCCAATGACTACCTGAGCGGGTTCAGCAGGCTATTGAGAAATACACTTAACGATTCGGGCAAGGAAATGGTACCGCTGTCCGTCGAGATCACCAACATTGACAACTACGTCAGACTGGAACAGCTCCGTTTCGGATTTAGTTACGAAATTGTGACGGATGAGCTGATCAGCTGGGTACAACATACCGAAATCCCATCACTGCTTATCCAGCCCGCAGTAGAGAACGCTATCAAACATGGGATCGCAAGCCTGGGTAATGCGGGGCAATTAACGATAAAGTTCAGCGGTGATGGTTCCGATCTCTTCATATCTATAAAAGACAATGGCAGAGGATTTAAGCCCGGCACGACTTCAGAAGGAAAAGGCCTTTCACTGACACAAGAACGGATCAGGCTCCTCAATAAACAACGCCACCGGATTTCGATGAATATTTCTTCGGGACCTGAGGGCACTGAAGTGGTGCTGATCTTTAAAAAATGGCTATGATACGCGCTGTAACGATCGACGATGAAGTAAATAATATTGATAACCTGACAGCGCTGCTCAGGCACTATTGCCCTGAAGTAGCAGTCATTGGGCAAGCCGGGAATGCTGCGGAAGGACTGGAGGTGATCACTACCCTGGAACCGGAGCTGGTATTCCTGGATATCCAGATGCCCGGGCAAAACGGCTTCGACCTTTTAAAATCCCTTCCTCATTACGACTTCGAAGTGATCTTCGTAACAGGCTTCGATCAATATGGAATACAGGCGATACGGTTTTCGGCCATCGACTACCTGCTTAAACCTATCGACCCGGCTGAACTACAAAACGCCGTAAGGCGCGCCGGAGAAAAGATCGGGGAGAAAAAGCAGAATGTGCAGCTCAAAAACCTGATGCAACTGCTGGTGGACCGGCACCAGAAACCCGAGCACCGGATCGGCCTTTCTTCCGCCAAAGAAACCCGCTTCGTCAAAACCGGCCATATTATCCGCTGCCAGGCTGAAAATAACTATACGACGTTCTTCCTGCTCGGCGGCGAGCAGGTGCTCGTCTCGCGCCCGATGTTTGAATATGACGAGATGCTGTCGGGATACGGCTTTATCCGCTGCCATCATTCGCACCTGGTGAACCGCACGTTTGTAAAAAGCCTGCTGAAGGAAGACAGCGGCTATCTCCTGCTGGAAGACGGGAGCAAAATACCGGTTTCAAGACTTAAAAAGGATGCTGTAAGGCAGGCGTTAAAAAATCAGTAAAGCCATCAGTTCTATCCTGCCGGAATAAACTGATGGCTTTGTATTGCCTGCGTTGCTCGTGGCGTATCCTGGCGGCTGCTACTTCTTATCCCACCAGACCTTGCTAACGTAGGTATCTCCGTTCGACATTCTTCCGGCGGCCGCCTTATATTCGTCGTGATTACGGAAACGTTCGCTTCCTGAATAAACAGCCCTTCGCGGGATAGTCCCGTTGGTCACGCCCTGGTTAGGGCCCGGGACCAGCTTGGGGTATCCCGTGCGGCGCCACTCCGCATAAGCTTCATAATGGCGCATGAAAAGGCTGATCCATTTCTGGTTCATGATCTTTTCGAGCTTTTCTTCATCAGTACCTGTAAGCGCTCCCTCCGTCTCGAGGTAAGTAGCAATGGCGGCGTCGGCGATGCTATAGGGCTGCACTTTCATCGCTGCGGTAATACCATCCTGGTAGAACTTCTCCGCTTGGGCGGGGGTCAGTCCTGCCCATCCCAGCAATGCAGCTTCGGCCTTGTAGAAACATAGGTCGGAGTAGGCCATAAACAGGTACGGGAAGGTAGACTTCCTGTCGTCGTAGATAGAGATCGTCCCGTAAGAGTAATCATCCCGGTTGATAATTACATTTTGCCCGAGCGCCACGCCCAGGCCCCTGTAAACAGGTTTACCTTCTTTTTTCGAATTCTCCGTCGGTTCTGCAATCCTGGGAAGCCTCGGATCTTTTTTGGCCAGCAGCATGTCGATGAAGGGCGCCCCCAACTGGTTCAGCTCCTTGCTCCCGTTATAGCCGCCTATGACAGGATGATAACCCAGCGCAAAGCCGTCCTGCGGATTGGTCGGCATCGCGGCATTGTCGGCATTGCTTTCGAAGATAGGACCTGCGAGCGCTTCCTCTACAGTTTTGCGCGACAACGCCGGGTCTACATAGCGCAGCCGGAATCCCAGCCTCAGCTTCAGCATATTGCCGAATTTTCGCCAGGCGTTGACGTTGCCTTTATAGACCAGATCCGCATTGCCGTATGACAGGTCAGAGCTGCTGAGCCGACCCATAGCCAGGTCGAGCTCCGAAAGCATGGATTTATAAATCTCTTCCTGTGTGTCGTATTTTGGCGTCAATATGATTTCCGCTTCAGGCAGTCCTGTCTGGGAATACGGGATATCTCCCCAGAAATCGGTCATTCTTTGCCAGATATACAGCTCGTTGATTTTGGCGATGGCCAGCTTGGTCTTCCCGGCGGGCGTTTCTTCCTGTCCTTTCAGCAGGCGGTTCCTGATCTGGGCCAGGTTGTGAATATACCCGTAGTGGGCCGCCCAGTTACGGGTTTCGTAGATATCGCGGTCTTCCAGGTACTGGGACGGGGCGGAAAGGTTCCCGCTCGCCCACTGCTGGATCCACGAGCCTACCTGCCACCAGTTGGCTCCTTCAGTCAGCAGCCCGCCGAGCTGCACGTTCGAAAGAACATATTCCGGCGGAACCGTCGCCGGCTGGGTCGGCGATGTATTCAGCTCTTCGAAGCCTTCCGTGCAGGCGGACAACGCTGCTATTAATCCCAGAAGCGCAAATTTTCTGCGTATAGATTGAATTGTTTTCATTTTGTATAAAAGTTATCGGCTTTCAGCAGCCAGCAGTCAGCCGCGCGGCCGATAGCTGATTTCTGATTGCTCATAGCTATTTCATGTGTTTAAAACCTGACATTAACATCGAACCCAAATGTTTTCATCATCGGGAGCGAGTGTCCCTCCATGCCGATCGTTCCGCTGTTTACGTTCACAGAGGCATTTTCCGGGGAAAAACCATCGGTATGCCGCTCCAGGTAGCCCAGGTTTCTCCCGTACACGGCCAGCGACGCTCCCGAAAAGACCTTTGTAGTGGCAAACCACTTTGCCGGAAGCTGGTAGGCAAGCCTCAATTCGCGGATTGCAATATAGCTGGCGTCGTAGATGAACTCTTCCGCTACCGCAAAACCCTTATCTGCCGCAACCCGGTTCCAGAACGCCTGCGATGTCGTCGTTACATCGTTTTTCTCGCCGGTGCTTACCCAGGTCCCGTCTGCCTGCCGGACGGCCTTCACTCCATCCACGAGCAAGCCGCCTTCCCTGCCTTCAAGCGTCCGTTTCGAAGTACCGTAAGCAGCCTCCTGCACGCGTCCCTGAGAGAAAATGACCCCGCCCTTGCGCATGTCTATCAACGTGCTGAGAGAGAATCCCTTGAAGAAAAAGTTGTTGGCAAAACCGCCGGTCCATTTAGGATTTGCATTTCCGATCTCAAGCGTAGCAACAGATTTTACCACCGGCAGACCATCGCTGTCGATCAGCCTGTTGCCCTGGGCGTCCCTTGCATAGGCATAATCGGCAGCACTCAGCACACCGTAAGGTTTTCCGGGCTCCGCTG
>MEDT01000096.1 GCA_001724175.1 Cytophagaceae bacterium SCN 52-12 | reverse complement strand
ACGTCGGCCAGCTCGGGCAGGCCGAGGGTGTCCGACAGCTCGTTGAGCGCTTCCGCGCGCATAAGGAGGACGTCTGCATAGCGGAGGACCGGCCAGTTGTTATCGGCATCGCCTGCGGCGAAGGGAGCCGGGTCGAGGTATTTTTTTACATAAGGAACGGCTACGAAGGTGCTCCCGTTCTGGTAGCCGGTAGCGAGGGAAATATCTTTTCGCAGGTCGCCGCTTTCATAAGACCCGATGAGCTCGGCGGTAGGGTGGTTCTGGCCGCCTCCGGCCCCGATCGTGGTGACGACCACGCCCGAAAGCCGCGGCGCAAAAGCGTTGTTGAAAGGACTGCCCAGGCCGAAGCCTCCTTTTTTATATTGCACCTCAAACAGCGACTCTTTGTTGTTTTTGTTGCTTATCGCAAAGATATCGGCATAATTGCTGAGCAGGCTGTACGTGCCCGACGAAATAATCTCACCCGTTTTGGACGCGGCCTGATCCCATTTTTTCTGCGTCAGGTAAACTTTCGCAAGGAGCCCTTTCGCTGCGCCGGAAGTAGCCCGGCCGATGTCATTGCCGGTGTAGGAGGCAGGCAGATTGGCTTCGGCGGTCTGCAGATCGGCCTCGATCCTGGCATATACATCTGCTACAGGAGCCCGGCCGTAGGTATATCCTTCCTGTACGTCGGTCGTTTCTTTCAGCACCAGCGGGACGTCGCCGAAAGATCTTACCAGGTTGAAATAGAGCAGGCTTCTCAGGAAAAGAGCTTCCGCGGTATACCGGTCTTTCAGCGCCTGGCTCATCTCTACGTTCGTGATGCGGTCTATGACGGTATTGCAGTAAAGAATAGCCTGGTAGTGCTGATTCCACATGGTATTGATCGCGCTGTTGTTGGTCAGCGTGGTAAAGGCGTCGATCTGCGTAACCTCGATCCCTGCCTGCGCGTCGAGGATCTCTGTATTGTCTGACCGGATTTCCCCGATCGCATACATGGCTGAGTTATATACCCCGCTCAGGCGGAGCCCGGAATATGCTGCGTTGACGGCATTCAGCATGTCGTCGGCGTTCCGGTAGAAGTTGACGTTGTTGGTGTTGGAGATGGGCGCCAGGTTGAGGAAGTCACTGTTGCAACCCTGGCTGAGGGCCAGTAAAGTTATGCAGCAATATAATTCTATCTTTTTCATATCTTTCTGATTGTTTTAATCCCTAAAATCCTACATTCAGGCCCAGTGTGAAAACCTTGGCGATAGGGTAGCCTCCATAGTCTGCCCCGGGTGTCAAAGGATCTGCTCCGCCGGTGCTCACTTCGGGATTATAGCCGGTATATTTGGTCCATGTAACGGGATTCTGCATATTCACATAGATCCGTGCCGTTCTCAGCGCGACTTTATTGGCGACAGCCTGGGGCAGGTTATAGCCGAGCGAAATATTCCGGATACGTACAAAGGAGCCGTCTTCCACGTGGGTAGACGAGATGTTGGCGCTGGCATTGCTGCTGGCATACCTGGAAAGATCCCGGTTTACCCTCGGTGTTTTGCCGTCGCCCGGCTCCTGCGGCGATTTCCAGGAATTTGTGAGCTCTTTCAGGGCGTTTGCCGTTCCGGCATAATTGGCATAGAACCGGCGCCCGAGGTGAAGGATCTCGTTGCCCTGAACGCCCTGGATCAGGACATTGAGATCGAAGCCTTTGTAGGAAAAGCTATTGGTGAGCCCGAAAATAAAGTCGGGATGCGGGCTGCCGAGGCTCGTGCGATCGTCGACGGAAAGGACGCCGTCGTTGTTGACATCCTTGAATTTAAATTGTCCGGGTCTTGAATCGGTGAAGTGCGGGCTGTTGTCGATTTCCTCCTGGGTCTGGAAGATGCCCTCTACCATGTATCCGTAATAATTCCCCAAAGAATGCCCTATGCTGGAAATATGGCTGTTGGTCAGCTGGTAATTTCCGAAAATCGGCTCCCCGCTCGGCCCGAGCGCCTGTACCTGGTTGCGGTTGAATGCGATATTGAAGTCGGTTGTCCATTGGAACTTATTGACGAAGTTCCTGGAGGAGACGGCCAGCTCCCATCCCCTGTTGCGTACCCTTCCGATGTTCTGGCGGGCGGAGGTATACCCTGTAATGGAAGGAGTAGGCACGTTCAGGAGGAGATCCGAGGTGATTTTTTCGTAGAAATCGGTAACCACGAAAATCCGGTTCTGGAACAGGCCCATTTCAAGGCCGAGGTCAAACTGCCGGTTGCGTTCCCAGCTGAGATCGGGGTTGCTGATGGAGCTGGGCGCAATGCCGTTTACGACGGTTCCGCCGCTTCCGCCGAAGACGGTATTCCGGATCGCCAGCAGGCCGATGTGGTCGTAGTTGCCGATGAAGTTGTTCCCGGTAAAGCCGTAGCTGGCCCTGAGCTTCAGCTCATTTACCTGTGACAGGCTGCTCATGAAAGCTTCTTCCGAAATTCTCCAACCGGCCGAGACGGAGGGGAAAGTACCCCATTTATTGTTTTGGCCGAATCTTGAAGAGCCGTCTCTCCTGATGGTGGCGGTAAGCAGGTATTTGCTTTTATACGAGTAGTTGACCCTTGCCAGGTAGGATAGCAGGGACCATTCTTCGGCGGTGGTATTGGCGGAAGAGACGATCCCGGCGTTCAGTGTTTCGACCAGGTCATTCGGAAAATTGGTAGAATTGATAGCTGATTTATGCAGGAACTCTTTTTGAGCCGTAAAGCCGCCGAGCGCGTTAAGGCTGTGCGCTCCGAAATCTTTTGAATAATTCAGGGTATGCTCGATGAGCACGTTATTGGAATAACGGGAATCGAACGAGCCGAAGGGAATGACGGGCGGCGGCGTGCCGTCCCTGCCTACAAACGAAGGATTGAAAGCCCGTTCGTTACGGTTCTGGAGATCGGCGCCTACCAGGAGCTTGTAGCTGAGCCCGTTCAGTATTTCATACTCGCCGTAGGCAGTGCCGAGGAGCCTTAGCTCGTTGATCCGCCTCTTTTTTCCCATAGCGGATTTTACCGGGTTTTCAAGGCTGCTGAAGCCGTTTCCAAGGGTAATACCCGTAGTATACTCCCCGTTTTCGTCAAAGACAGGCAGGTGCGGGGGCATCATCAGGGCCGATAGCACGATAGCTCCCGATCCGAAATGCCCCTCCGAATCGGTCGGGTTGCTGGTCGTATAGGACGGCGCCAGGTTGACGCCCATCTTAAAGCGCCTGGTCGCCTGGGCTTCAAGGTTTATCCGGAAGGAGTAGCGTTGAAAATCAGAGTTGATGATGATCCCGTCCTGCTTGAAATACCCGCCGGAAACCATGTAGCGTATCTTGTCGCTCCCTCCTGAAACGGTAGCTTGCAGGTTGTGTATGGGGGCAGTTCTGAAAACCTCATCCTGCCAGTCGGTGCCTTCTCCCAGCGCATCGGGGTTTTGAAGCGCGGGAAGGATCTGGTAGATGGCGGCCCGCTGCGAGTTGGGTGCGGAAGGATCTCCGCCTATATCCACCCAGGCGTTATTTCTTGAGTCGATGATATACTGGGCGAATTCCCGGGCATTCATAAGCTTCATCTTGTGAGTGACCTGCTGGAAGCCGATGTAGGTTTCGAGATCGACCTTCATCTTGCCCGATTTTCCGCCCTTTGTAGTGATCAGCACCACTCCGTTCGATCCTCTTGAGCCGTATATCGCGGTAGACGAGGCGTCTTTCAGCACTTCGATGGATTCGATGTCATTGGGATTGATGCTGCTCAGGGGGTTGCTGGACTGGTTGTAGGTAGCCGTAACCGGGAACCCGTCTATCACGTACAACGGCTCATTGCCTGCTCCGATCGACCCCGTGCCCCTCACCCGTACCGTGAGGCCTCCGCCCGGTGTGCCGGTGGTCTGGGATACCTGTACGCCCGGCATCTTTCCCGCAAGCGCGCCGTCGAGGCTGGGGGTGGGCATACCCTGTATGTCCCTGGCGCTCACGGAAGACACGGCCCCGGTAATATCGGCTCTTTTCTGCGTACCGTATCCTACCACCACGATTTCCTCCAATGCTTTAAGGTCGGCCTTCAGGCTGATGTCGATTACACTCCTGCTGCCTATGGATACCTCCTGGTTTTGATAGCCGACAAAGGAAAATACCAGGATGCCGCCGGCTTTCTGCTCATCGGGTGCGGTCAGGCTGTAACTCCCGTTTATTTCCGAAATTGTACCCAGCTGGGTACCTTTTAAAATAATGCTTACCCCGGGCAACGGCTCATTTGTTTCCGCGTCGGTGATGCGGCCGGTGACGGTATGGCTGAGAGCAGCGAGATCGGTTTCAGTGAATATAACCCCGGGCTCCGTACTTTTTTCCGGATGGGTATTGATCATCAGGCTTTGCCGCCCGTCCGGGCTGGTATGCCCGGCCCGGATGGCTTTCGGCTTTCTGGCGCTATCGCCGGCGACGACAATGTAGGAGCCGCTTTTTCCCCGGCGGTAGGTCAGTCCGTGCAGGTTCAGTATTTCGCCCAGGTCGGTTTCCAGCTGGCTTTTCTGGTAAATGACGCTGGCCGGGACTACACGTCCTTTGACCAGGTGGTCGGCAAAGACGATATCGACCTTGTAATGCGCCTTCAGGGCGAGCAGGGCGTCTTTCAGCTGCATCGTGGGGGCTGCTACTTTTTGAAAAGCGTTGGATGGTGTTTTCCCGTAGGCGAGTACCTGGGCGCCCGAATACCGCGCTCCGGCGTTACAGGCTGCAAATACCAGCAAAGCTGCGAGTTTGACTAAGGTGTTTTTCATACGAACCGCCATAGATTAGTGATTTTCTTTGTAAAAGGTTACGATTTGTCCTGACTTCTGGTACCGGAGCCCGTTCAGAAGGCATATCGATTCCAGGAATTCGTCGGCATTAGCCGCCACGAAAGAGCCTGTTATCGTCTGCGACCGCACATCGGTGTCGGCAAAAGCGGCCGTGAGGTTATAGTAGTCATTCATGATGCCGGAAATGTTTTCCAGCGAGGTCTGATCGAACTCGAAGCGCTTCTCTTTCCAGAGCGTGGTTTTGGCAGGATCTTTCCCGCTCTCGACGACTGCCGGGCGATTGGCTTCGACCATGATCTTGTCGCCGGGGGCCATCTCTATTGTTTTGATGGTATTGCCGACCTGGTGGGTGAGCTGCACCTTCCCTTCGTTAAGGGTGACCGCCGTACGTTTGTGCCGGTTGAAAACAGTGAAGATGGTACCCAGCACTACGATTTCCACGTCGTTATTTGTCCTGACTGTGAACTTGCGGCCCTCTTCGGTGCGTCTCACTTTGAATTCGGCTTCGCCGCTGAGGAAAACCTCCCTGTTGCCCGTGATGGTCCAGAACCGGGAAACGGTGAGCCGCGAGTTGGCATTGAGCGTGACGACGCTTCCGTCGGGAAGCTCATAGGGCTTCACTTCCCCCGGGTTGGTGCGGTAAGCTGTATACAATATCGATTCCCTGCCGAACCAGGCCGCTGAAACCAGCAGCAATGTAACGGAAGCTGCGAGGATCCAGGCTTTTATGGACCTTCTCCGTGCAGGAGCTGCCTGCGGGATCTCTTCCCCGGCAGCAGGAGCTGTCTCTTTCAGGAGCTTTCTGAAGTTTCTTATGCCTTCGGGCACATCGACGACGTACTGCGGATGCAGGCGTTCCCATTCTTCAAGATAACGATAGAAAGCATCCTCGTTGGAAGGGTCTTTTACCCATTTATCAATGAGCTGTTTTTGGATGGAGGTGGCTCTACCGCTGAAATATTCAAAAATAAAATCCCTGGAAATCGTCGGTTTCATATTGGCGATGCAGTCAGAAAGACCTTTCTTGTCAAAATAAAAGAATTGAAAACAGCAGGAGGGCGGGCAGCCACCTGGATCTTACGTAGTCACGTATGGTTTGTTTGGCCCGGTAGATCTGGGTTTCTATCGTCCTGGTGGAGAGCAGCAGTTCCTTTGCGATCTCCTTGACCGGCTTTCCTTCAAACTGGAATTGCAGGTAAATTGATTTTCGCTGGTGCGGGAGCAGCTCGATGGCTTTTTCCACGTCCTGGTAAAGCTCTTCGTACTGCGTGATCATGTCAGGCTGCTGGTGTTCGGGCGCGTTGAAGCGGTTGTCGTCTTCCAGGTCTGCATTTTTGTCCAGCTCCCAGCGTAAGTAGTTATATCCCCTGTTCCTTACCGCGCGGAAGAGGTAGGCGCGGTAAGAATCGGTGATTTTTTCGAACATACGCCTGGTATAGAAGGTATAGAAGATGTCTGAGACGATATCTTCCGCGACCTGCCTGCAGCGCACAAATTTTACGGCGTGCGTGCACAGGGGCTGGTAGTAGCGGAGGTAGAGCAATTCCATACCCTGTTCAGGGTTGCTGATCAGCGTTCTTCTTATGAAGACTTCATCCAGGTCCGACGGGAAGGCTGCATTGTCGTCAATACCGGGCCTGCTCTTCAGATCATGATTTTCCTCATCGGGGACAAGTGGGTTCATCGGCTCTGCCAAAAGACAATATTTCTGTTCGGGAAGATTTCTTCCCCTTCAGAAGCAAGACAAGTGACGGGAGCTAAATACTTACAGTTGTTAGATAAAATAAATAAAAAAAGTGAATGTACCGTGATTTCCTCATCCCGGAGGCTATTCAGTGAGAAGGAGATACGGCGTTTTTCAGCATGGACCCCAGGTCTTTTCCTGTAGGCTGCTCGAAGATCTCGAGGTCGAAGTAGGGAGCGGCGGCAATGACATGGTCAAAAATATCGGCCATGATGCCTTCGTATTCTACCCAGACCGTGGTAGCCGTAAAGACATAAAGCTCGAGAGGGATGCCTGTATCGGCAGGCGCCAGCTGCCTGACCATAGAAGTCAGCTGTTTATTCAGCTTCGGGTGTTTGCGAAGGTATTCGGTAAGGTATTGGCGGAAGAGACCAAGATTGGTAAGATGGCGGCCGTTGATCGGGATCTGTTTGTCTGCTTTCAGACTGTTGTTGTAGGCCTCGATTTCCCTTTGTCTTTCGGTAAGAACCGGCGCCAGCAGCTGTATGTGACGATATTTTTCAAGCTCTTCGTCTTGCAGGAACCTGACGGAGCTCATCTTGATATTGACGGCTCTCTTGATGCGTCTCGCACCTGTTTCACTCATTCCACGCCAGTTCTTGAAAGAATCGGCAATCAGCGCGTAGGTGGGAATGGTAGTAATCGTTTTGTCGAAATTCTGAACCTTCACTGTATTGAGCGTAATCTCCGTCACGTCGCCGTCTGCCCCGTATTTCGGCATTTCCACCCAGTCGCCTATTCTTACCATGTCGTTGGTCGTCACCTGGACGCTGGCGACAAATCCCATGATGGTGTCTTTGAACACCAGCATCAGAACGGCCGACATAGCGCCCATGGCTGTGAAGAAAGTCCATACTTCCTTGCCGGTTACCTGTGAGAAAATAAGAATGAGCGCAATGAAGTTGAGCAGCAGGCTTACCACCTGGTGGTAGCTCTCAAGGGGCTTATCCCTGAAGCCCGGCCTGGTTTCGGCTATATCCGTAACCGAACGGAATACCTTTTTGAATATGCCGGCGATCAGTAAAATGATCAGGATATTGACGAAGCCGAGCGTGGGAGGAGTCAATTGAGGGAAGTGCCTGAAAATGCCCGGAACGGCATTATAGAATACGATCAGAGGGATGAGGTGGCCGGTCTTTCTCACGACCTGGTTGTTGATCAGCGCCGTAAAAAAGGGCTGCAGCCTTTCGCTTCTGAAAGACCTCAGGGATTTTGTAAGCACCAGGTTGACCAGCTTATCGATAAGCCAGGAGAGGCAAAGGATAAGAATGCTCAGCAGGAGGATGTTGAAGATTTTTGCACTGTTATCTGTGAAGCGAAGGGTGAGAAGGAACTGGTAGCACTGCTCGTGCAGGAGATCAAAAATTGAAAGGATATTCATCATATTGACTACGATTTGTCCGCGGGCCGGCGGGCGAAAAAGCCCCCCGTTTCAGGCCTTCCAAAACAGTCGGCAAAGCGGATGATCAGCGTGAAGAAGTGCAAAAATAGCCATTTTTGCGGACTTTTTACGCTTTTTTGCCAAACAAAAACTACTTTATGCCGTGGTGTAAGGAAGCTGGCGCGGCCTGCACGCCCCGGGATCCTACCGGCGACACCGCCCTGGCCGCTGATGATAGTATCCTACAATAACTTGCAAAAAAAATGAAATAATGCCGCCTGCCTGGGAGGTACTTTTGCGGTACCCCACGGGTATTACATTCCAAAGACCTGTTTTTCCAAATTACCTATGAATAATTTACCCATTTTCGACCTGGCCGTCATCGGTGTCTACCTGCTCTCAATGATACTTGTAGGCTTCTATTTTTCGAGAAAATCCCAGGGATCGGAACAGTTCACCAAGGCCGGCGGCTCTATTCCAGGATGGGCGATCGGGCTCTCGATCTACGCCACGTTTTTAAGCAGCAATACTTTCCTGGGCGTTCCGGGCAAGGCTTTCGGCAGCAACTGGAACGCCTTTGTCTTTAGCCTGGCCATGCCGCTGTCGGCCTGGGTAGCGGCTAAATATTTTGTACCTTTTTATCGTACCTCCGGCGAAGTTTCGGCCTACACCCACCTGGAGCATCGCTTCGGGCCCTGGGCGCGTACCTATGCCGTGGCTTGTTTCCTGCTGACGCAGCTGGCGCGCATGGGATCTATTTTCTTCGGGATCGCGCTGAGCCTCCAGGCGCTGACCGGGATTTCGATGAGCACCGTGATGCTGGTAGTCGGCGTATGTATTATAATCTATACGGTGCTTGGCGGTATCGAGGCCGTCATATGGACGGAAGTCGTGCAGGGAATTGTCAAGACGCTCGGCGCATTTCTCATTATGTACCTTGTGATAAAAGGAGTACCGGGCGGGGTTTCTGAAATTATTGAGATCGGTAAAGCCGGCGACAAATTCAGCCTCGGAAGCTTTTCCCCGGATTTTACAACGTCGTCGTTCTGGGTGATATTGCTGTACGGCTTCTTTATCAACCTCAACAACTTCGGGATGGACCAGAATTATGTACAGCGGTATCATACTGCCCGTTCTTCCAAAGAAGCCGTTTCGTCCATATGGCTGTGCGTATGGCTGTACGTCCCGGTATCGCTGGTGTTTTTTATCATAGGAAGCTGCCTGTTCGCCTATTTCCAGGTGCATCCCGAATTGCTGACCGTAGTGAAGGAGCAGGCGGCCGCTGAGCTGCTGCCGGCCGGAGCGTCGGCGGAGGAGATCGCCAGGATGGCGGCCACCCTGCAGCCGGCCGATTACGGCGACAAAGTGATGCCTTACTTTATGGTAAACAAAATACCCACGGGCCTGGTAGGGCTGATCGTATCGGCGATCCTGGCCGCGGCGATGAGCACCATCAGCTCAGGGATGAATGCTTCGGCGACGGTTTTCTCCGAAGATATTTACCAGCGTTACTTTAACAGGAATGCTACCGATTCCCGGAAAATGAGGGTTCTGTATATCGGTACCGTGGTGTTCGGCCTGGCCGGTATGTTTACCGGTATCGCCATGATCGGCGCCAAAAGCATCCTGGATATGTGGTGGGAGCTTTCGGGCATTTTCGCCGCGGGCATGCTCGGCATTTTTCTACTGGGGATCATCAGCAAGCAGACCAACAGCCACGAAGGCCTTACGGCTGCCATTATCGGGGTGCTCGTCATTATCTGGATGACGCTTTCCAAGCATTTCCCCGAAGAATATGCGCATCTGAAGAATCCGCTGCACGTCAATATGACCATTATAATAGGTACGCTTACGATCTTCCTGGCCGGCGTGATCCTAACCAAAATGAGGAGGAAAGCTTAATTAAGAATACAAAAATGCCTTACAAAACCGGAGTTTATTAAATCAAAAAATTATGTCAGTAAAAGGAAAGTTTGTCCCTGTAATGATTACGCCTTTCAAGGAAAACGGGGAGATCGATTATAAGCAACTAACAGCATTGACTGAGTTTTACCTGAAAGCCGGATCGAAAGGCCTTTTTGCCAACTGTCTTTCGAGCGAGATGTTCGAGCTTTCGGAAGAGGAGCGTCTCCGGGTTACGAAGCACGTGGTGGATGTGGCGGCCGGACAGGTGCCGGTAGTGAGCACCGGTACTTTCGGCGGCGCTGTGGCGGGTCAGGCCGATTTCGTGAAAAAGATCCATGAAACGGGCGCCGACGCGGTAATCGTCATCACAAGCCTGCTCGCTGAGGAAAACGAGCCGGATGAGGTGCTGGACGCCCGCGTGGAAGAGCTGATCGGGCTTACCGGGCAGATCCCTTTGGGCTTTTACGAATGCCCTGTTCCTTATAAAAGAGTGCTGAGCCCCGAACAATTGAAGAAATATGTCGATACCAGCAGGGTGGTCTATCATAAAGATACTTCGCTGGATATCGATTCGGTGACGCGCAAGATACAGCTCACCGCCGGAAAGCAGTTCGAGCTGTACGATGCCTACATGGTAAATGCCGTGGCGTCGCAGGTGGCGGGCGCAGCCGGTTTGTCGTGTATCCAGGGAAATTTCGTGCCGGAGCTGGTCGTATGGCTGTGCGACAACTTCGCGGATCCTTCGACGCAGGGGCAGGTTGATCTTGTACAGCGTTTCTTTGTCGATAATATGGATGTAATGCACGATGTATACCCGATTATCGCCAAGTACTTCCTTCGCAAAAGAGGGTTTGATATAGGTCTTACGACCCGCAGGAAAGTAGGTGATTTTACTACGGAGGTAGCCGGGAATGTCGATCGTTTTTATGACCGTTACCAGGCGCTCAGGTCTGAAATCGGCTTATCTGATGTCCAATTCTAACTAACAGCATTATGTACCGGGCGGGACATTACCCTGAGTATAAAAAGAAGCTGATGTGGGCGGCCGTACCGCTCGCGCTGGCTGCCTGTACATCGCAATCGACTATGAAATCATACCAGGAAATACAGCTGACAAAGGATCCGTCCGGGCATTGTATCAATTCTACTGAAGTCTTTTCGCCTGACGATAAGTGGATCGTGTACGACTCGAGGTCGGTGGATTCCGGGATCGGGGCCGCGGGAGAGGTTGCCATGGTGAATACCGGAACCGGGGAGATCAGGACATTGTACAAAACCGAAAACCAGACCGAATTCGGGCCCGGCCTGGGCGCGGTGACCTTTTCCCCCGCCGGCGACAGGGTGCTGTTCATCCATGGTATCCGGAATGCAAACGAGGAGAATCCATATGCAATGACCAGGCGAACCGGGGTTGCCGTGGATATCAATAACCCGATGAAGCCCATTTTCCTGGATGCGCGGAGCATGAATCCGCCTTTTGTGAAGGGAGCTTTACGGGGCGGGACGCACGCCCATACGTGGAGCAGCGACGGGTGGATCAGCTACACGTATAATGACTACCTGATCGAGCAGACTGCCAAAAAGGGCAGCGCGGCGCAGGATCTGCGTACCATCGGCATCATGGTGCCCGGACGCAGCGTTTCGGTGCCCGATGACGGGAGCCTGGAGAATAACGACGGCGAAATGTTTTCGGTGATCGTCGCGGAAGTAAAGGATAACCCGAAGCCGGGAAGCGACGAGGTCGACAAGGCTTTTGATGAGTGCTGGATCGGAGCAAACGGGTATGTAAAAAGCGACGGCACACGGCAGAAGCATGCTATCGCTTACCAGGGAAACGTAAGGGATGAAGCGGGCAATACAAAAACCGAAATCTTTGTAGTCGATATTCCCGATGACCTGCTGGACAAAATAGACGACCTCGAAATATCACCAGATCCGGGCGTAAGGCTGCCCGTACCGAAGGCGCTCGTATCGAGAAGGATCACCCGGCTGGAAAGAGGGGTAAGCAACAAGCCGCGGCACTGGCTGCGGTCCTCGTCCGACGGGGAAAAAATAGGATTCCTGGCAGCGGATGAGAAGGGAGTGATACAATTTCATGTGGTGTCGCCGAACGGAGGCGACGTAAGAAAGGTCACTAACAACGAATTCTCCGTAAAAGGCCCTTTCAATTTCAGCCGTGACGGGAAAAGAGTGGCCTACATAGGCGATAACAGCGTATTTGTGACCGACGTGGAAACAGGCCGTACCGAAAGGATCAGTCAGAAATATCCCGGCGACAGCGCGCCGACGGGAGCCGTCGTATGGTCGTATGACGGAAAAACGCTTGCTTTTAACAGGCACATAAAAGGAGAGGATGGGGAAAATTACCTGCAGATATTCCTTTTGAAAGAGCATTAAGCCCGCCGGTTGAGCAGCCGGTATTTCTTTTGTAGCATCGGGATCTATCTTATCCCCGGTTTTTTAGCCGGGGATTTTTTGTGCAAAATTCTGCCCGCCCGGAGAACTTTTATCGCGAAGCGGGGGTTTAATAAGTTCAGACTTGAAAAATGAGTACAGGTACCAGTATATATTGTCTTTCGACGACGCGGGAAACTATTGTGCCCGCGTACCCGGACGTATTATCTCTGCCTGTACCGGGAAAGGCTGGTTCAGCCAGACAGCGTCACTTTTTCCCCACTCCCAAAGCTTTTTTTTGTTAGCCCCCGAATAGAGGTAATCTGCTTGCTGAATTCGGGGACATAGTACCTTTCATATTTATCAGGAAGGTAAATTTTTATTATTTAAAAGATTTTATAGAAAACAAGTTTAATTTTATCCAAGTCGGTTATGAAAGGAGAAGCCAATCAGGTACTTTTAAGTGAAGAAGACCACCGTTTGTTGACTGCATTGACTGAAAATGTTTCTGCTCAGGGAAACCAGCAGGAAATGACATTATCTTATGAAATCTCGCGGGCAAAGGTCCTGCCGAACGATAAAATGCCGTCAGGGGCGGTCAGGCTTAATTCACAGGTGAAGGTGAAAGATCTTGACAGCAACAGGGAAATGCAGATCACGATAGTGCTTCCGCAGTTTGCCGATGTAAAGCAGAACAAGATTTCGGTGCTTACGCCTATGGGCTCGGCGCTGATCGGCCTGTCGGAAGGTAATAAAATAGCCTGGAAGATGCCTGCGGGGATCCGGAACCTTGAAGTATTGGAGGTCACCTACCTGGGAGAATAGCTATCGTAAGGCCCTTAGCCGTACGCACATTAAATAAGAAGCAGGATGCTTAAATGGTTGATCATCGGGCCGGTCAGGTTTTATCAATGGTGCATTTCGCCATTTCTCCCATCTTCATGCAGGCATTCTCCTACATGCTCTGAATACATGATCCAGGCCGTCAGGGAGTGGGGCATTTTGAGAGGTACCGCCTTAGGATTAAGGCGCCTCTCAAAATGCCATCCCTGGGGAACCAGCGGGTACGATCCGGTACCCAGACCACCCCGCCCTTCGGGCACCCCTCCTTGCCAGGAGGGGAAACCCCGAATCAGACATCATGACCCGAGTCAGGCCTCATGACTAAAGCTAATTACGCCGGGACGTGATCCCGGAAGCTCGATTAGCACGGACTCCCCTCCTGGTAAGGAGGGGCCGGGGGTGGTTCACTCGTCCGTCAGGTCGTAGATTTTCTGGATTTCCGACAATATTCTTTTAAAATCAAGCTTCAGATCTTTCAGCATGCCGTTTCTCATGTCGAAAACCCAGCCATGCACCGAAGGATATTGCTTCTTCAGGTAAGCTTTCTGAACGACGGCGAGCTTGGAGACGTTGATGCACTGTTCCTGCACGTTAAGCTCCACCAGCCGGTCGTAGCGCTCTTCCAGGTTTTTTATGGCATTCAATTCTTCTACATGAAGCCTGTAAACATCGCGTATATTCCTCAGCCAGGGGTTCAGAATGCCCATGTCGCTCTGCTGCATCGCAGCTTTCACACCGCCGCAGCCGTAGTGCCCGCAGACGATTATATGTTTGACATCAAGGTATTGGACCGCATAGGAAATCACTGATATGGCGTTCAGGTCGATAGTGGCCACGACATTCGCTATGTTGCGGTGTACAAAAATTTCACCCGGTGCAGCTCCCATCACTTCTTCGGCGGTAACCCGGCTGTCGCTGCAGCCTATATACAGGTAGTCGGGATTCTGGTTGGCAGCCAGGCTGTCGAAAAAGGCCGGATTACCCCCGATTTTTTCTTCTGCCCATTTCTTGTTGTTTTTAAATATTTCCTCGTAGGTAATCATTCGATATATAGGTTGGAAAGATGATGTATATGTTTAAAACCATCAAAAGTAGAACATCCCGGCAAAAAATGGTAATAGAAACGCGGCTATCTGGCGGTTGCCTGCTCAGATCCGGCAGCCGATTTCTTCGGAATATCTGTAACTTTTGACGTAATTTTGGTGTTGTGCCCAAACAGAAGCAATAGAATAAACCGATTCTAGTGAACGAAGAAACCAAAAGCGGTCAGATTTTCGATCTGCCTACGCTTAAACGACTTTATAAATTTGTGAGGCCCTATCAGAAGCAGTTTTTCCTGCTGATAGCGGTGATCATCATCAGCGCCATCCTGGCGCCGCTTATGCCGTTGCTCATTAAATATACGGTTGACGGCCCTATTACCGGCCGCGATCTGAACGGCCTGCTGATGATGATGATCGTGATGGTGTGCACGCTGGCTTTGCGTGGGATCGTCCAGTTTACCAATACCTACCTCTCGGGGTGGCTGGGCCAGAACATCATTATGGATATAAGGATGCAGGTATACGAGAAGATCGTTTCCATGCGTCTCAAGTATTTCGATAATACGCCCATCGGGCGGCTGGTAACGCGCACCATTTCGGATGTGGAGACGCTGTCTGAAGTATTCAGCGAAGGAATGGCCGCCATCGTAGGCGATATTCTCCAGCTGGTGCTGATTATCGGGGTTATGTTCTATACCGACTGGCGGCTTTCGCTGGTGAGCCTTTCCATGATCCCGCTGATGCTGTTCAGCACGTATGTGTTCAAGGAGAAGATCAAGGATTCGTTCAACGAGGTCAGGACCGCCGTGGCCAACCTCAATACTTTCGTCCAGGAGCACATATCCGGGATGAGCATTGTCCAGATTTTCAGCAACGAGGAGCAGGAGTATAAAAAGTTCGTGGAGATCAATAAAAACCACCGCAAAGCCAACATCCGCTCCATTCTTTACTATTCCGTTTATTACCCGGTTGCCGATGTGATCTCTTCCGCAGGCATCGGGCTCATCGTGTGGTACGGGGCCAACCAGATCATGAACCTGGACATGAGCTTCGGTACTATTCTGGCGTTTGTGATGTTCAACAACCTGTTTTTTATGCCGATCAGGCAGCTGGCAGACCGTTTCAACACATTGCAGATGGGGATCGTCAGCACAGACAGGATCCTGAAGATCCTGGACGCCGATGAGGTAACTCCCAACACGGGGACTTATTTTCCGGACAAGATCGAGGGAAGGGTGGAATTCGACAATGTCTGGTTTGCCTATAACGACGAGCAGTTCGTGCTGAAAGACATCAATTTCAGCGTAAGCGCAGGCGAGACCGTGGCCCTGGTAGGAGCGACAGGCGCCGGGAAATCGTCGGTGATCAACATCCTGACGCGCTTTTATGACATCAACAGCGGTACGATCAGGATCGACGGCGTCCCAATCCGGGAATACGACCTGAATGCCCTCAGGCATTCTATCGGGATCGTGCTCCAGGATGTATTCCTGTTCTCGGATACGATCGAGGGAAATATCCGGATGGGAGACAAGTCGATCACGCACGAGCAGATCGTCGAAGCGGCCAGGCTGGTGGGTGTGCACGATTTTATCGAAAAGCTTCCCGGGGGGTACCAGTACAACGTAAGGGAGCGCGGAAGCAGCCTTTCGGTAGGACAGAGGCAGCTCATCTCGTTCGTAAGGGCGATGGTGCACGATCCTAAAATACTCGTGCTCGATGAAGCGACCTCGTCGGTAGACAGCGAAACGGAAGAGCTTATCCAGAAGGCGATCGAGAAGCTGATGAGCGGACGCACCGCCATCGTTATTGCGCACCGGCTCAGCACGATCCAGGAAGCCGATAAGATCGTGGTGCTGGATAAGGGTGAGATCGTGGAATCAGGAAGTCATATGAGCCTTTTGGAGAAAGAAGGACTGTACGCCAATCTTCACAGGATGCAGTATAAGGAGATCGCAAAGCAGGCATAAGCCGGCCATAAACAATAAAACACAGAGCCCTGATGGAACTCCTGGTTAGTCTATGTCTCGGGATAGGTCTCAGCGCGGCGACCGGGTTCCGGATTTTTGTTCCGGCGCTGATCGCCAACGTGGCTGCCATGAACGGCTGGATCACCCCGTCGGAAGGTTTCGCGTGGCTTGCCAGCTGGCCGGCCTTCCTCGTATTACTAACCGCGACTGCCGTGGAAATTGCAGCATACTATATCCCGTTTGTCGACAACCTGCTCGATACGGCTGCCATACCGGCGTCGGTCATAGCGGGTACATTGCTGACTACATCTTTTGTGGAGATCGATAACCCGGTCATCCAGTGGGTGCTGGGCATCATAGTAGGCGGGGGCACGGCCGGGGTCGTACAGTCGGGTACCGGCCTCCTGAGGCTTTTTTCGTCTAAGTTTACGGGAGGAGTGGGCAACCCGGTCGTTTCCACGACAGAGAATGTAGCCGCTTTCGGTATTTCGGGCCTTTCTGTTTTAATGCCGGTGATCGCAACGCTCCTCAGCATCGTTTTGCTCGTCTGGATCGTCCGGGGATTTAAACGCTTTGGCGGCAGGAAGTCGAACGTCTGACCCGCTTTTTATTGAATTATATATGGAGAATATACCGGTTCATTTCTTGCCCCGGCTGGTAGCAGACCTGCCTGATCTTCAGATTTTCCGGTTTAAGAACACACCCGAGATGCCGGGGAGCCTGCCGATCATGCAGCTCCCCGTAACGCCGCTTCCCACTGACCTCCCGCACAGGCATACGTATTGCGAAATCCTTTTTTTTGAAGCCGGTAGCGGGTTCCATGAAATAGATTTTCATACCCACCCGATACATACCCCGGGCATTCATTTCATAGCGCCGGGCAAGGTACACCTGCTGACGCCTACCGAGGAATGCGTAGGGTACATCATCACTTTCCCGCAGGACTATGCCGCTTTCTACGGACAGGGCAAGGACATGGATCCGCTCAAGCCCAACAGGTGGAACAACGAATGGTCTGCCCCGGTACTGAACCTGTCGGAGGCTTCCCATGCTTACTTCCGGAACCTGCTGGAAAACATGCTGTCGGATTACCTGCAGGGCGGTGAAGAGAAAAACAGCGTGCTGGCAGCTTACCTCCATATTTTTCTGGGGAAATGCCGGCTTCTCCTGGCTGGCGGATCGGAAACGACTGCTCCCGGGCCATCCAACGACATAGCAGGACGGTTTCAGGAGCTGGTGGAAAAGCATTACAAAGAGATGCATAGCGTTCAGCAATATGCCGACCTGCTGTCTGTTACCGCCGATTACCTGGGCAAGACGATCCGGAAGTCGCTGAATGTAACGGCAAGCGACTACATACTCGAAAGGCTGCTGCTGGAAGCCAAGCGGCTCATCGTCTTCACCAACCTGACCAGCAAGGAGATCGCCTATCAGCTTCATATCGAGGATCCCTCTTATTTCAGCCGGATGTTCAAACGTAAAACCGGCCTCTCACCCAACGAATACCGTCATTCGATGCGGAAAAGTGCCAAGAATTGACAGTATAGTACCTTGATAGGTGCGGATATGTCTGATATTTTTGTACTTTCCGATTACTAAAGAGTATTTAATCCAAATCCGGTCGCAGGGTCGCGGGTTTTCAGAATGCCTGGAAGCCGTTACGACACCTGGCAGCCCGCATGATCACAAACGCATATGAGAATAGACCAGCAACTCGAAGCTGCAGACCTCAAATCCCGGATAGACCGCTTTTGGGAGCTTTCAGCGCAGAAAATTGAGCTTATCAACAAGGAATACAACACCGCGCAGGGCTCGCCTGTATTTACTGTGAACGGCAAGTATTCGGTGCGCGGCTGGACTGAATGGACGGAAGGTTTCCGCTATGGCTCGGAAATATTGCAATACGATGCAACCGGCGATGAAAAATTTTTACAATCTGCCAAAGCGCAGACTGTGGCGCGCATGGCCTTTCACGTAGGGCACTTCGGCGTGCACGATCATGGCTTTAACAACGTAAGCACCTACGGGAACCTGGTCAGGCTGATGAATGAAGGCAGGATACCCGAAAACGAATGGGAGCGTAACTTTTACGAAGTAGCTCTGAAAGTCTCCGGTGCGGTTCAGGCTGATCGGTGGACCGATATCAGGGAGGGAGGATACATTTACTCTTTCAATGGTCCGCATTCGCTTTTTGTAGATACCATCCGGTCGGTACGGGCGCTGATGGTGTCTCATTTGCTGGGGCATGCACTGATGGGGGAAAATGATAAAAAGATAAGCCTGCTCGAAAGAGGGATCTGGCATAGCATCAATACCGCAAAATACGCCGTCTACTACGGCGAAGGCCGCGACCAGTACGATTTGTGGGGAAGGACCGCGCACGAAAGCATTTTCAATATTAACGATAGAAACTACCGCTGTCCCAATTCACAACAAGGGTTTTCAGGCTTCACCACCTGGACCCGTGGATTGGCGTGGGCCATGACCGGCTTTGCCGAGCAGCTGGAAGCCCTGCCCCTGTTTGCTGATGAAGAGCTGGAAGCATTCGGCGGCCGGAAGGCTGTAGAGGCTGTTTTCCTGAAAGCGGCCCGGGCTACCTGCGATTTTTACCTGGAGCATAGCTCGCTCGACGGAGTGACCTACTGGGATACGGGAGCGCCGGATATTCATCGTTTGGGTGATTATACGTCCAGGGTTTCGGAACCTTTCAACGACTTCGAGCCGATCGACAGCTCGGCCTCGGCTATAGGCGCTCAGGGCCTTCTCCGCCTGGGACGCTACCTGTCTGAAAAAGGAGATTCCGAAAACGGGAACAAATATTTCCAGGCAGGGCTTACCGTTGTCAGAACACTTTTGGAAGAACCTTATCTTTCGGTAGATCCCGCTCACCAGGGATTATTGCTGCATACCATTTACCATCATCCGAACGGATGGGACAACATCCCGGCAGGCGCTAAGATCCCGAGCGGCGAATCGTGCATGTGGGGAGATTATCATATCAGGGAAGTGGTGTTGTACCTGCAGCGCCTGATCAACGATGATCCTTATTATCAGTACACCGGAGCAGTAAGATGACTACCCCGGTCTGTGTCCCCGCAGGGCGGAACCCGTAAATAAACAACATGCCTGAACGGTCTGTGGAGACACAAACCATGGATAAGCCCGGACGGGGGCGTCGATGAATAAGGGCTGATAGCTGATTTCTGACTGCTGACAACTAATATCAAACAATATGGAATTAACCCGTTGCTGCATTCACAGCATTACCAATAAACCCTGGAAGCTGGAGCAGGCAGTCGATAAATATGCTGAGGCAGGGATCGGTGGGATCAGCGTCTGGCAGAGCAGCCTCGAAGGAATAGGAGCGAAAAATGCCGCCGGCCATATAAAGGCTTCCGGCCTGGAAGTAGTTTCTTACGTAAGAGGCGGCTTTTTTGCTCATCCCGGCGGAGAGGAAAGAAAAAAAGCGATAGACAACAACAAGAGACAGCTGGAAGAGGCGGCGGAGCTCGGCGCGCCGCTGATCGTGCTGGTATGCGGGGCTTCGCCGGCGCAGTCGCTCGAGGTTTCGCGTCAGCAGATCAGGGACGGTATAGAGGCGCTCCTGCCCATGGCGGAAGAGCTGAATATCAAGCTGGCCATAGAGCCGCTTCATCCTATGTATGCCGCCGACCGGTCGGCAGTCAATACGCTCGGGCAGGCCAACGACATGGCCGAAGCCATCGGGTCGGGGTTTGTAGGCGTGGCCGTCGATGTATACCACCTGTGGTGGGACGGCGACCTGCAAAAAGAAATATTGCGCTGCGGAAAGAACGGACATCTTCTGGCCTACCACGTTTGCGACTGGAAAGCCAATACGCTCGATATGCTCAATGACAGGGGGCTGATGGGAGAAGGATGCATTGACCTGAAGAAAATACGCTCATGGGTAGAGGCGGCGGGCTTTCACGGGTTTCATGAAGTGGAGATATTCTCGGATATCTACTGGCAGATGGACCAGGATGAGTACCTTAAAAAAATCACAACCGCATTCAGGGAGAAATGCTAACTGTCAGAAACTTAATGCCTCTTAATCCCTTAATGTTTCAAAACTATAACCATTAAGGAATTAAGACAGATTAAGCCGCGGAAACTTAATGCCTCTTAATCCCTTAATGTTTCAAAAAACTTAATATTTAGAGACAGGCAGCTACCTGACACAGATAAAGTAGAAAATCAAACTAACAAATATTACGATGGTTCATAAAATTGGGATTATCATGAACGGCGTCACAGGCCGTATGGGAACTAACCAGCACCTGTTGCGCTCTATCAAGCCTATTATCGAGCAGGGGGGCGTAAAATTGCCGAATGGCGATGTGATAGAAGTAGACCCGATCCTGGTGGGTCGCAATGAATCCAAGCTTCAATCGCTCTGCAAGCTATCGGGCGTAAAGAAATATACAACAGACCTGGATTCGGTGATGTCGGATCCGGCTTACCAGGTCTATTTCGATGCCCAGGTAACGGGCAGAAGGGCGGCTGCGGTAAAGAAAGCTATAGAAGCCGGTAAGCATGTGTATTGCGAGAAGCCGACCGGCACAACCACCGAAGAGGCGCTGGAGCTTTATGAGCTGGCCAAAAAAGCAGGTATCAAAAACGGCGTGGTCCAGGACAAACTGTGGCTGCCCGGCCTCCTGAAAGTAAAACGCCTGATCGAAAGCGGGTTTTTCGGGGAGATCCTTTCTGTAAGGGGAGAGTTTGGCTACTGGGTGTTTGAAGGTACTTCCATCCCGGCTCAAAGGCCCTCCTGGAACTACCGCAAGGAAGACGACGGGGGGATTATCGTAGACATGCTGTGCCACTGGCGCTATGTTCTGGATAACCTTTTCGGCGAGGTGAAAGCATTGTCCTGCCTTGGGGCAACCCACATTCCGGAACGGATCGACGAGAACGGCAACCCGTACAAATGTACTGCCGACGATGCCTGTTACGCTACATTCGAGCTGGAAGGCGGCGTGATCGCCCATTTCACCTCCTCCTGGACGGTACGCGTCCGCCGCGACGACCTGCTGACGCTCCAGATCGACGGAACAAAAGGTTCTGCCGTAGCCGGCCTGAGGGAGTGCTATATCCAGCACTACGGCAATACACCCAAACCCGTATGGAACCCCGATATCAAGCAGCCTATCGACTTTTTTGAAGGCTGGTCGCTGGTGCCGGAGCAGGAGGCTTACGAT
>MEDT01000095.1 GCA_001724175.1 Cytophagaceae bacterium SCN 52-12 | reverse complement strand
AGCCTCTCCAACGCGACGATCAGGGTTTTGGGCAAGCGTTCCAAAGAGCTGATCATACCGGTCACGCCGGGGCTGATCGGTTTGATCGGGGAGCATATCGTGCGGCTGGAAGCGAAGTCGCCGTCGCAGCCTCTTCTGACGACTGATAAAGGAGCGCCTTTATACCCGGTTTTCGTACAAAGACTTGTGAAGAAGTATCTTTCGGCCGTTACGTCGATCGCGCACAAAAGCCCGCACCTGCTTCGCCATACATACGCTACGCATCTGCTTAACCGCGGAGCAGACCTGAATGCGATCAGGGAGCTGCTGGGGCATACGAGCCTGGCTGCAACACAAGTGTATACGCATAATGCTATAGAGGAGCTGAAAAAGACTTTTTTGCAGGCTCATCCGAAAGCCTGAAAAGTTTTATCGCTATATTTGCAAAACACGGAAAAGTTAAAATTTTATTTTAAGTTTTGTTGTATGAATGACGTTTTTCAGGATACTGTTGTTACAAAGTACAATATTTTTAATAGTCTTTTCCTGAGTCTTCCATATAAAGGGATTTTTCAGACCGGCTCTATTCTCCCGCTTATAACGCAAAAATGCGAGGAGGGCTATGCGGAAGGAAAATCTCCCGTAGAGATTATCGAAGATTTTTTTGGGGAATTTATGGAAACTGCCGATGAAAAACAGCGGATAGACCTGTTATTCTCCATGATCAAATACATCGAGCGCCAGGTGGTTTTGTTTGATTCGGTAGAAGATTCCGCTTTTGACGAAACACACGACCTGGAAGGTAAAGGCTCGGTCAATTTCCTGATAAACCGTATCGAATCTCCCGCCCAGAGGGAAAAGATGATCAGGAAGCTGGCAGATTTCAGTGTAAGGATCGTGCTGACGGCGCACCCGACCCAATTCTATCCCGGGAAAGTGCTCGGCATTATCAACGACCTTGAAAAGGCCATCCGGGAAAGTGATTTTGCGTCCGTCAACCGGCTCCTGCTCCAGCTGGGAAAGACCGGCTTTATTAACAAGGAGAAGCCTACGCCGTATGAAGAAGCCGTAAGCCTGTGCTGGTTCCTGGAACGGGTATATTATGACGCCATTTCCGAAATTGTCTGGAAGCTGTGCCAGTCGCTGAACCTGGAAGCTCACAGCTGGAAATATCCTAATATTATCCAGCTGGGATTCTGGCCGGGCGGGGACCGCGACGGAAATCCTTTCGTGGACAAGCAGGCGACGCTGGATGTGGCCGACAGGCTGCGCACCGCCCTGCTCCGTACTTACTACCGGGATATCCGTACGATCAAGCGCCGCCTGACGTTCAAGGGTGTCGAAGATTATATAGTGGTCCTAGAGCGTAAAATGAACAGCACTATTTTCGGCCCGGTTGAAGATGGGTATAGCAGCGCCGACGAGGTGCTGGAAGAGCTGCTGGCCGCCAGGAAAGTTTTGCAGGAGCGTCATGAGGGACTGTTTGTAGAGTACCTTGACAAGTTTATCCTGAAGCTGAAGCTGTTCGGCTTCCATTTTGCGAGTCTCGACATCAGGCAGGTGAGCACCAAGCACGACAAGGCCTGGGAGGACATACTCCGGAGGCTGGAATCGAAGGTGCCGCTGCTGAAATATGACGAGTATGCGCAATGGGACGAAAATAAAAAAATACAGCTGCTCCTGTCGCTCAACATTCCGCTGCGGATCGACGACTATGAAGATGAGACGACGAAGGATATCCTCGGGTCTATACATGCCGTCAAGAAGATCCAGAAGAAAAACGGTCCTCTCGGGGCTCACCGGTATGTGATCAGCAACTGCAGCTCGGCGCTGAACGTAATCCAGGTGTACGCATTTGCCAGGAACCTGATCAAGCTGCCCAACGGGAAGGTGCCGCTGGATATAGTGCCGCTGTTTGAAACTATCGACGACCTTGCGCAGGCGCCCGCCGTGATGAAGGCGCTGTACGAGATCCCGGAATACAGGCAGCACCTGGCCGACCGCGGCGACAAGCAGACCATTATGGTAGGTTTTTCCGACGGAACCAAGGACGGCGGGTATGTGAGGGCCAACTGGTCGATTTTCGTAGCGAAGGAACAGCTGACCAAGGTATCGCGCGAACACGGGATCAATGTTACCTTTTTCGACGGCAGGGGAGGACCTCCCGCGAGAGGCGGCGGCAACAGCCAGGATTTTTATGCTTCGCTTGGAAAAGATATAGAAGACAAGGAGATTCAGCTGACGATCCAGGGGCAGACGATCAGTTCCAACTACGGGACCGTTCAGACAGCGATCTACAACCTGGAACGCCTGTTTACCGCAGGATTTGAGAACTATCTTTTTGCCGGCACCAGCGAAGGCCGGACCGAGCCGCTGAACGAAAAAGACAAGGCTTTGCTCGAAGAGCTGGCCGGATCTTCTTACGTTTCCTATCTTAAGCTGAAGAACCACCCGTCGTTTGTGCCCTTTCTTGAAACCCGTACGCCGCTGCGGTTTTACGGGCAGACGAATATTGGCAGCCGGCCTACAAAAAGGAAAAAAGACGGGGAAGGCCTGCGTTTTGAAGATTTGCGGGCCATACCGTTTGTGGGGTCGTGGGCGCAGATGAAGCAGAATGTGCCGGGCTTCTACGGGTTTGGCGAAGCGGTAGAGGAATTGAGAGGCAAAGGGAAAATGGATGAGCTGAAGGCGCTTTATAAAAAATCGCTGTTCTTCAGGACCCTGATCGAAAACTCGATGCAGGCGTTGTCCAAATCGTTCTTTCCCGTGACCAGGTACCTGGAGAACGAACCCGAATACCGGGAGTTCTGGAGGATGATGTACGAGGAATTTGAGCGTACCAAGGCGGCCTTGATCGAAATATCGGGCCAGAAGGAGCTGCTGGACAGCAATAATGTAACCAAAGAGTCGATCAAGATGAGAGAGCGGATCGTGCTTCCGCTGATCACGATACAGCAGTATGCGCTCCAGCTCCTGGCCGAAAACCCGGACCTTACCGCCGAGCAGACCGACCTGTATAATAAGCTGATCATAAGGGCTATGTTCGGTATTATCAATGCAGCCCGGAATTCGGCCTGAGGCATGATGCCGGCCGGCACCCGGCTGAGGGTCCGATTTCAGATAACGAATATTGGACCGATAGGCGGATGAAGCCACTCCTTCGGGCTGGCATGGGGAAAAGCCTGAAAGGCTGGCAGGATTATAGCAAATGGATCGTTATCGGATTTGAACCCCGAAGGGGTGATATGATTTTGCAGGCGTTGCCTGTTTTACGCGCTTCGTTTTTCCAGGAATTTCCTTTTGTATTCCAGCGGGGTCATGCCGGTTACCCGCTTGAAATGGCGGTAGAAATTGGAGACATTATTGAATCCGCAGTCAAAGCAAAGCACTTCAATAGGATATTTGTCTTCTATCAGCATCCGGCAGGTATGGCTGATCCTGATCTCGATGAGGAAATCGTAGTAAGATTTTTTGGTCATCATTTTAAAGTACCTGCAGAAAGAGGTTACGCTCAGGTTACTGAGGGCCGCCACTTCCTGTAGTGAAATTTCCCTTCTGAAATTGGCCAGCGAGTAGGTGTAGATATTGTTCAGCCTGATATTTTCTTTTTCGCCCGACCTGTAAAAGGCATGGGCGGAAGCGATCAGCGAAAACTCTTCCGTTTCGGAAAGAACCTGCAGGATTCTTATAAAGCAGATAAGCCTCTCTATGCCGGTTGCTTTCTGGGCTTCATAAAGAAGGCGGATCGTGTCGGTCCTGGCGGAGCCCTCGATGATCATGCCCCGCCCGGCTTTTTCAAAGAGCCTGGAAATAGCATAAGTTTCAGGAAGCTCACAGAAGCCTTTCCCAAGACATTCCGGCAGAAACTGCAGGACAATGGCTTCGACATGCACGGCGGGGTCATTCTGGTAATAGCACTCGTCGCAGCGCCAGGTATGAGGCAGGTTTTCGCCGAGCAGGATGAGCTCGCCTTCAGAAAAATTATCTACGTTGTCGCCTATGAAGCGAACTCCCTTTCCTTTTATGGTATAATGCAGCTCCAGCTCGGGGTGGAAATGCCAGATCCTTCCGAAGTTCGGGCCTACCGTATGGGCCAGGGAGAAAGAGCTCTCCAGCGGCGTGTTGATTTTGTGAAAACGAGGCTTCATAAGACAGGTAACGCATTCTCCGGTTATACCGCGGGACCAGGAGGCGCGAAAGTTAGCATCATTTCGGGTAAGAGGAAAATAATCATGCTAAAATAGTACATCAACTGGCTAAGAAGATAGAAGTATTTTGAGGTATTCCGGTAGAAATTTGAATTTTACGGCAGTAAATAAAATACAGTCCACCAGCTTAACTATGCGATCTTATCTTAAGGAAAAGGTACGTGGGCAGGTTATGAAAAAAACGCGGGAAAGGAAGGTCGTTTGGGCCTTCGGAGCGGTATAAAAAGAAAGAGATAAACTTTGTTAGATTCCAATAATAAAAAAATGAGTTCACAAAAAGAGGTTTGGTTGGTTGCCAGCGGGGATCTGCGCCCCCAGGCAAATGAAGATTGCTGGCCCGCGCAGCTGGAAATGGAAACGAAGCTCGGCGCTGCCATTTCGGCTTTAGGGTGGTCTGTAAAACGTGCTCACCCTTATGACCCGGTGAAAAAGCACGGCTTTATCGAATCGCAGAAACACGGAATGGAAATATTCAGGGGAATCCCGTCGGACTTCCCCCTTATCGTGGCCGAAAGCGTGTGGCAATATACGCACCATGTCCTGGCCGGGCTGACCACCCACCAGGGACCTATCCTGACCGTCGCCAACTGGGACGGCCAGTGGCCGGGCCTGGTCGGGATGCTGAACATCAACGGCTCCCTGACCAAAGCCGGGGTAAAGTACAACACCCTGTGGAGTGAGAACTTCGATGACGACTTTTTTGTAAATGGCCTGAAAGAATGGTTTGAGACAGGCAAGGTAACGCACGACCTGAGCCACGTCAGGGCATACGATGCCGGGAAGCTCCCGCAGGATGATGTCAGGAAAGGAAATGAATTCGGCTCCCGGCTGAAAGAAAGGAAAGCCATTATGGGGGTTTTTGACGAGGGATGTATGGGGATGTTCAATGCGATCGTCCCGGATCATCTCCTCCATAAGACAGGTATCTTCAAAGAGAGGCTCAGCCAGTCGGCCCTTTATGCGCGGATGCTGACCGTAAAAGATGAGGAAGCCGAAGCGGTCCTGCAATGGCTGCTGGATAAGGGAATGACCTTTAACTGGGGCACGAACGGCGCTACGGAGCTTACAAGGGAGCAGACGCTGGGCCAGTGCAAGATGTACATCGCAGCGCTGCGGATCGCCGATGAGTTCGGCTGCGATACCATCGGGATACAGTACCAGCAGGGGCTGAAGGACCTGGCTCCCGCCAGCGACCTTGTGGAAGGCCTGCTGAATAATACCGACCGGCCGCCGGTATATGCCGAAGACGGAAGGGAGCTGTATGCCGGGTCTGCACTTCCCCATTTCAATGAAGTGGACGAATGTGCGGGCATAGATACCCTGCTGACCTACCACCTGTGGCGTGAGCTCGGGCAGCCGGGCGAAAACACCCTGCACGATCTGCGCTGGGGGCAGCACTACAAAGGAGAAGGGATCGACGATTTCGTATGGGTATTCCTGATATCGGGCGCAGCGCCTCCCGAACATTTTACAGGCGGGTACCGCGGGGCTTCCAGCGACAGGCAGCCGCCCGTGTATTTTAAGCTCGGAGGCGGAAGCCTGAAAGGCGTCAGCAAGCCGGGGAATATCGTCTGGAGCCGGATATACGTCCAGGATGACGCGCTTCACTGTGACTTGGGAGTAGGCTACGTAGCCGATCTGCCGGAAGAAGAAACCAATCGCCGCTGGCAGGGGACCACTCCGGCCTGGCCGATTATGCACGGCGTGCTCGACGGGGTTTCGAGAGACCAGATGATGGCGCGCCACCAGGCCAATCACATTCATGTAGTGTACACGACAGACGAAGCGTCGGCTCATAAGGCATGCCGGATAAAGGCGGCCGCCTTAGAAGCCATGGGAATAAAAGTCCATTTCTGTGGCAACGTAGATATAGAAGGCAGCCGGTTTCAATAGCCGTAGCCGACGTTCAGATCCGGATAGGCCGGGGGAAAGCAAGCCGCTTTTTCCCGGCCTGCTGTTATTTAATGAGATAGCCGTACCACGAGAGGCTGAGCAGCAGGGTAGGGATGCTGACCATATGCTCGCGCAGGTATTTGATCGATTTGTAGATCAGGTTGACGGCCGCCTGGTATGAGATCGACATGATATGGCTGATCTCCTCGTAGCTCATCTGGTTATTGAACCGCAGCTCGATGGCTTCCCGCTGCCTGGGGCTGAGCTGGTCCAGGAAGTGGTGCAGCCTTTTCCTGAGCGCATCATCCCTCTCTTCGGCTATCATCAGCGACTCATGGCTGCTTTCCCATTGCGCCTGCGTAGCCTCGTCGAGGGCATCGTACCGGGAATCTTTTCTGGCGGCCCGGTAAAGCTTATAGCGTAAAGCCTTAAAGAGGTAACCTTTTACGGAGCCGATCTCGGAAAGGCCTTCCCGTCCTGTCCACAGCTCGAAAAAAAGATCCTGGATGCAGTCGTCTACCAGTTGCTGGTCGTGGATCAGCTTATGCCCATACCGGAACAACGGCTTGTAGTATCTGTTGAAAAGTGCTTCAAAAGACGCCCTGTCCCCTTTCAAGAAGGTTTGCCATAAAATAGTCTCTTCCATAGTATGGGAGGTGTAATTTTAATACTATGCTACGACAAAAATAGACCATTGCGGTAATCTTTAAGCATACTTAAAAGTAAAGAATGAAAAAATTATAAAAAAAAGTGATTATAAAGCCCGGGCGGAATACACTGGTATAAAGGAAACACTAACAGTGAATATGAAACCCGAAGCGTTTTTATTAGATGACAGTTTTTTGGCATGGCATTTCAGATCTGACGAAGATCACTGGAAGCATTGGGAGGAGCTGCGTAAAAAGGATCCCGTTCTTCGCGGGCAAATGGAGGAAGCGGGGAGAATGATCGATGTGATCATTTCGGGCGGCATACAGGTCGAAGCGAGCCGGGAGGCTGCTGCCCGGGTGCGTCTGATGAGCCGGGTACAGGCCTGGGAAAATACCCGTCTGAGTAGAAAAAAAGCCGGTTTGAGCAGCAGGAGACTGTTCCTCTGGAGCGGCCTTGCAGCATCGGTAGCCATCCTGGTCGCCGTAGCGTATTGGGTGCTGACGGATCCCGGCAGGCAACAGTATTATGCAGAAAGCGGGAACGCCCGGCGTATAGAGCTGCCCGACGGCTCGGTAGTGGATCTGAATGGCAGCTCTTCTATGAAAACCTCTTTTGTAAAAGGGAAGGACAGGGAAGTGTGGCTCGACGGGGAGGCTTATTTCAAAGTAGCCAGGATGAAGTCGGGGCGTAAGTTTATTGTTCATACCGGCGACCTGGACGTGGAGGTGCTGGGTACGGAGTTCAACGTAAAAGGCGGCGCGGAGCGGACCGAAGTGGTGCTTGAATCAGGAAAGGTGCAGCTGAGCATCGCGGAAGCTGCGACCGGCAAGGTGGTCATGCAGCCCGGCGAGCTGGCCGAGTTCAGCAGGCTCTCGCGGACGATCACCAAACGGGATGTTAACACCAGGATATATACGTCCTGGAAAGAAGGAAAAGTGATCTTCGAGAATGCAGGAGTGGATGAGATCGCGGAAGTCCTTCGTGACCGCTACGATCTCCGGGTGGAAGTGGAGACAGGCACAGTGCTGGGTGAATTTAATGGTATTTTCCCTTCAGACGATCCGGAAATCGTGCTTACCGCGCTTGAAAAAACGTATGCAGGCAGGATTGTGAGAAGGGAGAACAGCGTCGTGATAAAGAAATAAAAAGTCAGTACCAGAATCAGTAATAATAAACCTTGTATAGAATGAAAAAGAATGTCTGCTTAAAGTCATTTTTTGTGCTTGCGCTTCTTATTCTCGGGAAAACCGGGAATGTCGCACGGGCGCAGATGGTGGCTTCCGCTCAGCTCAGATACCTTCCTCAAAAGACGGAGGCAGCTCCTCAAAAAGGAAAAATGCTTACCAACGTCCTCAAAGATCTCGAGGAACGTTACCAGGTATCCTTTTCCTATGACCGCAGAACGGTAGAAAATAAGTATGTTGACTATAACGGCAGGAAGTTCAAAAACCTCAGGAGCGAGCTTGAGTTCCTGGGCGAGCGCCTGAGCTTTCGTTATGAAAAACTTCACCAGCGCGTTTATCTGCTCACATCGCTCGACAGGATAAATTCGGTGGATCCCGTTCTCCAGGAAAGCCACATATCAAACGAAAGAGTGGCGATCAGGCTAGACAGGCAGCTTGAGACCATCCGTAATGCAAACTCCGTTCATATCGGGATCTCTGCCAATGAAAAGATCAATGGAAGAGTAACCTCAAAGGGTGATGGTCAGGGGCTGCCAGGCGTAAGCATATTAGTCAAAGGGACGCAGCAGGGCACTATTACCGATAACGAGGGTAGGTTCAGCCTTGAGACCTCAGCCCGTAACCCGGTTCTCGTATTTTCCTATATAGGATATAAAACTGTTGAAATCGTTGCGGGAGGTCAGAGCAATATAAATGTCGCGCTGGAAGAAAGTTCCGAGCTGCTGCAGGAAGCGGTGGTGACGGCTTTAGGTATTAAAAGGGAAAAGCGTTCACTGGGCTATTCTGTAGGCAATGTAGAAGGTACGGCCCTGACCCAGACGCCACAGAATAACGTGCTCAATACGCTCGCGGGGAAAGTAGCGGGAGTACAGATCTCTCAGATGGGTGGTGGTGTAGGTTCGTCGGTAAGTATGGTGATTCGCGGATCTAATTCACTTAATAACGATAACCAGCCGTTGTTTGTGATTGACGGTGTGCCGGTAGCCAATAAGTTGAGCAACGGCTTCGGTGGTGCCGACATGGGTAACCCGATCTCGGATATCAATCCCAACGATATCGCGAATGTTTCTATCCTGAAAGGGCCTAGCGCTGCAGCTCTTTACGGATCGCGGGCAGGGAATGGCGTGGTGCTCATCACCACAAAATCGGGGACGGGCGGTAAAAAGGGAATAGGCGTTTCTCTTAATACTTCTGTTGTTTTCGATGTACCTCTGCAATATGTCCAGGTACAAAATAAATTCGGGTCGGGTAAGACCGGGGCTCATGTACTGGAAGAGCAGGAGAACGAAAGCTGGGGCGCAGAGCTCGACGCCGGTGAAATGTGGGCCCAATGGAATACTAACGGAGAGAAAGTCCCTCTGGTTTCTTATCCCAACCGTTTTAAGGATTTCTTCCAGACGGGTGTTACCAATACCAATAATGTATCCGCCAACGGGAACTACGATAAAGGGAACTTCAGGCTGTCGTTCGGCAACATGAAGAATAAAGGTATTATTCCTAATACCGATCTGTCCAGGACTACATTCGCCATTAATACTACTTATAACCTTACGGACAGGCTGAGGGCGACTGCAAACTTTAACGTTACCGAGTCTGGATCGGACAACAGGCCGATGATAGACCAGAGCCGGAACGACCCTGTCAGAAGCGTATATGAGACCGGTGCGCAGGTAAACATCAACGACCTCAGGGATTATTGGATCCCGGGGCAGGAAGGTATCGCCCAGAGGAAGTATAAGGAAAAGCAGAATAATCCCTTCTACCTGGTTTACGAAAACCCGACCGGTTTTAAAAGAGACCGGACTGTTAGCAAGATTCAGCTTGATTATGACCTCAACGACCAATGGTCTGTTATGGGGCGCTATTCCCGTGATTCATACGAGGAAATGTTTGAAGCAAAGAGAGCCTACAGCAATTACGAAGCGCTTAAAGGCAGCTACGAGTTGTCGAACAACTACCGGAAAGAGACCAACCTGGACCTGATGATTTCGTACCGGAATAATTTCAGCGAAGTGTGGAGCCTGAACGCCATGGCGGGAGTCAACAGGCTATACCAATACGGGAAATACCAGTACAACTCGACCAGTGAATTGGTTATCCCGGGGCTTTATACGATCTCCAACGGTGCGCCGGGTACTTTCAACCCCGGGAGCAGCATGTCGGAGAAGCTCCTTTACGGGGTGTTCGGGTCGGCCTCAATTGGGTTTAAGGATATTGCCTATCTTGATCTGACCGCCCGTAACGACTGGACAAGCACACTGAAGAAGGGACAAAATTCTTACTTCTATCCTTCCGCCTCCCTGAGTATCATCGGATCGGAGTTTATTAACTTCCCTTCATGGGTAAGCTTTGCCAAATTAAGAGCCGGCTTTGCACAGGTAGGTAACGATGTCGCTCCCTACAGTCTGGATCAGACCTATTCTACTGCTCTTGACTGGGGAACCGCGAAGAGAATGTATATGGGTGGGACGCTGAGGAACCCGGATCTCAAGCCGGAAATATCTACGTCGCATGAAGTGGGCGTCGACTTCCGTTTCCTTAACAACAAGCTCGGTCTTGAGGCTACTTATTATGAGAGAGGCAACAAAAACCAGGTGTTGCTGATCCAGACGCAGATTGAGACCGGTGCGAGCAGCAAGCAGATTAACGCCGGTTTAGTGCAAAGCAAAGGCTTTGAGCTGGGCCTGAACACATCGCCGGTTACCACAGATAATTTCAAGTGGGACATGAACTTTACGCTGACCCGCAACAGGACCTATATCAAAGAACTGGCCGAGGGAATAACCTATTTTCCTTTTACGTCTTACTCGGGAGCCGAAGTAAGAACTTACGAGGGCGGTCAGATCGGTGATATTTTCATGAGGCCTGTTCTGACGGTTAAGGACCAGTCTTCCCCTTACTACGGGTACCCGATCGTAACCAGTGGCGGGCTTTACCAAACAGACAACGACCTGAATAACCTGGTGAAGATAGGGAACTTCAATCACGATTTCCTGTTAGGGTTCCAGCCGACTATTACCTACAAGAATTTTACATTCTTTGCCAATATCGACTGGCGCCAAGGCGGAGAATTTTTCTCTAATACGATGATGTTCCTGGGCAACAACGGGCAGCTGGAGGAAACACTTTCGGGTGTGGATTATGATCCGAACAGAAGCCTGCCGGAACAGATCAAGGAGAACCCGGGCAAGTACCTGGGCAGCTGGGTTGGCGGCCGAAACGGCGCTTACGGCGGGTTTGCATGGCCTGAAGGCACCCCTGAAGCAACTCGGAGGCTGCAGGATGCCAGCCTCAATCCCGGGGTGTTTGAGACAAGAGATGCTTCCGGTAATGTAGTCTACGTAGAAAACCTGGGCGGCCCCGGCAGCAAGTGGCTGGACCCGTTCAGCGCCTATCGCTATGCTCACCGTCCTTTCCCCGATCGTAACCTTTATAGCGCTACTTACGTCAAGCTCCGTGAGGTGTCTGTCACCTATCATCTGCCCAAGACATTCGTCAGCCGGATGAAGCTGCAGAATGCTTCATTATCTGTAGTAGGGAATAACCTCTTCATGTGGACAAAAGCCGGTATCGACGGACTGGATCCCGAAAGAGCATTCAGGCCGAGCGGAAATTCCTGGATACAGGGAGTGGAATACTATAATGTGATGCCGTGGACGGGCTCGATAGGATTTAAGTTGAATGTGGATTTTTAAAAACAGCATGATAATGAAATCAGTTAAACTCAGATATATAGCTCTGTTGATGTCGTTGGGGTTTTACCTCACTTCATGCCAGGACCTGACCGAACTAAACAAAAATCCCAACAATCCCGTAGAGGTCTCGTCAAACTTCATTATGACGTACGTTCTGACCAATACCGGCAAAATTGTTTTCGACCTGGGAAAAGACGGTTCTAAGATCGGGTCGGCCATGCAGTACATGCAAGCCGGAACCAACGAGGGAGCCGCTGTCATCAACCAGTATGACTGGACACAGGAGTCCTGGAATGCCTATTACGACGCGCTCCGTAACAACCAGATCATCTATGAAAACGGCGTGCGAGACAACAACCGGTTTTTCCAGGCTGTTGCGCTGACCATGAAATCGTATTTATTCGGTCTTCTTACAGATTTATACGGAGATATCCCCTATACGGAAGCTCTGCAAGCAAAAGACGCGTTGTTTTTTCCAAAATACGACGATCAGGCTTCCGTCTACAAAGGCATCCTGACAGACCTAAAAGAAGCCGATGCCCTTTTATCGAGCCTTGATGCCAAGGACGCAATTTCTGCGTCGGCAGATGTTTTATTTAAGGGAGAGAGCGGTAAATGGAGGAAATTTGTAAACTCGCTGCGGTTGAGGTACAGCATGCGTCTTTCGGAGAAGAAATCTGAAATGAGCGCGCTGGGAATCGATATAGAAGCAGAGTTTAAAGCTGCCTCGGGGTTGGCTTTTACATCCAACTCGGATGACGCTACCATCTTATTTCTTGGAACTGCAAAAGACAATGCTGCTCCCGGAGGGCCTTTAAACAGCTCCAATCCCAATTTTAAACTGAAGCCTGGCAAGCCTTTCATAGATAAGCTATCGGCGCTCGGAGATCCCAGGATGCAGAGATTCTTCCAGCCGGTTCAAAGAAAATGGGATACCGGCGTAGAGACCGAAACTACCGTGACGGTTACTAACATTTTCGGCGAGAATTACGATATCATCCTGGTTCCGGCAGATGCAGCCAGCGCGGATACTTCGCTGTATGTCGGCCTTCCGATAGGGCTCCCGATTACGCAGGCTGTTTCCTACAACAAGGGTAACGATAACGCAGCATATCACAATGAGCGAAATCCATACATTTCGTTCCTGCACCAGCGCTACAGGGAGAATTCGGATCCCTATGTAAATATGAACCTGATGACCTATGCAGAAGTAGAGTTTCTTCTTGCAGAGGCTGCACAGAGAGGCGGTGGGTTCGGCATATCGGATGCGGAGACACATTTTAAGGAGGGTATTAAGGCTGCCATGAATAAGGTAGGCGTATCTGCTGCAGCCTCTTTTGATTTTGACAGCTACTATGCGCAGCCGGCCGTCAGTTATGCACAGGCTGCCAATAAGCTGGAACGTATCATGGAACAGAAATGGATTGCTTCCTGGTTTGATATCCAATCGTGGTTTGACTGGAGAAGGACGGGGTACCCTGCTTTGCAAGCCGGTGAAGTGGCCCAGTACGGCGATGCACTTCCGATACGCTATATCTACCCGGCTCCCAATCTTGATCCTAAATATTTAGTGAATTACGACGCGGCTGTAGCGAAGCTCGAAGCTACGACCCATATTCCTTCAGGCCAGAGCAAAGATCATCACTACGCGAAAATGTGGGTGTTGCAGGGAACAGGCAAACCCTGGTAAAAAAGCCCCCTCTATTAATAGTCTTAAACAGGTCGTCGTCGATATTATATACGATGACGGCCTGTTTTATGTCAGCCGTCAGCTATCGGCCGTCAGCTATCAGCGCTTATTCATGGACAGTAAGTAATGCCGATAACCGATCTCTGACATCTGATCTCTGACAGCTATTTCACCTAATACTCAAACCTAAAGTGAGAAATCTTTTTAAGACGTTAGCATTATTTGTATTCCTGGCTGCTGCCCCGCATGTTTCCCCCGGGCAGCTCGATCTTTCCCGGGCGAAGCTTTATGTGGCGGTCGCCGAAAAGAGTAAGCTGATGCGCACCCAGGAGGTGCTGACCGGCGAAATAGCCTCCCGGACTTCCGTCACGCTCTCTTCGGCAGCCCGGCTGCAGCCGGGGGGCGGGCCGTACATTATACTCGCTCTCGAGGACGATGTTTTCCAGCTTCCCGAAGCTTTGAGAAAGCAATACCTGGCGCTGCCCTCCATACAGAAAGAAGGGTTTAAATTTTTTGTAAACGAACAATTGAAAGCTGCGGTGATAGTCGGCAAAGACGAGAGAGGCCTGCTGTATGGCGTCGGGCGTTTTTTAAGGAAAGCCGAGCTGGCGCCGCGGAGCATCGTGCTGAACGGCAGTCCTGCGATAGCGACCAGCCCCCGCTACCCCATAAGGGGGCACCAGCTGGGGTACAGGCCCAAGACAAACTCATATGACGCTTTTACCGTCGGGCAGTTTGACCAGTATATAAGAGAGCTCGCCCTGTTCGGTGCGAACAGCATAGAGATCATGCCGCCCAAAACCGACGACGATTTCACGAGCCGGCATATGAAATTACCGGCCATTGATATGGTCAGGGAACAGTCGCGGATCGCAGCCGGTTACGGGCTGGATGTCTGGATGTGGTATCCTAACCTGGAAAAAGATTACAGCAACCCCGAAACCATCAAAAAAGAGCTGGCCGAGAGAGAGGAAGTTTTCAAGACCGTTCCTAAGCTAAACGCACTTTTCGCACCCGGCGGCGACCCCGGCGACCTGGAGCCGGATGAGCTGTTTGCCTGGATGGAAAAGGTGGCCGGGCTTTTACGGAAATACCACCCGGATGCAAAAGTCTGGATTTCGCCACAGTCCTTCAGGCCCGACAAACCGTGGTTCGATGCTTTTTTCAACCATGTGAACAAGGGCTACCCATGGCTTGGAGGCATCGTATTCGGGCCCTGGGTCAAGGTCTCCATCGAGGAAATAAGGGCCCGTATCAATCCCGCCGTGCCGATCAGGAACTACCCGGATATTACCCATTCGCTGGCATGCCAGTACCCTGTCCCGGACTGGGACATGGCCTGGGCCGCAACGCTCGGGAGAGAAGCTGTGAACCCGAGGCCCTATGACCAGAAGCTGTTTCATAACATCGTAGCGCCCTACTGTGCGGGCAGCATCAGCTATTCGGAGGGCACAAACGACGATCTGAACAAGTTTGTATGGAGCGACCAGGACTGGGATCCGGAAACCGATGTAATGGAAACCCTGCGGGATTATTCGAGGCTTTTTTTCGGTCCGGCATTCGCAGTGCCCGGGGCGTGGGCGATCGCTGCCCTTGAAGAGAATAGCCGGGGGGCGGTCCTGGCAAAAGAGTCGGTCAACCGGACGCTGTTCCAATGGCAGGCAATGGAGCGGCAGGCAGATCAGAAGCTGCTGGGGAATGCCAGGTTCCAGATGGGGCTTATACGCGCCTACTTCGACGCTTACACACGTGAGCGCCTGATCTATGAAACCAACCTGGAGCAGCGCGCCAGGGAAGTTCTGGCGCAGGCCGGAGCGGCAGACGTGCGTGAAAAGATAAAGACGGCATCGGCCCTGCTGGAATCCGGCTGGAAATCGCCCGTGAGGCCGGAGCTGAAGCAAAAGTGCTTCGAGCTGGCAGATTCCCTGTACAAAAGCATCGGCGCCCAACTGACGATAGAAAAGCACGGGGCCATGGCAGGACGCGGCAATTTTATAGACAACATCCAGTTCCCGCTGACAAACGCCCCCTGGCTGCTTGCGCGGCTGGAAAGCATTGCGGCGCTGGCCGATCCTGCCGGGCAGCTTACTGCCATTAAAGAAATGCTGCATCGTACGGACCCGGGCCCGGGAGGCTTTTATGATCACCTGGCGAGCCCTGAAAGCCGGCACAGGATCGTATCGGAGGTTGCCTGGGAGCAGGACCCGGGAAGCCTCAGGTCGCCCCGTACGGGATTCGGTCTCAATCTTCCGGATAATACTTTGTACCGTGACATTGAAGGGGCTGCCCGGAAGGTGCCGCTGGTGCCCAAAAACTGGAGCAACCAGATCGAGACGATCTATGATACGCCTCTGCGGGTACGCTACGACAATCTTGAAAAAGAGGCGGCCTACCGCATCCGGGTAGTGTACACAGGGCGTTTTAAATCGAATATCAGGCTTGTAGGCGACAACCAGGTGCCGGTGCACGACTATATAAAAGTAGGCACGCAGCCGGTTTACGAATTTGACGTGCCCCGGGAAATCACCAGTGATGGCGCGGCCGAATTTACCTGGACCTGTAAGGAGGCCGAAAGGGGCTCCCAGGTTTCGGAAGTCTGGCTGATTAAGGTAAAGTAAGATGACGAAGCCCCGCAGGGGCGACCTATCCATAAAAAACAGCTCCGCAGGAGCGACACATGTATAACCCCGGGCAAGCTCCGCGCAGCCCGGGGATTTGAATCTCCCCGGCAGCGCAGCCCGGGAATAACCTAACTGGAAATGAACAGAGATCACTTGCTTAACAAGCTGAATGCCGGAGCTAACGTTTACGGCACATGTGTAACCGCCACTTCGCCTTCATGGCAGCAGGCAGCGGCGGGGACGGGTATTGATTTTGTCTTTATCGATACGGAGCACATCCCGCTGGACCGTGCCGGCCTGTCGAAGCTATGCCAGCATTACACCGCGCTCGGCGTAACTCCCATCGTAAGGATCCCGAAACCGGATCCTTTCCTTGCCTGCCAGGCGATCGACGGCGGCGCTATAGGCGTAGTAGCCCCTTACCTGGAAAACCCGGCCCAGTTCCGGGAGCTTACAGGAGCTATCAAATACCGTCCGCTGAAAGGGGAAAAGCTGGAGGCGCTCCTGGCGGGGAAGGAAGCGCTTTCTGAGGAGATGGACCTGTATGTCAGGAATTATAATAAGGGAAATCTTTTTATCGCGAATATCGAAAGCGTGCCTGCGCTCGAAGACCTGGATAACTTGTTGTCGGAGCCGGGCCTGGACGGTGTTTTCATCGGCCCGCACGATTTATCGGTCAGCATGGGCCTTCCCGAGAAATACGACCATCCCGAATTCGAGGAGGCCGTCCGTACCATTATCCGCAAGACGCGCGAGAGAAACCTGCATATCGGGGTTCATTTTTCGCTAGAGCCGGAGCGCCAGGTGAAATGGGCGAAAGAAGGAGCCAATATCATCGTGCACAGCTTTGATATTGCGTTGTTCAGGCAGCGGCTGGCGACGGATCTGAAATTGATCAGGACCGCCCTTGGCGAAGCGGGCGGGGAAGCGAAAGAGGGGCAGTTGATTGTCTGAAAGACTTTTTCCCAAAGTTTCTTTACCTTCGTCCCTCGGATTTTACTATTAAGAAGTTGGCCTGGTATCATACATTTTTTAAAGGCGTTCCGCAGCATGCCTGGAAGCTGGGGCAAAGCGAGGAGCAGAGCGAATTTGAAGCGGAATTCCTTTGGGATATCATGAACCTGGATGAAGGCAGCAGGGTATTGGATGTCTTTTCAGGTTACGGTCGCCACGCCATCCCGCTGGCAAGGAATAAAGTAGAGATGTGGTGCGTGGACATTTCGGAGGAATACTGCGAGGAGCTGACGATCACCTCGAGAGAAGAACATCTCGGGATACAGGTGCTTTGCAGCGATTTCCTGGAAGCTGTTTTACCGCCCGTCAAAATGGATGCAGCCTACTGTATGGGAAATAGCCTCAGCTTTTTCGGGCGTAAGGAAATGGCTGATTTCCTGGAGCGGATCGCAGATTCGCTCCGGGAAGAAGGCAGGGTGGTATTGCACAGCGCCATGCTGGCAGAAAGTGTTATGCCGGTTTTCCAGTCCAACACCTGGATGGAGGTCGGGGAAGGGGCGGAGTCTATGCACTACCTGGCTTTAAATGATTACGACCCATTGGAAGGGGTCATACATGCCACGCTTACCTTCCTTAGCGAGGGACAGAAGCATGTCTACGAAGCAGAGCAGCATATTTATACGCTCAGCGAGCTGAAAGCCATGGCTGAAGCGGCAGGGCTGGAGGTACAGGAGGTTTTCTCGGCTATTGACGGGGAGCCGTTCAGGCTGGGAGACGAGGAGGCTTTTATGCTGCTAAAAAAATCCCGGGCCTAAACCCGGGATCTTTCAACAACTCATAATTCATAATTCATAACTCATAATTCATAATTCTTCTACACCTTAAGGTTCCAGCCGAAGATGTCTTCGCTTCTGCCGGTCCTAAGCTTTTCCAGGAAGTCTTTAACCCTTACCGGGAATGAATTCTCTGTTAGCTCGGGCAGCGCGTAATCGACGTCTTCGTAAGCGATATGCGAGAAAGGAGATACCACGGCTGCAGTTCCGGCTCCGAAAGCCGCATCCAGCCGTCCTTCTTTTGCAGCCTCTATGACTTCGTCTACAGACACTCTCCGTTGTTCTACCGGGATGTTCCAGTATTCTCCTACGGCGATGATGCTTTTGCGCGTAACACCGTCGAGGATGCTGCTCGAAACCGCCGGCGTGATGAGCCTGCCGTCTATGACGAACATTACGTTCATCGTTCCGGATTCTTCGACATAAAGGTGCTCCTTGGCATCCGTCCAGATGAGCTGGTCGTATCCCTGCTGCTGAGCCAGCCTGGCAGGATAGAGGGACCCTCCGTAGTTGCCGCCGCATTTCGCGGCACCCACGCCGCCTTCCGCGGCCCGGATATACTCTTTTTCGACTTTAACCTTTACCGGCTTGCTGTAGTAGTTACCTACCGGGCAGGTGAAAATAACAAAATAATAGGTGTCGGATGCCTTTACCCCGATGTATTCATCTGCGGCGAACATATAAGGCCGTATATAAAGCGACTGGCCCGCTCCTTCGGGCACCCAATCGCTGTCGAGGCGAAGGAGCTCCTGGAGGCCCCCGACAAATATTTCTTCCGGTACGGCCGGCATGCACATTCTCTGTGCCGACAGGTTGAACCGTTTCCAGTTATCAAAAGGCCTGAAAAGCAGTACCTCGCCGTCAGGGCTTTTGTAGGCTTTCATTCCTTCGAAAATAGTCTGCCCGTAGTGAAGCGCGGCGGTAGCGGGACTCAGCGAAAGGTTGCCGTACGGTATGATCTGGTTCTGTCCCCACTGCCCGTCCTTATAGATCGATACGAGCATATGGTCAGAAAAGCTGCGGCCAAAAACAAGGTTGGAAAAGTCGACCTCCGCAATACGCGAATGCTGTGTTTTCCTGATTTCAAATGTGGTGGTCTCCGTTGCCATAACAACTAATCATTTTATTATTTTATCCCCCGGAAACAGCTGTTGCAGGGGGTGCTCGCAAGTTAGAAAAAATAATGCTATCGGACTGACAGAATTTGTCAAAACAATATTTCAGAGACGGGGCGTCCAGCAGATTTCTTCCGCTCCGAGTTCGGCGGACATGACGCGCGTCATTACAAAAAGATAATCCGACAGGCGATTGAGGTACCTGATGACGATTTCGTCAACCGGCTCGGTTTCCGAAAGCCTGACCACCGCTCTTTCGGCCCTTCTGCAAACGGTCCGGGCCAGATGGCCGAATGAAACATACTGGTGGCCGCCCGGCAGTATAAAAGACCTTAAAGGGGGAACGCGTTCCTGCATTTCGTCGATCTGGCTTTCCAGCAGCAATATGTCTTCCTCGATGAGATCCGGAATCCTGTTTGAGTTTTTCTCCGGCGCGAGGGCTAAATTAGCACCTATGGTAAAGAGCCTGTCCTGTATTTCTCTCAGGACCGCCCGTCTCCCGGCGTTCAGGTCAAGGTCGCCCAGCAACCCGATGTGCGCATTCAATTCATCTACATCGCCGTAGGATTCGATCCTGACAGCAGATTTGCTGACTTTTTTCCCTCCGATCAGGGAAGTCATCCCTTTATCGCCGGTCCTGGTGTAGATTTTCATAAGGATGTTGGATTTTAAAGGCTAATTTTGCACTAAAATTAATCGAAGAGAATAGTTCTTACCTATGAAAATTTCAACTTTTGCGGCTTTGATCTGGAGATGGTGCTCTATGCTCCTGGCTATAGCTGCTATTGTGTGGACATATTCAGTGAATCCTGATGATGTCGCCCTGAGCTACGACGCTTCCGGGAGCGGCGATTTTTTTCTTACGAAGTCGCAGGTGTTTTACCTTGCTTCCGCCATTTTTCTGCTGAATAACGTCCTGATCGCTGCCATGAAGAAGCAGATCCATACTATACCGATCTCGGTGCTGCCTATCCCCGCGAAGGAAGGCTGGCGGCAGAACAGGGCCGAGCTCGACGAATTCCTGGGTAACTGGCTTTATGCGATCGTCGGTGCGGTCAATGTGATACTGGGCATAGGCCTGTTTGCGTTGGCAACCGTCAACAGTCAGCAATTTGTACAGAGTATCAGCGATTTTGAATGGCTTTACTATGTTTCCCTGTTTTTGCTGGTCCTCGTGTTTGTCATCATTCCGTTGAGGCTGCTGAGACCTCCAGTACCGGCTTCCTAGTGTTGTTTTATGTACCTGTCTGATTTTCAGTATGATCTGCCGGACGATCGGATCGCCCGCTATCCTTTATCGGACCGCGATCAGTCCAGGCTGCTGGTTTTCGGGGACGATAATTCGATAGAGCATTCCCGTTTTGACCGGTTGCCCGGGTTTATCCCGCCGGGCAGCATGCTGGTATTTAACGATACCAAAGTCATTAAAGCACGCCTGTTCGGAAAAAAAGACAGCGGCGGAAAAGTGGAAGTGCTGGTGGAGCGGATTTTGGACGATCGCCATGTGCTGGCGGCGATTCGCGCCAGTCATGCTCCGAAGCCGGATTCCCGGTTGTTGCTGGCGGACGCGATTCCGGCCACCGTGATTGCGCGCGAGGAGGAATTCTACACTTTGCGGTTTGAACATGCGCTGCCGGTGGCGGAATTACTGCAATGCTACGGCCAGTTACCGCTGCCTCCGTATATCAACCGGCCCGCAACCGATTCCGATGAGGCGCGTTACCAAACCGTTTATGCCCGGAACGCAGGCGCTGTCGCGGCGCCGACTGCCGGGTTACACTTTGATCAAAACATGATGGATCATTTGCGGTTGCTGGGCGTCACGATTGCTTATGTGACTTTGCATGTCGGCGCGGGCACGTTTCAGCCGGTACGGGTCGCGCATATCGCCGATCACAGCATGCACAGCGAGTCTTATCATATTCCGCAAGCCACGGTGGATGCGATTCAAAAAGCTCAGTTTGCCGGCGGCCGCATTCTGGCGGTCGGCACCACGTCGCTGCGCGCGCTCGAAGCTTGCGCATCGGCGCATCAGGGACATTTGGCCGCCGGGCACGGTGAAACGCGGATTTTTATTACGCCGGGTTATCGTTTTCAAGTCGTAGAACGGTTGCTCACCAATTTTCACTTACCTCGCTCTACGCTGTTGATGCTGGTATCCGCTTTTGCCGGTATCGACAATATTCGAGATGCTTATCAACACGCAATAAAAGAACAGTATCGGTTTTTCAGTTATGGAGATGTGATGCTCATCGAGAGAGAACTATGATTTTCCAATTGCACACCACCGATCATGGCGCGCGCCGCGGTACGCTGACACTCGCCCACGGCACTGTGGAAACACCGGTTTTCATGCCGGTTGGCACCTATGGCGCGGTTAAAGGCATGTCGCCAGCCGCGCTGCAAACCATCCACGCGCAAATCATTCTGGGCAATACGTTTCATCTGTGGCTGCGCCCCGGACT
>MEDT01000094.1 GCA_001724175.1 Cytophagaceae bacterium SCN 52-12 | reverse complement strand
ACCGCATTGTATTGGGCAGTCGCCACATTGGCAGCCTCCAGCTCTTTTCTCATAGCTTCCAGCTCCTCCGGCGTATCAAAGGCATAGTAAGCCTTGCCTTCCTTTACAAGCTGCTCGGCATAGCCGCGATAGATATGCTTTCTTTCAGACTGCCTGTAAGGTGCATGAGGACCGAGGTTTTTTCCTCCTTTTACGATTCCTTCATCGATAGTGATCCCCATCCACTCAAGCGCCTCGAGGATGTATTCCTCCGCACCCGGCACAAACCTGGTCTGGTCTGTGTCTTCGATCCGGAGCAGCATTTGTCCGCCATGCTTCCTGGCAAGAAGATAATTGTAGAGCGCGGTGCGCACTCCTCCGATATGTAAAGATCCGGTGGGACTGGGGGCAAAACGGACACGTACTTTATCCATTACTACTCTATTCGGTATAAAATGACAAACTCCCGGGCTCAGGGACCGGAAGCCTGGTTTTTGAAAAACTATTTAACAGCTATTACGGAAATTTCGACATTCACATCTTTCGGCAGCCGCGCCACCTGCACGGTTTCCCGGGCCGGGGGATTTTCCGAAAAGAATGTGCCATAGACCTCGTTCACTTTTGCGAAATCGTTCATATCCTTCAGGAATATGCTGCTCTTCACAATATCGGCGTAGTCGTAGCCGGCGGCTCTCAGGATATGCCCTATGTTTTCCAGGATCTTCCCCGTTTCGGCTGCTACGTTTCCTTCTTCCGCCAGGTCGGCGGCGATCTGCCCCGACACATACAGCGTGTCATTCACCAGCACTGCCTGGCTGTAGGGCCCGATAGGCATAGGCGCCTTGTCAGAATATATAATCTTTTTTGCCATGTGTTTTGCTTGCTTACCGGCGGAGGCCGGTCAAATTCAGGTTGCAAAGGTACCAAAAAACGGGCGCAACTGCACGGACAGCCGGCCTTAATAAATGACCAGATCCGCATTTACGGCGCGCAGATTGGTGGTTTATCGGCGGTTGCTGTTAATTTTGCCGTGCCAAATTCAGCTTAATGTCCCAAAAACGCTTTTTCCCTAATTTAAATGGTGTCAGGTTCATCGCCGCCTTTATGGTGCTGATACACCACGTAGAGCAGGCAAAGCATGCCCTGGGCCTTGAAAACATTTATGACTGGACCATTATCCAGCATATGGGCCGTCTTGGCGTCGGGCTGTTTTTTGTATTGAGCGGCTTCCTGATCACCTATTTGCTGCTGCAGGAAAAACATAACCACGGAAACATCGCAGCCGGGAGCTTCTACCTGCGGCGCGCTTTCCGGATCTGGCCGGTGTATTTCATCGTTATCCTGTCGTCCTATTTCATTTTTCCGCATATCCCCCTCCTCGAATACCCCGGGGCCGTGGAAAACGTAAACAACTATTACCGGGAAAGGCTGGGCTTTCTCCTGCTGATACTGCCCAATTTTGCCTTTATCCTTTACGATCTTCCCTATTGGTGCGCACAGGCCTGGTCTATAGGCGTTGAGGAGCAATTCTACTACCTTTGGCCATGGCTGCTGAAATATCCCAAGCGGCGCTGGCTTATCATCCTCTTTTTCCTGGCTGTCACGGCGCTGGTGCTTTCGCTGGGCCTGTACTTTCTCCAGGTCCCCTTCGAGGTAAAGCAGGAAAAAGTGATCGCCTTCCTCGGCCAGTTCAGGCTCCAGGTGATGGCCTTCGGCGGGCTGCTGGCCTGGCTGGTATTCAAAGAGAAGAACACGGTGCTGGATATTTTATTCCGGAAAGACGTCCAGTATGCTGTATACGCTTTTACAGCAGCCTTTTTTCTCTCCGGTCTTCATTTCACCGGGTTCATGGAGATCTATGCGGTATTGTTCGGGTTCTTTATCCTGAACGTAGCCTGTAATCCGAATTCGGTCATTAACCTGGAATACAAATGGATCAGCTACCTGGGTAAAATCTCCTATGGACTCTACCTTTACCATGTGGTCGCGATCGTGCTCACCATCAATATCCTGAAGTACCTGCAAACGGACTCGACCGTGGTTTATAACCTCCTGCTGTATACCATCGCGATCGCTGTCACGATCCTGATCTGCACATTGTCGTTCGAATTCCTGGAGAAGCCTCTCCTCCGTTACAAAGACCGGAAATTCGGACGATAGAACGGGTAAGCGGCAGGAGACGGACAATCCGCCTCACGGTAAAGCCAGCTCCGACATGGTATAAAATTTCAATCCTCTTTTCCGGCTCTCCTCCAGGATATGGCGAAGGAAAGCTATTTCAAAGCCATATTGGTCGGGGGAAGGGTTTGCCGGCAATGGCTGGTGCCCGAATAGCATCAGCACTTTTCCGTCAGCCCCGGCCTTTTCGAGCGCTGCTGCCATTTCTTCGACAGAAAGGCTGGTTTCCCTATCGATCTGGAGCGAATAGAATGATTTCCGCCCGTCAAAATCATAGTAAATATGGGGCATCCTGGCCGGCGGCAGATGATAGAGCCTCATTCCCCTGAAATAGCGCTCTGCCTTGGATACTTCCCTGAGCGTTAAAAACCCGTTAGCCAGGAGCGCGGAGTCTGTCGTTGCCGTGCTGGTTCCCCCGGGATGCGCATACGAAACGGGATCGAAACCCAGGCCGCGCAGGTAATTGAGCCCGGGCCATATCTCTGTCGAAAGGTAGCCGTCCACACCATGATGACGAAGCAGCTGGCCGGCATCTCCGTGGATCGTCCCGTGAAAACCGATCTCATGTCCATCCTCCTGCAGGCTCTTCAGCATGCTGATCTCTCCGGCAGTAAGGGTATCGCCATTGATATAAAAGGTTACCCTGGCGCCAAATTCTTTAAAAAGCGGCCGGAGCGCATACCATTCCGCAATGAAACGATCGTCGAAAGAAAGGGCTACCCCTCCGTGGCCGGCGGGTCCGCGCCCGCTGCACCCGGCATATATCGCTGCCACGGCAGCCGCCCACAGGAAAGACCTGAAACATCTCATTCCAACAGATTGAGTCCCTTCGCACGGCATACCTCATTCGGAGCGCGGCGAAGCTTTGTAAATCCTTATAGGCCCGTCATCCCGGCCGGTGAATTCCTTCACAGGGGTCTTTCCCCCCAGCGCTTCACCGGTAACCATGTATTGGTACTCACCGTTCTGAAACCGGTCGAGCGCCTCCGGAAGCAATATCCCGTGATAAAAAAGCGTATTGTCGTCTACATATATATCGGCGTCGAATCTCTTTCTCTCCTCCATCTTCCCGTATTTCCGGAGCAGGCGGTATTGCAGGCCGAACAGCGACTCATCCTCAAAGGCGAATGCGGATGCGGACAAAGGCATCTCTTCTGCGTTAAGCCTGCTCTTCGAAACCTGGTTTAATCCCATCAGGTAGCCAAGCTTGCGGAGCTGGTTGTCTGCGTTATCCGTCGCTGCTATCCTTCTTTCAAGCGCGGCGTCATTGGGAGCCAGGAATAAACCGACGCCCATATTGACCAGCAGCTTCGAATCTCCCGGAATTTCTTTCCTGATCCACCGGATCGCCTCATATTCGTTTGTATCGCGCCTGACCCACGTATGATAGCCGGCGATCATCGCAGCTTCTCCCACTACCACCGTTATACCCGCCATCCACACCAGGTATTCCCTCTTTGGTCCTGCAAGATCTGCCAGCTTTTTTAAGCCTATTCCCATAAGCAGGAGATTGATCAGGGCCGCCGGCAGCACATGCGGGTCGTAAATTTTGGATGACCTCAGGACCAGGAACAGGAACAGCAGCCAGTTTGCCGCTACGATCCGGTAGAAAAGGTTCCGGCTTTCCCACAGCCTGTAAAGCCCCAGGAACGTCAGGGGCAGCGCAAGGTAACCTGCCGGGTTGTCAAAATAGGTTTTAATGAATTTCCAGTTAAAAAAAGAACCCATCGGGCTGTCATTCACCTTTGCCAGTATTCCTCCGAAAAAAGCCTTCGAAATAATCAGCGGATCGGTCAGGACAAAAGGGCAGAACGCCAGAAACGCCAGCAGGAAAATACCCAGGGAAATACGCACAGCTTTCCGGCCATCCTTCCCGCTGAGCAGGAATATGCCCGCAAAGAAAAGCGGGGTCATAAAAAGAAAGATCAGGCGTTCGGCAGCCACCAGCCCGAACAAAACCGAAAGGGTGATCACTTCAGATCTGCCAAGCTGTTCGGAAAACAGGAGCCTGCAGAGGATATAAATAAAAAAAACGGCTGATATCGCTTCCGGCCGTATGACGGTGGCATTATTCAGCACCAGGTGCGAGGAGACAAGGAGGAGCGCTACGCAATAGCGGCCGGGCCCGGCCAGCAGCGGATGCTCCCGGCGAAACAAAAAACGCAGGGTCAGGATCATTACCCATAGCACGACGAGGAGCTGAACCGCCCTGCCGGCCAATAAATAAGGCTCGCGATCGAACAAATAGGCATATGCCGCTTTGTCCATGACGACGAAGGCATCCAGGAATCCCGTAAGCTCGGAAAAACGGGCAACGAGATCATAAAATACCGAGCAGCCGAAAATCACGCCGTACATCAGCACGCTGGGAGAAGCCGGCCAGTCGAGTATCCTGGGGGTGATCCCGTACCATAGGAATACACCTGAATCGACTATAAAGCTTTCATCAAAAGTATAGTAGGAAAGAAACGGAGGGCTGATCACGCCCGAGAAAAAGCAATATCCCCAAAGGACAGCAAATAAAGTGTACAGATAAAACGACCGGAGCTTGTTTTCTCCCATATGATTCCAAGATGACGCGGCACATTTTAACCTGGCCTGAAGTTATGTCCGCAAAATTAACAAAATTGCGTCTACCCTCGCTCCCTTCGTTGTCTTATCCCCGAATCGCGTTATTTTACTAACTTTACGCCCTCTAATTGTCAGCAACAACAGCGTAAAATGCCTGAATCAAAAAATACAAAACGTTATACCGTCACGGCGGCGCTCATCTATGCCAACGGACCTATTCACATCGGGCACCTGGCCGGTTGTTATATCCCCTCAGATATTTATGTCAGGTACCTCCGGTCGATCGGGGCCGACGTTACGTTTGTCAGCGGCACCGATGAGCACGGAGTACCCATTACATTACGCGCCAAAAAAGAGGGCCTTACCCCACAGCAGGTAGTAGACAAATACTATGTGCAGATAAGGGATGCCTTCGAAGAGCTGGGCATCTCGTTTGACGTCTATTCGAGAACAAGCCGGCAAATACATCATCAGACTTCGCAGGAGATATTTTCAACGCTCTACAACAAAGGGGCGTTCGAGGAAGAAACCACCGAGCAATATTATGATGAAATCGCCGGGCAATTTCTTGCCGACCGGTATATCATCGGGACCTGCCCTACATGCAACAACCCGGGCGCGTACGGCGACCAGTGCGAAAAATGCGGCTCCACGCTCAGCCCCAGGGAGCTGGGCAATCCTAAATCGATGCTTTCGGGCGCGCCGCCGGTGCTCAGGGAAACCAAAAACTGGTACCTCCCGCTCGACAAGCTGCAGCCGGGTATCGAGCGCTTCGTCAACAGCCACCCCGAATGGAAAACGAATGTGATGGGACAGTGCCAGTCGTGGCTGAAGGAAGGCCTGAAGCCCCGGGCGATGACCCGCGACCTCGACTGGGGGATCAAGGTTCCGCTGCCTGACACCGAGGGCAAGGTGCTTTACGTCTGGTTCGAAGCTCCTATCGGCTATATTTCTGCTACCAAAGACTGGCTGATCCAGAAAAACGGCTCTGACGAAGGTTGGGAAAAGTGGTGGAAAGATCCCGAGACCAGGCTCGTTCACTTTATCGGGAAGGACAATATCGTTTTTCACTGCATTATATTCCCGGCCACTTTGATGGAAGAAGGGACCTACATCCTGCCCGACAATGTCCCGGCCAACGAATTCATGAACCTCGAAGGCGACAAGATATCGACCTCCAGGAACTGGGCCGTATGGCTTCATGAATATCTTCGCGACCTGCCGGGCAAGCAGGACGTTCTCCGGTATGTGCTCACCGCCAACGGCCCTGAAACCAAAGACAGCGAATTTACATGGAGCGATTTCCAGACCCGCAACAACAGCGAGCTGGTAGGGATCTACGGCAATTTTGTCAACCGGGTAGCGGTCCTGGTGCAGAAATATTTTGACGGGAAAATTCCCCAGACCGGGCCCCTCGATGACATCGACCGGGAAGTGCTGGCGGAGCTTGCCGCTTTCCCGGGGAGAATAGCGCAATCCATCGGGAACTACCGGTTCAGGGAAGCGACCGCCCTCATCATGGAGCTTGCCAGGCTTGGCAATAAATACCTTGCCGATACGCAGCCCTGGCACGAGATCAAGACGAACCCGGCAAGGGTAGAGACAATTCTCAATATTGCCGCGCAGATCGCCGGCTCGCTGGCGATTGTTTCCGAGCCGGTCCTGCCATTTACCGCCCGGAAAATAAGGACGCAATTCAGCCTGCCGGATCAGCAATGGGCAGATGCCGGCAAACCGGACCTGGTACCGCCTGGCACGCTCCTGACGGAAAGCAGCCTTCTTTTTGAAAAAATCGAGGACAGCGTAATAGCGGCCCAGATCGAAAAGCTGCACAAAGCAAGAGAGCAGAACATGCTCGAAAGCAAAAGCGTCCAGGAGGTCAAGCCTGACATTCAATACGATGACTTCGCAAAAATGGATATCCGCATCGCAACGATCCTGGAGGCTGAAGCTGTTCCGAAAAGCAAAAAGCTGCTGAAGCTGAAAGTAGATATCGGCAAAGAGACCAGGACGGTGCTGAGCGGCATCTCCGAACACTTCAGGCCCGAAGAGATCGTCGGTAAGAAAGTACTCTACCTTGCCAACCTCGCTCCAAGGAAAATGATGGGAATGGAAAGCCAGGGAATGATCCTGATGGCCGAGGACCGGGACGGCAGCCTTACATTTCTGTCTCCCGAAAACGGAACTGTCTGGAACGGAGGGGTGGTCAGCTGACCACCCTTTTCTGGCCTGTTATTTCTGAAGTATTGTAAATTCGACCCTCCTGTTGGCCTGCCTGCCTTCGGGGGTATCGTTGGTGGCGACAGGCCTGCTCTCCCCGTACCCCACGCTTTGTACCCTGCCGGGCGCTATGCCTTTTTCGATAAGATAAGCCCTCACCGCATCCGACCGGTCCTGCGACAGCTTCTGGTTGGTAGCGTCCGTACCCTCGCTGTCGGTATGCCCGCCCAGCTCAACCTGCATCGTCGGATGATCCTTAAGCGTCTGCACCATCTGGTCGAGCTCCATTCTCGATTCGGGCCTCAGCCTTGAGCGCGCGGTTTCGAAAAAGATATTATTGAGCCTTACCACTCCACCTACCTCTATCGGAACCACTTTCAGCGGTTTGTCCACTTCCCGGTAAGTATTCACGGTATCCCTGCTCCCATCTCTGACGGCGACAGATCCGCTGTCTTTTCCGGGCACATCCTGATTATTCACCCGGGCTACCGTATCCTTACCGGCCGGCACATCTCCTTTTCCGGTAACGGGAATATCCTTCTTCTCAGCTGCGGCGGCGGTATTTCCCGCAGGTTTCTCTTTTCCCTTGTCTGCGACCAGGCCGGCAGTACCTATCTTCCCGGATACGGAATCCGGGGTGCTTTCCGGCGTAACAGGCCCGCTGCTGACGATGAGGTTTTTCTGCCGCACCTTAGCCATTGTAGAATCCGTCAGATCTATCAGCTCCGCCTCGGCAACAAAGCCGGGCACAACAGGCCGCATGGAATAGGTCTTTCCATAGGGCAGGGTAAATTTGTACTCCCCGCTTTCGGGATTGGTCGTAGCAGTGCCCATCTCCCTTCCGTCCGGAAATGAATTGATCATCACCATTGCTTCCACCGGCTTCCCGGTTTTCTGATCCAGCACCTTGCCCGAGATCATGACGACCGGATCGGGCAGCGTTTCGTCCTTCTTCGCGATAATGGTCATGTCCGGCTTCTTCAGCATGGAGTCTGCCGGCTCGGGCTTGCGTAGCGACAATCTGTAAACATCCCCTTTTTTGGTTTTACCCGGATCGTTGCTCGACCAGTAGGCATAGTCTCCTGCGGCAGCGACAGTGTAGTATCCTTCAAAGCCGGGGGTATTGACTGAAGGCCCGAGGTTAACCGGTTTCGTCCACTTTTTCCAGGTGGCATCCAGCCGTCGCGTAGAATAGATATCATTGCCGCCCTGACCGCCCGGCCTGTCGCTCGAAAAATAAAGCGTAATCCCGTCGGCGGCAAGGAAAGGAGTGGTTTCCATGTGCCCGGGCGTGTTGACATCGGGACCAAGGCTCTGCGGCTTGCCCCACTTTCCATCCTTGTCTTTAAAGCTCACGTACAGGTCGTCGTTCCTGCCCTTCTTTTTATCACTGAACGACATGATGAGCGTCTGGCCGTCGTTAGCCAGGAAACCGCAATCGAACTCGCCTTTGCTCAGCTTCTCGTAGTCGGGAATCTCTATCGTTTCGGGAGCCGACCAGCTCCGGCGCACCCGCTTGCTTATTGAAAATCCCCTGGTCTGGTATACCCCCTTGCTATAGGATCCTTTGAGAAGGATCGTATTGCCGTCGGGGGTAATGCTGTAGATCGCATTATAAACATCTTTATTGACAATATTGGGCATCCTTACGGCATTGCTCCATCGGTTGCTCCTAAGCTCCGAATACCAGATGTCCTGGCTCCCGTTTTCACCGTGCGCATTCTGCGGGTGGCTGATCCTGGAGAAGAACAACGTTTTGCCGTCCGGGGAAATGACCGGGCCTATTTCATTGTATTCGGAGTTGATGGTTTCTCCCAGTAATTCCGGCGTATTGGACGACTGCCCGAAAAAAGGAAGAGGGGCGACCAGGCACAAAACAAGCCAGAAGCTCCCTGAAAAGGACTGATGTATCATTTTTGCAATCCCGTGTCTTTTTTATTACAGAGAAGTGTTGCTACCGGGAATACAACGAAAGCATTCCCCGCATATTATTCCTACAGGGCTGCGAACCGGATCATCCCGGACAGCAACCCTTCGATTTCTTCATGCACCCGCACAACGGCGCGGTTCCCGGGCCTGAGAAACTGCTCGTCGAGCGCTCTGTCCAAATGGGCCAGGAGATGATCATAAAACCCGTTGGTATTCAGGATCCCCACCGGGCCGCCGAATATCCCGAGCTGCGACCAGACCAGTACTTCGAACAGCTCATCCAGGGTGCCGTAGCCGCCCGGCAGCGCGATAACCCCTTCAGCAAGCTCTACCATTTTTAACTTGCGCTGCTGGAGCGTTTCCACGACATGGATCTCCGTCAATCCCCCATGCATCGCTTCCAGCTTTCCCAGGAAATCGGGAATTACCCCGACGACCTGCCCCCCGTTCTCCAGCGCTGCATCTGCGACTTTGCCCATAAGACCGGCCCGGGTACCGCCGTATACGATACGGATACCGCGTAAGGCCAGGGTTTTGCCTACATCATACGCTACCCGTGTATATTCAGGCCTGCCGAATGCAGAGCCGCAATAAATCGCTACCGACTTCATTTCAGGCCAATTGTAAAAAAAAGAGTACATTTTCATGTACCCCTTTCCTTATCAGCAGCTTATGCTGACAACTATACATTCATCAATGATTCGCGACGACGCATTTTACCTGCGGGTATACCGAACATCATTTTGAACCTGCGGCAGAAGTAAGCGGTATCTTTGTAACCGACTTCCGCCCCGATGGCCCTGATGCTCTTTTTGGAGGTACGCAGCAGGTCTACAGCCTTTTCCATCCGCTGATACTCGATATAGTCCTGCGGGTTGATCTGGGTCAGCATCTTGAAATATTGCCCCACGTAGTCCTCCGAGACATTGGCGACATTCGCGAGCACCTTATTCGACAGATCGCCTCCCAGGTTATCCTTGATATAGGCAAATATGTCGATAAGCCGGGGATCTTTGAAGTAGGTGCTATTGGTCACCAGCTGCTCCACAAACAGCTTATGCTCCAGGATATACCTGATAATTTCGATTACGACCTCTTCGGTCTTTATCTTGATGATCCTTCCTTTCCCCGCAGTATCGGTCATATCCTCCCGCAGGATCTGGTTGATGGTCTGGGCTATTCCTTCGCTGTACTTGATCACAAACGGAGGTATGTCGAGCGAGGTAAAGAAATTGACGGTATCAAAAACTTTCGCCTCGAAAGAAATCAGGCCGAACGAATTGCTCAGGTTACCTATTTTGTCGGGATCGTTAACGGCCTGGAAATACGCGTCGCGATTGGTCATAAACTCCTCGTTAGAGACGGGTTTAGACATCGCCTTGTTTCCATAGGTTACGGTAGCGTGCTTCCCGCCGGGAATGAACAACATGTCGCCCTTGTCAATTTTCACAGGTTCTTCATCGCCAAACGACACCTCTCCATCATAAAGTATGGTAAGAGAATTCTGTACGTCGTAAAAATTCCTGATCGTAATAGGCTGGAGAATCTGGATATTACGGGCTCTCACAAATTTTACACCCAGCGACTCTATAATCTTATTATAATCTTCCATGATAATGATCCGTTGACTAAATGTAACACACCGTACTACAAAAACAACATAATTTGTACAAATCTAATAAATTGCACAAAACCAATACAAGGATTCGATTTAAAAAAAAGTATTTTTTTTTGCGCCTGGGGCTGCATCTTTTACTTACTTCTCGTCAAAAGATCAATAAAATCATAAAATGAGCACATCAGGGAAGTGCTCTGGCTATCACAATATTTTGAATTTCCGAGGTACCTTCGTATATCTGGGTGATCTTTGCGTCGCGCATCATCCGCTCGACATGGTACTCTTTGACATAGCCGTAGCCGCCGTGTATCTGAACGGCTTCGGTGGTCGTCCACATAGCGGTTTCCGACGCGAACAGCTTCGCCATAGCGGCTTCTTTGACAAAGTCCCTGCCCTGGTCCTTCAGTACCGCCGCCCGCAAGACCAGCAGCCTCGCGGCATCGATCCTGGTAGCCATTTCAGACAATTTAAATTGAACCGCCTGGTGCTCGAATATCGGCTTGCCAAATGCCTTGCGCTCGCGGGCATATGCAAGCGCCCTTTCAAAAGCCCCGCTCGCTATACCGAGCGCCTGGGCGGCAATGCCGATCCGCCCGCCATTCAGCGTGCCCATCGCAAACCTGAAGCCGAAGCCGTCTTCTCCTATACGGCACGATTTGGGCACCCTGACATCGTTAAACATAAGGGAATGGGTATCGGAAGCCCTAATGCCCATCTTATTTTCCTTCTTCCCCACTTCAAACCCGGGCAGTCCTTTCTCGATGATGAGGCAGTTGATCCCCCGGTGCTTCTTCTCGTAGTCTGTCTGGGCTATGACCATACAAACCGAGGAGATCCCCCCGTTTGTAATCCAGTTCTTGGTCCCGTTGACCAGGTAATGATCGCCCTTGTCTATGGCGGAGGTGTGCTGCGATGTCGCGTCCGACCCTGCCTCCGGCTCGGAAAGACAAAATGCGCCTATGATCTCACCGGTTGCCAGCCTCGGGAGATATTGCTCCTTCTGCTCAGGCGTTCCGTATTTTTCCAGTCCCCAGCATACGAGGGAATTATTGACCGACATGATCACAGCCGCCGACGCATCTACTTTCGCGATCTCCTCTATGGCAAGCACATAGGAAACGGTGTCCATTCCCCCGCCCCCGTATTCCGGCGATACCATCATCCCCAAAAAGCCCATTTCTCCCATTTTCTTCAGCAGCCCTTTGTCAAAAACCTGGTTTTCATCCCGTTCGATCACCCCGGGTAATAGCTGGGTCTGCGCAAAATCCCGGGCGGCTTCCCTGACCGCGACCTGCTCTTCGGAAAAATCAAAGCTTAAGCCCTCAGATGTATTTACAGATGCCATAGCTGTATTTACTTAATGATTTTATTGTGGTCAATACGACCAAAAATAGAGGTCTTTATCCGCTTATCCAATTAATCCTGAAGAGGGTGCGCCCGCACCGGCCGGTTCACTGAAAATGAAATAGCTTAAACCCCGCAAATGGCATTAAAAACGAACCGCTATATTTGCAGGGCCTCAGAGATCGCAGGTTCAGAAAAGATTAAACCATTAAGGTATTAAGAGCATTAAGCGTCGCCTTAACTATCCTTAATTTCTTAATGGTTCAGAAAACATATTTCCGTTCGATGCCCATTATTACAGTATTTTACATCAAGCTGCTTTTGAGCGCCGTACTGACCTCAGCCATTCTGTGGTCTCTCTGGAAAGCGGAATACTTCGAAAAATGGCAGGCTCAGCATGATTCGCTGGCATTCGCAGCAGGCTTCCTTCTTTTCAGGCTGCTCCCGTGGATCGCCATTTTCATCATCCTCGACTTCGACCCCAGGGGAGATGTCCCGTTTTTCTTCTACAAGGCGGAACATGCCAAAGCAGGCGGATTTGTATACCGCGATTTCTGGTCTTACCATGCCCCTCTCTACCCCTATATCATCAGCCTGCCTTTATGGCTCTGGCACAACCCGCGGGCGATCGTGCTGCTGATGGTCCTGATGGAGACGCTGATATTGTGGTTCACCTACCGGACTTACAAGCCCGCGAAAAAAAATGCGCTGCAGCTGGCGTTCCTGTACTGGCTCCTTCCGGCATCTTTTATGTATATCATGATCGACGGACAGGAAGAGATCTGGTTCTGGGGGATCGGGCTGCTGATGTGGCGGTATCTTATGAAGCACCGGGAGGATTACGAGACCGGCCTGGGCCTGCTGTTCGCGCTCGCGCTCGTTACCCTGAAAGTTACCTTTATTTTCCTGCTCCCGGCCATATTGCTGGTAGTCAGGCGCCCGGTTAAGATGCTGCTGGCTATGGCCGCAGTCGGTATCCCTGTCGTGGGCTTCATGTATTATCGCATCGGCGATCTTTTCCTGATGCCCATCCGCCATACGGAACAGCTGATGACGCCCAACCTGTTCTCCATTACCCGGCCTTTTATTGAGTGGTTCGTGCACATCGATTCCACCAATTCCACCATGGTCAACTGGATCGGGCTGTTGTTTACCGTCCTTCTGCCTTGCCTGGCCGCCTGGAAATCCCGGACAAGACACCTTTCCCTCACTTTCCCGGGCCTGTTCATCCTCTCCTATTGCGGCATGATGGTATTCCAGGCGAGCGCGCCGGGGGCCTACATCATCGCTTTTATCATCCTGGTGGTCTTCCAGCTTGTGGATGTGAATGAGTGGAAGGACATTTTTGTCATTACGCTGCTCGGCTGGCTTACGGTCGTCCAGCCTTTTGTAAATGTCTATATCGGTCAGCCGGACTATCTTTCATTCGGGATGTTCGGCGAACCTAAACACCTGCTCGATATCACGCTCCAGATCCTGAATGTGCTCTGTTTTGTATGGATCATTGTGAAGGCCTGGAACGATGTCGTCACCCCTAAAACAGCTCCTGTGAGATGGACATAGTGCTGGCCAAGCTGGCCATCTGCGGCCTCAGCGTATTGTTGATCCTGCCGGCGCTCGGCCGCGAAAGGCAGATCGGCGCGCTTGCGGCGCCGGTTCATCCGATGCTATGGGTAGCCGGCCTGTGGCTTGTTTTCAGGCTGCTGCCTTTCCTGCTCGTCTTTATTTTCCTGGGCATATCGCCTACATCCGATGTAAACGGCTTCTGGTACATGGCTGAAAACGCGGCTGCCGGGAAGCTGGTTTACCGCGATTTCTGGTCTCCTTATTCTCCCTTTTATTCTTACGTGCTCGCGGCGGGCGCGCTCGTCTGGCATAACCCGAAGGTAATCGTGCTGATCATGCTGGTCATGGAAGGCGTTGCGGTTGCCCTTTCCTACTTCTTTTACCGTCCTGTGCTGACAAAGGCGGCGTTCTGCTTCCGGTCGCTCATTTATTTTATCCTTCCCGGCTCTTTGATCCTGTGTGTGCTGGGAGCGCAGGAAGACATATGGATGTGGCTTTTCTTTGTCCTGGCGGTATTGTTAAAAAGGAAAACTGGAAGCGTCGTTTTTTACAGCTTTGTGCTCGCTCTGGGAATACTCGCTACCAAGGCGATTTTTGTCCTGTTCCTGCTGCCCCTGTTCCTGCTGGAAAAAGAAAAAATCAAATTCTGCTGGCCGCTGGTTCTGAGCGGGGCTATCAGCGTAGCCCTGCTGTACGCAACAGTCGGTACGGAATTCCTGCAGCCGGTCGGCGAAGCCGGCACGCTGAGAGCGCCTAATGTCGTGTCGGTCATTAACCCGTGGCTGTTCGATTCGGTGGGTATGGGCGAAAGCTTCTGGAATTGGGCCGGACTGCTGTGCACGCTTCTCGCCGGCAGCCTGGCCGCGCTCAGGTGGCGGGACGAAGACTTTATTGTATCGGCTTCAAAGGTTTTCGTCGTCATGTATGCCACGCTCATGATTGTCCAGCAAAGCGCATACAGCAATTATATCTTTATTTTCCTGCTGCCCTTTACGCTCCTGCTCACCAATTTCCGCGACAGGAAGCAGGTAGCGTTTCTGGTTATTTACAATGTATTGTGTACGGTGCACCCGTCGTTCTGGTGGCGCTCGGGAATGCCAAAATACTATTCTCCGGGAGCTATTTTCGAAAGCACCGCTTCCGTTATCGATTACTCGATGCAGCTTTCGATCGTTCTTTTTACCGTTTGCCTGATCCTGTATACATTGAAATCAAGCGGGACTCCGTCAAAAGAATAGGCTGAAATGTTTGGAATAAACTTCCCTATTTTACTTATCTTGCGATCCCGTTCCGAACTATTCGGGGTTCGGAACCATATGTCCATCAAATAAATAAAATCCAACTATGAACATCGCACTGGTAACCGGGTCAGCCGGTCTTATAGGAAGCGAATCTGTTGCATTCCTATCTGACAAATTCGACCTGGTAATTGGTATTGACAATAACCTTCGTCAGTATTTTTTCGGCAAGGACGGGAACACCGACTGGAACCGCAACCGCATTGAGCAATCATTCTCCAACTACAGGCATTACGCCGCCGACATAAGGGAAACTTCCCAGCTGGAGCCTATATTCAAAGAGTACGGAACAGACATCAGGATGGTAGTTCATACCGCTGCCCAGCCGAGTCATGACTGGGCCGCAAAAGAGCCGTTCACCGATTTCGGCGTAAACGCGACCGGCACGCTCAACATGCTCGAGATGACGCGCCTTCATGCGCCCGAAGCAGTATTCATATTTACTTCGACCAATAAGGTATATGGCGATAATCCAAATTACCTTCCTCTGGTCGAGCTCGAAACCCGCTGGGAGATCGATCAGGATCACCCTTACTTTGAAAACGGGATCGACGAGCAGCACAGCATCGACCATACCAAACATTCCGTTTTCGGCGCATCAAAAGTCGCTGCCGATATCATGGTGCAGGAATACGGCCGGTATTTCGGATTAAAGACCGGCGTTTTCCGCGGCGGATGCCTCACCGGCCCCAACCATTCGGGAGCCCAGCTGCACGGATTCCTGGCCTACCTGATGAAATGCGCCATTACCGGCAACCACTATACCATTTTCGGGTATAAGGGAAAACAGGTGCGGGACAACATCCACAGCCATGACCTGGTGAATATGTTCTGGCATTTCTACCAGAACCCCCGTCCGGGCGAGGTTTACAACGCCGGCGGCGGCAGGTTCGCCAACTGCTCCATGCTGGAAGCAATCGCGCTGTGTGAAGAAATCACAGGCAATAAAATGAGCTATTCCTATTCTGAAACCAACAGGATAGGCGATCATATCTGGTACATCAGCGACCTCAGCAAATTCAAGAGCCACTATCCGGGCTGGAACTGGCAGTACGGGCTAGAGGAAACGCTGACGCAGATCCACGACGGCATCGCGTCCCGCCTGGCCGGGAGTAACGTCTAACCTCACGCCATGACCACCGGTTCTGACACGTCCCCCCTTATCTGCCGGCTGCTCAATTTTGCAGCAGCCTCAGGTTTGGGGGGACGGATCTTTTTACATACATCGGCACTATACATTAACCCGTAAGCCTGATCATTATATCTTTTCGCACTCCATGATTTTAAGGAAAAAGAATCGTAACCTGTTTTTTGCCGCCGGTTGCTTTTGCCTCCTGTCCGCCTTCCGCATGCATGCCCAGCAGGCACCTTTCGATACTGTCCGGGCCAGGCAGTTCGACATGGGAAAAATGTGGACTTTCGAAAATCCTCCGGTAGATTATTTTAAAGAGACCTATAACCTGACAACAGGTAAAGAATGGTTTGAAAAAGCACAGCTTGCGGCGTTGAGATTTTCGACATACTGCTCCGCCTCGTTTGTTTCTGCGGAAGGTCTTATTATGACCAATCATCACTGCGCCCGTGAATCGGGCGTGGCCGTTCAGAAATCCGGCGAGGATCTGAGCGCAAACGGCTTCTACGCTGCAAAACTGTCTGACGAAAGAAAGGTGCCCGAGCTTTTCGTCGATCAGCTCGTGAAAATAGAAGACATCACGAAACGGGTACAGGACATTGAAAAGCAAGGCGAAGACGACTACGAAAAGCTGACGCTACGCGACCAGGGGCTGGAGAATATCGTCAAGGAATACGGCGAGCTTCCCGGATGGAAAGGACTCGAAATCCAGGCGGTGACCCTCTACAGCGGGGGAAAGTTTTCTCTCTACGGCTTCAAACGCTATGATGATGTGCGGCTCGTTTTCATGCCCGAGCTGGACCTCGGCTTTTTTGGCGGAGATCCCGACAATTTCACCTATCCTCGCTATAACCTCGACGTCTCCTTTTTCCGCGTCTACGACGAAAACGGCAAACCGCTCAGGAGCTCCAATTATTTCCGATTTAATCCCGACGGGGCAAAGGAGAACGAGCCGGTGTTTGTCATTGGTAACCCGGGCACTACCGGAAGGCTCCAGACCGTCGATGAGCTCGAAATGGAGCGGGATTATAAACTTCCGTACCTCATCGAGGTCCTTGAGAACAGGAAGGCGGTTCTTGAACGCTACAACCAGAAAGCAAAGAACGATAGTATCACCAACGAAATATTCAGCTTTGAAAACAGCGTAAAGTCTTTCAGCGGACAGCTCAAAGGCATGAGAGACCCCTACCTGATGGCCCGCAAAAAAGCCTTCGAAGAGGATTTCAAACGCAAGGTCCGGGAGAGCCAGGATCTGGCCCGGGAATATTCGATATGGGACCAGATCTCGCAGGAAGTCAAAACGCTCAGGGATGCGCAGAACGACCTGATGCTGTTCCAGACCAACCCGCTTTTCAGGGGAGAGATGCTGACGTTCGCCCAGCAGCTGGTCGACTACACGGCTATTTCCAAGTCCAACCCCGAGCGCGCCGAAACGCTGAAGGAAATGCTGAACGCATTTACCCCGAAAAACGAGGAGATAGAGATCGGGTACCTCACCGCGCACCTGGAAGAGGCCCTCTCGTTATTGGGAGCCACCGATATCTACCTGCGCTATGCCCTCGACGACCGGACGCCCGCCGAAGCCGCTCAGTGGATGTATTCGCAAACGAAGCTGAAGGACAAGGCTTTCGTGGAAAACCTGATCAAAAACGGCGAAAAAGCCCTGGAAGAATCGGAAGACCCTTTCCTCCAGCTCGCGCTGATTGCCCAGCCCCGTTATATGAAATCGATTTTTGCAGCCCGCGACGCCTATATGAAGCTCGAGCTGCTCCAGGGAAGGCTCGGCCGCCTTATCTTCGATACTTACGGAACAGCGATCCCGCCGGACGCGACCATGTCGCTCCGGATCAGCGACGGCGTGGTGAAACCGGTAGATTATAACGGGACCAAAGCTCCTGTCAACACCACCTATTACGGGCTGTACGACCGTTACCTGTCGCATAAGGGCGCTTACCCCTGGTCTTTGCCCGACCGCTGGAAAAATCCGCCGGCCGAGCTTCTGAAAGCCCCGGTCAATTTCATATCCACTAATGATATTGTCGGAGGTAATTCAGGGTCGCCGCTGGTCAACAGCAAGCTGGAAGCCGTAGGGCTCGCTTTTGACGGGAACATGGAAAGCCTGACGGGGTATTTTATCTTTGCCCCGGACACCGGTAACCGTACCGTATCGGTCCATACAGGCGGGATCATGGCTGCCCTGAAATACGTTTACAAGACCAAAAGGCTTACTGACGAGCTGGAAGCACGGTAAGCAATAGGTTTTCAGCTATCCGCGATCTTTCTTGAAACGCTGTACGCTTTCCCGTCGACCTCTACCCGGAGCTCAACCGGGTTGTCGCCGGCTATCAGCGATGCAGGGTCGGTAAGCAGCCTGCAGGAAGGAGCCGAAGTACCCCGGAAAGGAACCAATATAGAAACAAAAGAGAAGGGAGCAATACCTTCATACCCGGCGCTTATTGCGGGGCGTTCGGTCCTCTTTCCATACTGGTCGGAAGTCCAGCCTTTTTCCTGAGAAAGCGCTACAGGGGCTTTGCCGTAAACCCTGACCAGCAGGTTTGCGTCGTCGAATTTTGTACGGAACGAATTCTCCGCTTTGTTCAGGTCGATCTCGCCGGGCGCCAGTGGAAAGTGGATCTCGAGTTTCCCGTTCGCATCGCCGATAGCCTCGTCCAACAGGACAAAGAAAGGCCTGGCGCTCTTGTTCGCAAACCACACGGTGCGCCTGTGCAGCAGGGCAATATAATGGGACTGGTTTTCAACACAAAACAAATCCTGCTCATCACCCGACTCCCATATCATGTGGTGGCCCGCAGTATCGCTATCCTTCCGGTCAAAGGTTAGCGTGGCGTGCCTGGCGGTCTTCCGGTGCCATTCCCTTTCGGCGTTTTTCTGTCCGTAGAGATAATAGCCGGTATCTGGCATAAGCCAGCGGCCGTACGCATAAAGCTCGAAAGTACCGTTGTCCGGCTGGTCATGGCTGCTGATCCCCCTGGGTGAACAGTGGAGCGCCATGTACACCTGGTCTCTTTTCCAGCTGTTTCTTAAAATATAAAAGCCTGCCTGCTTGAAGGCCGTGCTCCCGTTCTTTGGCAAACGATCCCAATCTTCCTCCACAAGCGCCTTGTATTTCGGGTCTCCGAACCTCTTACTGGCCTCTGTAAATGAAGAAGCAACGGATGAGTTTTCCCTTTTTGCCGATGCAGGCCGGGAAGTATCGCCAAACATAGGGAATTCCAATTCGGGCGTAGAAAGGTAAAACATGTAGTCCGCCATCTTCCTGACCCTATCCATATATTTCCCCGGAACAGGAGAACCCAGCTCCCTGTAGCGGCTCTCTATTTCCATAAAATCACGGTATACGCCGTGGTGATACCCGCCGCACCACTCGCGCTGCACGCCGTCGGCCGTAACCTGCGCCATCAGGTTCGTATAGGTGATTCCCATCGATTTTGCCAGCCACTCTTCCTTACCCCTGAATTCGGGAAACGTATGAATTACGTTCACAAAGCCCCTTTGCTCGAACACCGCCTTATTATGGATCTTGTTCATGGGCATCAGCAGCGTTTTCTGCTGGTGATCGTAAAGACTTGCCATCAGTCTCGCCAGAAACGCAGGTGTAAATGCCTCTGCGTTCACAAAAACCCGGAAAGCCTGGCAGATATTGGTTGCCCTGATGCCCGTCTGCAGATCGAGCCAGGCATATCCTTTCCAATACGTATAAACAGGGTGTACATCGTTCAGCGTTGCCGGAAGCGGATGCTTGTCGAGCCAGTCATTGACCAGGCGAATGAAAGTTTCCGCATAGCGTTCATCCCGTGTATGCAGATAAGCGGCTGTCAGGTCGGAAGCCCAGTAAAACCGGTATACGGCTGCTATCCACTCTATGTCTTTCGCAGGGTCAGAAGCCCAGTCGATGTCCTTCCCATAAGATGCCGCCGGATAGGGTCCCCATTGAAATGTATTTTTTTCAAGGTCGGCAGCCCGTTCCAGCGCTTTTTGAATTTCCCCGGGCGAACGCTTCGCGGCAGCCTTTTCCGCAGGATATTTTGTCCTGTAATATTTCAGTAATTCGGCCTGTGCTTCTGTTTTTCCTTTCCGGGCCAGGGCCTGCTTCACTTTGTCAAGGCCGGGTTTTTCAAGGTCGAGCACGTCAAATAGCTGGTCGGGGGCCAAAGACTTCAGGTCGGAGAGCTCTTCCTTCTCACCGCGTTCTTCCGTAACGCCGCCGGCGCCTTCCGCCGTAATTCCTAACCCGCCGTATAAGGAGAGGGCGCCCATCTTCCTGATAAAGCCTCTCCTGCTCTCCGGTTGTTCTGTATCACCCATATTATGATCTGTATACAGAATAAATAAGTAGGATTTACCCCGGTTTATACTCACCAGATCTTATTACCGCTAATGCTGTATGCAAGCACTATTTCTTCATTAGCCCGGCTATTTCCGCTTCATCCAAAGCCCGGTGATAAAGCCGTACTTCGCGCATACGGCCATAAAAATAATCCCCGGAGCCGAATCCGATTTTCAGAGAAGCGTCGCTATCAAGGTTAAAAGCCATGGAAGCCGGGATGACCGCCTCATTTGCCAGCCGGCCGTTGATGAATAATTTCAGGCGATTTCCTGTTTTAATGGCTGCAACGTGCTGCCAGCCGGCCGGAAGCTCCTCCTTGGAAACGACAGATTTCCCGGCCTCAAAGCTGTATACTTTTCCTGAGGGAAGCGTAGTGCAGAAAACTTTGCCGGCATGCTCGCCCATGCTCCACGCCCTGCGATACTTTACATCCGGCGTTTTATCCAGCTGGTCCATTCTTACCCAGGTAGTATCTCCTTCGTAGGCATACACTTCTGCCAGCGGCAGGGTGCCTCCCATCAGCCGCCCGTTGTGCACCAGCATCCCCATTACTTCAAGCTCCTTACCCAGGCGGCCGGCATCGGTCCATTTATTGATACCGTCAAAACGGTATACGCGGCCGCTGGGCCAGGTAGCCACATACAGGCCTCCTTCATAAACTGCAAAAGCGTACGTCTGGGTATTGTCCCCGACGGGCCCGCAGTCGGTCCAGGCATTACCGTCGTAACGGTATACATTCCCGTGATCCCAGCTGGTTGCGTAAAGATAGCCGTTATAAACTGCCATATTCACCACGCGCTTATCGCCCGGAACGCTGCATTTGACCCAGGTATCACCGCCTTCGTAGCGGTAAAACGCCGCCGGGCTATACATAGAGCTGGCATACAGCTTACCGTTGAATACGATCATGCCTCCGATTGTCTCCACTCCCGGCAACCGGCCGCAATCTACCCATTGGTTCGGGGCAACGTAGCGAAATACACGTCCTCCCGGAGTCGTATTTTCCGAATCCGGCAGGGAGGAGCCTCTTACGCGGTAATTCCCCGTTCCGGCATAGAGCGCACCGTTCAGCACGGCGAGCGCCACTACGCTGTTTGAGCGGTCGGGCGAGCCGCAATCCACCCATTTATCCGCTCCTGCATACCGGTATACATGACCTGCTTCATTTGAACCGGTCTCGCAGGTACCGGCATAAAGCTCCCCCTTATATTCGGCCGTACCAAAAGCCAGGAGCGCATTTCCCGGCTTTCCGCAATCTTTCCAGCCCGATGATACATTGTCGTCT
>MEDT01000093.1 GCA_001724175.1 Cytophagaceae bacterium SCN 52-12 | reverse complement strand
CCCGAAACGAGCAGCTTGTGCTTCTCATCGTCTTCAAAGATTTTCTGATACTGCACGTCATACTGCCATTTGGGGTTGTCGGCCCAGGTAGATTCATTTCTCGACCACCCGGATTCCACGGCTCCGGCGTTGCTCAGCAGGAAGTCGCTGTCCGCACTTTCGGTTTCTTTCTCAAAGCCGTAGTGTCCTGATACCGACACCATATTGAGCTTGTTCAGGTGGTAATCGGCGCCGAGGATCAGGTTATAAAACTGTTCATTCTTCCGGTTGCTGCCCGAGGTTTCCACCTTCGAATCGCCGCTTTCATTGATCGACCGGAATTTTGTAGGGAAAGTCCGGTAGCCGACCCCGACCTGGCTGAACAGGTTGAGCTTCTGGGTGCGCCGATTGACACTAAGGCCCACGCTATGGTTATTAGGCACCCCGGCATTGATCGTAACCGAGCCATTCACACCATTTTTCTCTTCTTTTTTCAGTACAATATTGATAATCCCTGAAGTACCCTCCGCGTCGTACTTGGCGGAAGGGTTGGTGATCACTTCTATCTTTTCTATCATTTCAGCGGTGATAGACCCCAGGGCGTTGCCGCCTTCTGTCGCCAGGACAGACGGCTTGCCGTTAATGAGGATCCGCACGCCCTGGCTTCCCCGGAGACTGATCTGTCCCTGGATGTTCACCGTTACCGAGGGGACATTGTTCAAAACCTCCAAAGCGCTGGCGCCCGTGCTGCTGAGGTCCTGTCCCACATTGAATACCCGCTTGTCCAGGTGAAACTCTGTTTGGGACCGTTCTCCCCGCACTTGAACTTCATCCAGCGTGCGGGCATCCTGCCCGAGCAATATTTCGCCGAGATCGATTTGTCCGTTAACTTCCTTAAATGCGTCTATTTGCTTTGAAACGAAGCCAATGAAGCTGATCTCTATCAGGAATGGTATTTGAGAAGCAGAAACCTCGAATTCCCCCGTTTCGGAAGCTGAAGTCCCCGAAATCAGCTTGTCATCCCGGTCTTTGAGGATGATCGTGGCGTATTCTACCGGCTTCCTGCTGGTGCCTTCCAGTACTTTTCCTCTGACTAATATTTCTTTGTTCTGTCCTGAAACGGGCGCAGCCATAGCAAACAGGGCCCATACAATAAGTATTTTGAAAGCGATTCGGATCATTACTGAGGTTTTATAACTGTAAAAATAACACACAAGGCGGGAAACAACTAATGTGAACCGGTCAGGACATTTCAAATGAGGCCGAAATACACCTGTTACAGCCAAAGTTGCAGGATTTTCCTACTTTTATCCTGAGAATTATTGACGAATGAAAAACGGATGATCGTATCACACTATACAAACCAGTACCGGATAAGCCTGCTATTATTAACGATGTTGTGTTTGGTCTCCTGGTTCACGCCGGCCCGCGCACAAGATTACGCCATCACCAAGCTGAAGCTTTTTCCCGACCGCGATGAAGTGCTGATCAAGGACGTGACGCGCGACAGCCTCGGCTTTATCTGGTTCCTGACCAACGGCGAAATTTACCGTTATGACGGCTACCGGTCGCTGGATATTCTCGGGACCATCGCCGATCAGCAGCTCACGGATGATATGCCGCAGCGTATCCTCGTCGATCACCGGAATCGCTTGTGGATGGCGGGAAATGCCAGCCTGGGCTACCTCGATCTCAAAACCTGGAAAGTGCACCCGGTGGATCCGGACCTGCTGCCGCCTATCCAGGACCGTACGGTGTACTGGATTAAGAAAATATCGGATTCGGCGATCATGGTAGCCTACGAAAACGGCCATCTGCTGCTCATCGAAGGGGATCGGTATACCCGTATTGACGAGTTGTACGAGCGCGGTGTCAGCGCCAATAACAAGGTTTTCCCCAGGAGCGCTGCCTGGTGGAAGGGCAAGTACTGGGTAGGCACCACTGTGGGCACGCTGCTCTCAATCGACCCGGAGCGCGGATATGCGACCGACTATCACGTGTTGCCGGGTGTCAGCAATGTGATAATGAGCCTGATAGCCCGACATGATGGATTGACCCTGGACGTGTACGAACAGGGGGTCTTCCGGTTTCGGCAGGCGGGCTCTGTGGAAAAAGTCGTCACCGAGGGTTTTACGATATCATCCGACAAATTCAACGTACTGCAGCAAGGGGAACAGATCCATGTATATGCGGACGATGAGTCAGCATGTATACTGGATACCAACCTCCGCGTATTGCAGCGGTTGGAGATACCGTCCCTACACCGGTTCAGGACAGCATCGGTCGACATTACCGGCCATGAGGTCCTGCTGGGGAATGAGGAAGGTATTTTTGTCGTCTATCCCAAAACCAGGGGATTGTCACAGTTGATACCCGCCAACCCGGGCGCCAACAAAAGCACCAGGGGGATCTATGTCTACCCGGACGGGGCTGTTTTTTACGGCTCCTACAGCGGGGCAGGCTTTATCGAGCCTGATGGGACCGCCCTTCTGCTGCAGGAGCTCCGGCATGCCTATGTGATGCTCCCGATGAACGACAACGAATTGCTGATCGGCACGGAAGGAGGCTTCCTGAAAATATTCGACCGAAGGCGGCGCCGTATCGTGAACCTGGAATATACCCTCTCTGCGGTTGCCCGAAACCTGTACCGGTTTAACCTCCCCGACTATGTGCTGAGCCTGGCTGAAACAGATACGGATTTTCTTATAGGCAGCGGCAGCGGTCTTTGGTTGCTGGATAAGAAAAGTCGCAAGCTGAGCCGGTTTGAGGCAGCTTCTGACGGCGCCCAGCTTTCTGATCTTCATGTAAGGCACATCCGGGTGACCGGCAAAGGTAAAATCCTGCTGAGTACCAATCTCGGGCTCTTCGAGCTTGACCGGCAAACGTTAACCAAACGATATCCCCGGTCGGGGAACCTGGGTGTCTATAAATCGGTAGCCGCGGGCGATACGCTGTGGGTGGCCACGCAGGGAAAAGGATTGGTGGCGATCGACGCCGGCGGACAGGTGCTGCAGTCGTTTACGACGGGGGAGGGGCTCAGCAATAACCTGGTTTACAGCCTGGAGCATGTCGACGGTATCCTGGTGGTTGGGACAGCCGACGGGCTGAACCTGATCAGGAACCGGCAGGTGCGGCGCATCGGGATGGCGGAAGGATTGCGCCAGTCGGAATTCAACTCCGGCGCCTCGTTCCTGGATACCGCGCGGAGGCGCGTGTATGTCGGCGGACTGATGGGATATACGGTATTGGACATGGCGCAGCGCTGGTTTGACAACCGCAGCCAATTGGAAAGCTTCGTGACCGAAATCCACACCTCTGCAAGGAATGCCGGCGGGAAGTCGGCCGATTATACCTGGCCCTACCGCGGCGAACGGACCCTGGTGCTGCAACCGGGCCAGAGCCTCACCGGGCTGTATGTCGGCACGCCCGGAAATTACCGGGCCGACGGCAGCGTCAGGTATGCGCTCAATACCGGCGATTGGGAAAAGCTCGGACTGGGCCAGTACATCTCTCTCATAGAACCTTCGCCGGGCAACTATCGCATCCGGCTGGAGACGCTGAGCACGCGCGACGAAGGCAGGCAAAAAGAACTCACCATCGTCAAGCGCCCGTATTATTACCAGACCTGGTGGTTCAACTGCCTGATTGTAGCATTGATAACGGGCCTCCTGCTGCTCTGGTACCGCAGCCGGATCGCGAAGATCCGCCGTGAGCAGGCCATCCGCAACCGCATCGCAGCCGATCTCCACGATGAAGTCGGCAGCTCGCTGACCCGTATCTTTTTCCAGGCCAATACCCTGTCGGTCAGGCAGCAGCTGGATGATAAGGAAAATAAACAACTGCAATTGATAGCAGACACGAGCAAACAGGCGCTGCTGACCATGAGCGATATGGTCTGGTCGATCGATTCGCGGTTCGATACGATGAAAGACCTGGTGATCCGCATGAAAGACTATGCCTACCGGCTCCGGGAAGAGCTGGATTTCAGCTACCGGTTTGAGGAGCAGGGTGATGTGGAATCCGGTAAAGTTTCCCAGGTGGTCCGGCAGAATCTGTTCCTGATCTTCAAGGAAGCCTTTACGAATGCCATCAAGTACAGCGACGGCTCGGAGATCATCATTACGCTGGAAGTAGGGGGGACGATCCGGCTGGTAATTGCCAATCGCTACGCGGAAAACCCCGTAGCGGTAGCTGACCGTCAGGGTGGGCGCGGGTTGGAAAATATGGAACAGCGTGCAGCGAAAGTCGGTGGTACGCTTTCCGTAACCGATGAAAAAGGCTTGTTCCGGGTAGTGTTCGAGCTACTACCCAAAAGGGGGATATAAACTGAGGGAAGCGCAATTTATCTTTGCAGTATGATACGCCTGGGCATAATCGAAGACGACGAGGAAATCCGGACCATGCTGGATCAGTATTTTGGCGGCCAGGCCGGGTTTTCGGTTTTGTTGTCGGCATCGTCCGTAGAAGATTTTTTTGAGCAATGGACCGACGCTATCCATCCTGATATAGTGTTGTCGGACATCGGCCTCCCAGGTGAGTCGGGCATCAAAGGGATATCCCGCATCAAGCGGCGGGCGCCCAGGTGCCAGGTGATCATGCTCACTGTATACGACGACGCAGACCGCGTATTCCAGGCATTGTGCAACGGGGCTTCTGGCTACCTGCTGAAGCAGACGCCGCTGGCCAAAATCCGCGAAGCCGTCCTGTCCCTGTATGAAGGCGGCGCGCCCATGTCGCCAGGCATCGCCAGGATGGTGGTGGAGCACTTCAATCCTAAAAATACCCGTGACCTGGCAGAAAACCTGACTCCCCGCGAGGCGCAGATCGCGGCGGCGATAGAAGAGGGGCTTACCAATAAGGAAGTGGCGATCCGGCTGGACATCTCGCTGGAAACCGTGAAATACCACATCAAGAATATTTACGAAAAGCTGCAGGTTAACAGCCGCCACGCGCTAATAAGTAGGAAATACAGGTAGGCATCACGCCTGCATCGGGTGGTATCTTCCCGGTTCCTCGTGACCACCGTTTATATGTCTTATCTCTGCGCGGTCGAGACAAAGATTTATATCATCGGTGAAGAAAAGAATAAGCTCAACCCGGTTTTCCCGGTTAAAGGTAGCAATTGATCGAAGGTAGGAGTAGTGTGAAGGAAATCCGAGATTAAGCTCCAGGCCGAAATCTTCCTCATTGAACAGGAATTCCCGGATACGCTGGTTACTTGATATCGATGCAATATCCTGGTAATCAGAAAATCCCCGTTTCTTGTACTGGTAGGCGGCAAGGTCTTGATCAACAATAGGAACACCAGTAGGAACCATAGACTTACTATGGGTGCTTTTTCCAATGCCCGGCGGCCCTGCTATCAAGTATATCGTCACCTGATTACCAATACCCGACCGTCCTTATGTTCGGCAACGACGCGGCCGTCCCGCTTGTAGACTAGCGGCTGACCGATAGAAAACAAGTAGTCACGGGCATTTTCAGTAAGCTGCTTATGCCATATTTCGCGCTCCTGCCTGGTCATTGAGCGCGGGGACTTCACCATTTCCCCAACTTTCAATATGATATCGTCTTTCATCGGATGAAGCCTTTTTGACAAAGATACAAAATAAAGATTTCCGGCACTGAGTTATTGGAATATAACCAGGTTTCGGATTTACTCCACTTTCTATTTTATTCCAAAATTGAGGTAATTTATCTCCTGGACCTTTTCCCGGGAATCTCTATCTTCGCTTTATCAATCCTTCGGCTCCCGATAGCTATCGGGACAGGAGCCCTCCTTCGGCACCCGCCCTCCCGATAGCTATCGGGACTATCGGGGATCAGGACAGGACCCATCCTTTTGACTGTGCTTAGGGATTACTATATTTGTTCACTTTGAAATCCAATACTATGTCTGAACGTAAGAAAGTACACGAAGGCCGGAACATCAAGCGCTTCCGGGAAATGCTCGGGTTAAAGCAGGAAGCTTTTGCCTGGGAAATGGGCGAGGAGTGGAGCCAGAAGCGGGTATCGCTCCTGGAACAAAAGGAATCTATCGACGAGGCTATCCTTAAGCAGGTGGCTGAAGTGCTGAAAGTGCCGGTAGAGGCGATTCAGAATTTTGACGACGAAATGGTGGTAAATATTGTAACCAATACTTTTAGTGATTTCAAGGATAACTCCACCGCCTCTCCGGTTGCGATGAATTACCAATGTACTTTTGATCCTATTGATAAACTAGTTCAACTTCACGAGGAGAAGATCGTGCTTTATGAACGGATGCTGAAGGAAAAGGATGAGATGATGGAGATGTTAAAAATATTTGCTGCGAACTTGAAAGGCTAGTTTTTCGAGCAGTTGTTAGGTGGGGAATAATACTGTGACGTAACCTTCCAGTGAGATCGAGCTACTTACTACCAAAAACCTCGCTATGGACGAGAAGCTCAGTTTAGCAAAACCTAGTGATGGCGAGGAATCCCGATCGAGCATCCTGCTCATTGTCAAACGATCGAAGCTCATTTTCATTACAATATTGAGGTAACTCTCTCCGCGGCTTTCTTGTCTGAAAGCCCTACCTTTACCTCATTCATATACATCTGTACTTAGCAAAGAATACTACTATGCTTCCGGTTACCCCGCAACCCGCAAGGTTTATCGACCCGTTAAGTGATTTCGGATTTAAGAGACTCTTCGGCAGCGAACCCAATAAGGAAATCCTCATCGACTTCCTGAACCAGCTATTCAAAGGACAGAAAGTAATCCGCGACCTGACCTATAACTCTACCGAAAAATATGGCGACGACGAGCAATCCAAAAAGGTAGTTTTCGACCTGTTCTGCACCTGCGACAACGGCGAGCAGATCATCGTTGAAATGTAGCGCGCCGAGCAGCCATACTACAGAGAACGGGGAATTTTCTATACCTCACGCGCTATCTCGGAGCAATTGCCCAAGGGAAAGAAAAGCTGGAATTACGCTTTAAAAGAGGTGTATCTGGTTGCTTTGCTGGAATTTAAGATAGAGGGTGGTACAGAAGATTACCTTCACGACTACTGCCTCACTGACAGGGCGACAGGAGAAATATTTTACGACAAGCTGGGTTTTAAGTTTATCGAATTGCCTAAATTTACAAAAGGCGAGCACGAGCGGTCCGCCGCCGCGGCTGGAAACCGATCTCGACCGCTGGTTGTTCCTGTTGAAGAACCTAAGCCGGATGGACAAGATCCCGGTGTTCCTGCGGAAGAAGGTCTTTCAGAAAGTGTTCCGGATAGCAGAGATAAATAGTCTAACTAAAGAAGAGCGTATGTTTCTCCAAACAAAAGAGCAGATCGAGCTTGACTATCAAAGCTCATTAGAGTTGGCAGCAAAGAGGGCGGCTGATAAGGCCCGTAAGGAGGCTTTGGAAAATCTTGAAGCTAAAACCGAAAAGGCCGTCCGCAATATGATCTTGAGAAATTATTCTGACAAGGAGATTTGTGAGGTCTTGGAAGTAAGTCGTGACTACATAGCCCGTATCCGTCAGGAGTTGACAGAAAAGGAATAGTCTTTCCCCGGCTCAGACCCCGGTACTTATTTCTCTATATCCGAATATTTTTTATAAATAGCCCGGTAACCTAATAATCGCCCTATCGGTGCTATTGTGTGCATTAATATCTTTTGTACCCAAACAGGGATATCTGCCAGATATGTTTTGCCGTCAAGATAACGAAGCATGACCAGCTCCTGCACTAAACCATAACTCCCGTTTTTACTTTTTCCGTCAGATGCCAGCCCCATTAGATTCTCAATTAAATAGTCAAAGTCTAATGCCGGAGAAACAGAATGTATGTAAATGACAGGAGTATTCTCATTGTTGTAATGATTGTGTGGTATATTTTTAGACAAAGTAATTTTTTCTCCAACTGTCAATGTCTTTACCCGATTGCCTGTCAGAATAGTTAACTGTCCTGAAATAACTTCAAAAGATTCGTCCTGGAATGAGTGAAAATGTTTCGGGACAAGCTGCCCTTTACTATAAATGGTTGCTTTTAACCTTACAAATTCACCTTTAGTATCTTTTGCAGTTTCAATGAATTCATAAGTGTCCTGACTTATTGGGTTCGTAACTATTTGTCCTTTTGACGGCATATTGTTGTTTCTCCTGATTTCAGAGGGGTATAATAGAGGATTATTCGAAATCCCAATATAGTAAATATTCGAACCTTTTCTTCGATATATCTTATTTTTTTGAGTCCCCGATTTTGTCGAAGAGAAGCCCTTCCCCCCCAAAAGAGGGATACCGCCTCATTATCATTTCCACTCTATTTGCAGTGTTATGGAAAGGATACAAGCCCATTTATACCTTGATTGATGAAAACACAGCTACGACTTCTGAAAAAACTCAACGTTCTTTTTTTAGCTTCCATCCTGCTATGCTCTGGCGGTATACAGGCCCAGACACTCAATCCGGGTGATATGGCAGTCATCGGGTGGAATGCGCTTACGGATAAAGTGCACCTTGTCGCGCTGGTGGATATCGACGCCGGTACGGAGATCAAAATCACCGATAGAGGATGGAACGGGGATCAGGCTACCAGGGCATTCACGGCTTCGCTGACGGGCGACGGGGTTGTCACCTGGACGGTATCCGGTGCGGTGACGGCCGGTACGGTGCTGGAGCTGTTCCTGGGCGGGTCCGATGATCCTACCACGCTGACCAACCTGACCGCATCCGCTGATTTGAGCGCTGATATCGCCACGTCGGGCTATACCGTAACCGATGCGATCATCAACACAGGAGACCAGGTTTTCATTTACCAGGGTACGGACGACAATCCCTTTTTTATTTTCGGGCTGAATAGCTCCGCCGGTACGGTCAATGCCAGTAATTGGAATACGTCAATCGGCGCTGCGCTAAGGGATTCGTACCTGCCAAACGGCACGGGAAGCCAGAATGCACTAACCAATGGAGTCAATGCCATCGGCCTGTGGGGAGGGACAGGCCAGCAGGATAACGCACAATATACCGGGCCGACGGCCGCGGCCGACCGGGATACCTGGCTGGGGCGTATCGCCAATATCAGTAACTGGACCGGAAGCAACGCGGACGATATTACGAACCCGGTTACTTCGGCTCCGACCCCGCTTGTGAATATTGTTACATCATCAGGAATCATTCCCGACGCCAATGGCATCGTGTATGTCGATAGCGCCGTTGTCGTCCCCGGGAATGGCAGCAGTTGGGCAAACGCCCTGAAGTTCCTGTCGGATGCCACCGTGGCTGCGGAAACCAATACCGACATCAAAGAGATCCGCGTCGCCAAAGGCACCTATTACCCTACCGGCTTGCAGAGCGAAAGCAATCGTGACAGCAGCTTCGCCATCATTCGCGGCGGGCTGAAGCTGTACGGCGGGTATCCTAACGGCGGTGGCACAAGAAACTACACTGCCCACCCGACCATTATGAGCGGTGATATCAATACCGCTGGCGACAGTCTCGACAACAGCTACCACGTGCTGGTGATCGCCGGCATTCCCGCCGAAGCCGACAGTGTGGTCGTAGACGGGTTTACCATCAGCGGAGGATACGCCGAAAAAAATTCCAATACCTCGAAAGATTATAACGGTCTGACGACATACGCCGACCGCGGGGCCGGGATCGTGCATACCGGGGTTTCGGGGAATACGCATATACGCAACAGCACCGTCACAAGGAATTTTGCCATCCTGCAGGGCGGGGGCATATTTAACCAGCGATCAAATGTAACGCTTACCAACGTAGCCATTACCCAAAACCTGGGCGGAAACGGCGGTGGGATGTACAACGATTTTTCTTCACCCCGTCTGAGCCATATGCACATTAGCGGCAACCACGCCCCCAGCGGCGGCGGCGGAATGTATAACGGGACGCAATCGTCGGCTGTGGTGGTCAACTCCACGATCAGCGGCAATTCATCCTACAACGGCGGCGGAATATTCAATATCCAGTGCACCCCCGAATTTTTTAACGTGATCATCAGCGGAAATACGGGCCGCGACGGGGGCGGAATGTATTGTCTCAGCGCAACTCCTGTGTTTACGAACGCGACCTTCAGCGGCAACCTGGCGGAAGGGGCAGGCGGCGGCGCTTTTATGCATGGCTCGTCCGTTCGTTTCAACAATTCCATTATCTGGGGAAATTCCGCCTACCGGGACAATGACCTTCATAACGCCTCCAGCGGCGACCACGCGCTCTACCTGTATCATACGCTTATTGATCCGACATACGGAAACCTGCAGGGAAAGGCTGTATTTTTCGGAGATCCTCAGTTTGTCGATGCCCCTGATGCCGCGGCGGCGCCTTTTACCGGCGGCAACTACCGGCTGCAGCAGGGCAGCCCGGCGATCAACACCGGCACAAACCAGGGTATCCCGGCCTGGGATTCCACCGATATCGCCGGCCATTCCCGCATCTACGGCCTCGATCTGGGCGGCATTGTCGACCTGGGCGCTTATGAATCCACCGAAGGAGGATTTGCCTTGCCCGACGCACAGGGTATCCTTTACGTGGATAACGCTATTGCCGACCCGGGCGACGGGAGCAGTTGGGGCAATGCTTTGAAGTTTTTGTCTGACGCTACGCGAGCTGCCCGCTCGAACGACAACGTGAAGGAAATCCACGTAGCGAAGGGAACCTATTATCCGACCGGCCTCCAAAGCGGCAACGAACGCGAGCGAAGCTTTTTTGTAGAAGGGGGCGGCCTGAAGCTCTATGGCGGCTATCCTAATGGCGGCGGAACCAGGGATTATCAAAACAACCCGACAATATTAAGCGGTGATATTAGTGTGCAGGGCGACACCGCGGACAACAGCTATCATGTGATGGTCCTCGCCGGTAACCCGGAGAATACCGACAGCCTGGTCGTCGACGGGTTCACTTTTACGGGTGGAAATGCAAATAGCGCTTCCCTCGCTCCGGTTTTCGGTCAATACGGGTTGGGTGTCTACGATAACGGCGGCGGTGGGTTGATGGCCTCTCTGCTAACCGAAACGGCGGTTATCCGTAACTGTACCTTTGAGCAGAACTACGCCCATGCCGGGGCAGGGATCGCGATGCATGACGCATCGCCTCTCCTTACTGACTGCCTCTTCCGCAGCAACCACGTAATCGACCTGGGTGAGGAGGGCCTGAATATTGAAAATAGCGGCGGCGCGATGATGAACTCCAACTCTTCGCCCCGGATCGAACGCAGTGTTTTTCAGGACAATTCGGCTCCTGCCGGCGGAGCCATGGGCAATATCGTATCGTCGCCTACCGTGCTGCACAGCACTTTTTCAGGGAATCACGCGCCCGATATGGGCCTTATGATGAACCAGCAGTCTTCGCCGGTTTTTATCAATACACTTTTCACAGCCAACTATACGACGGGCACGGCGGCCGCTCCCGGTGGGATGGTGGTCCCGTCGGGGTTTATGGCCAGCGTGCTGGTCTCCGCGCCCCGCCTGATCAATTGTACCGTTGCGGGCAACTACGCGGCAGCGGGTAGCGGGTCGGCCCCTGTGTCGTTCTTCGTGAACATCTTTCAATCCTCTGTTACGGTCTCCAATAGCATCATTTATGGCAACGAAGGGATGACCAGGGTAACGCTGGACACGCTGGCAAGCGAATCGTTCTTCCAATACAGCCTGGTACAGGGGATGGAAGCGGATGAAGCCGGCCATAACCTGGCCGGCGACACCGACCCGCTTTTCGCCGATCCGGCTAACAGTGACTATCGCCTGCAGGCCTGCAGCCCGGCCATTAACAAGGGCGACAATACGCTGCTTCCCGGTGGGGTTACGCAGGACGCCGACGGCAGTCCGCGTATAGCACATACCGTGGTGGATATGGGCGCTTTTGAGTTCCAGGCGGCGCTTCAGACCGGCGCTTCCGCACTAGCCCTCCACAATGACGAAAGCACAAAGAATATCGACGGTCCTACCGATTTTTATGGCAATGACGAAGGCTGCCGTCTCATCGCCCGCGTAGAGCCGACCGGCGCTGACCCGGTGAGCGGCAGCGTCACGGCCAAAGTAGGCATTGACCCGGAAGTCGCTTTCCACAACGGCTCGCCTTATGTGCAGCGGCACTACCTGATCAATGCGCAGGAAGGTGAATCCGCCAGGGTGACCCTCTATTTTACGCAGGATGAATTTGACAATTTCAACAACGAAATGCCGGGCGGATACCTTCCGGCCAACCCAGGTGACGACAAAAGCAACCTGCGGATATACCAGTTTCACGGCACAACCGGTAGTACACCGGGTGATTACCAGGGCTCTCCTCTAACTGTCATTGCCCCGCAGGAAGAAGATATCCAATGGAACGACATTAGTCAGCGATGGGAAGTAAGCTTTGCCGTAGCAGGTTTCAGCGGGTTCTTCATTGGGTCGGACGCCAGTCCGTTGCCTGTAAGGCTGGTGTCGTTTTCGGGATCTCTTGACGCTGAAAATACGGTAGGGCTTCATTGGGAGGTGGTTGATCAACAGAATATTGAGGCGTATAAAGTCGAATACAGCTCAAATGGGATCGCTTTTGAAGAAGCGGGAACGGTAGCAGCTATCCACACACCGGAAGCCCGTTATGCCTTCAGGCATACTCTTACGTGGGGTAGAGGGATTGCCTACTATCGCCTCCGTATAACGGAAGCTGACGGGACGCAAAGCACCAGCAAGATCATCAGCGTAAAGCTACCGGAGCGGTCTTTGGCGTCTGTTTATCCCGTTCCGGCTGATCGGGGCTTCTGGCTGGAAGGACAGGGAGTGGCCGGGACTACCGCCCGTCTTGTCAATGTTCACGGAGTCGTTTTGAAAACCTGGACTTCTTCTTCGGATAAGCAGTATGTGGATATCAGCTTGCTGCCGTCGGGGATGTATTTTATCAGGCTGCAGGACGGAACTTCGATGAAGGTGGTTAAGAAATAAAATTCGTGGCCGCGCCGGCTTTGGAATGGCTGGGTACCTCCGAAAAGTATCAATCTCTTATCGAAAAGAAATCCTGCGTTACGCGCTGCTGCTACTTAATTTATTACCGATCTCTTCTGCCAACCCTATAAGCAGCCCTTCGGCTCCCCGGATATAGCAGAGCCGATACGAATTTTCATATTGGACTACTTCGCCAACTAACTGAGCGCCATGCCTGGAGAGCCTGGATATCATCTCATCAATGTCCTCAACGGTGAACATGACGCGCAGATAACCGAGGGCATTCACAGGGGCAGTCCGGTGATCTGATATAGCAGGGGGTGTGAGAAATTTCGAAAGCTCAAGCCGGCTGTGACCATCCGGAGTAACCATCATAGCAATTTCTACACACTGAGAACCCAGTCCGGTAACACGACCAGCCCATTCTCCTTCGATAGTGCCTCGTCCCTCGAGTTTCAATCCGATTTCTGTGAAAAACGAGATAGCGTCATCAAGGGATTCTACCACGATGCCGACATTGTCCATTCTTAGTAATTTGTTCCTGGCCATAGTTCTATTTGCTTACTGTTTGCAGTAGTTTTTATTGTCCGGTTTTTAATTTTTCTATAAAATGTTACTCATTCAAACTTAACGATTTTCTGCCAGGCAATTTTCAATCGTTTATCGTTTCGGGATTTCTGACAATGGCAATGATGTTTGCCGGTGTGCGATAGGTCTTATCTCCCCCAAAAGAGGGATACCGCCGCTACAATAAAATACTTCTCTTTGTAGCGCTATGGAAAAACTTCTACTCTCGATGCGCCGGATACCTACCTACACTACCCTGTTTGCGCTGCTGAGCGCCGCCCTCTTTGCAAACGGATTCAGCCCGGCCGGTTATGCGCCGGTATTCAGCCGCTCTGGCGGAGGTACGGCCGGTGTGTCGACGTTTCAGCCCGGGATTGCAGCCATAGAGGTTTCCGTGGAGGCCTGGACCGGGGAAACGTTTACGGTTGACACGTTTTCCTCTGATGCAATCCAGCAGTTAAAGCAAAAGATTGAAGATGTCAAAGGAATACCGGCAGCACAGCAGCAACTGGTATTCGGCGAAATTGTGTTGGAAGACGGGCGGACACTCGATGACTATAGCATACAAAACGGGAGCACGCTCCGGCTACTGAGGCGGATGGAGACGGGTGCCGGTAACATTCTCTACGTCGATATCAACGTAAATACCACCGCACCGGGCTACACCGGTACGGGCGATTCCTGGGCAAACGCCGTACCTCAACTGGCCGATGCGCTGAAATGGGCGCGTGAGCAGCATACCGGTGGCAGCCCCGGATGGAGCAGCGCCAACCCGCTGCAAATCTACGTTGCCATAGGTACCTACTTACCCGCTTATCATGCCGGGGACGGAAGCTACGCTACGAACGGCGACCGCCTCAATGCCTTCGTGCTGGTATCCAACGTGCAGCTCTACGGCGGGTTTGACCCGGCCAACGGGGTAGAGGGCCCGGAGGATACGCGCATCCTTCCCGACGCGGACAATCCGGGTCAGGGAACAGTGCTGAGCGGCGACCTGGAAGGAGATGACCATGAGGAGGATTTCGACGGGCATGCAGAAAATGCCTACCATGTGGTCATTGCCGCCGGAGACCTGGGCGTGGCAGGCATGGAAGGCTTTGTCATCACGGGCGGCGCTGCCAGTGGAGACGTAGGCAGCTCTTTAACGGTAAACGGGATCACCGTGTCTTCAGAGGCCGGCGGGGGTATGTTCAACTTTTTTTCATCGCCGTCGTTGACAGACTGCCTGTTTTGGAGGAACGCAGCGATTCGGGGAGGTGGGATGAGCAACTCAGGCTCAGCTTCGAAGCCTTTGCTAACCAGGTGTACATTCCGGGGGAATTTTGCGGAGAGCGGCGCAGGAATGACAAATATGCAGGCAGAGCCCCAATTGACCGGGTGCATGTTTTCTGAGAATTCGGCGAGACAGGCAGGCGGAGGGATGTACAACAGCATGCAGGCAAAGCCGTCCGTTACTACTACCATATTTAAACAGAATTCGGCCGATAGCGGCGGAGGAATGGCGAATGAAGTATGCGCCCCTTCTCTTAACCAATGTGATTTCTCAGAAAATACGGCATGGAATGGCGGTGGAATGATTAGTTCCGGGACTACCCTTACACTGACCGGGTGCACGTTTTCCGGGAATTCGGCGGAAGCCGATGGGGGCGGTATGCACAGCATAGAGAGCGGGCTTTCGTTGACCGGATGTACTTTTTTGCAGAATTCGGCCGATCAGCGCGGGGGCGCGATGCGCAACGACCGGACGTCGGTAACGATGCTCAACAGCAAGATCACAAACAATACGGCTCCACAGGGCGGTGGTATTATCAACGAAGCCTGCCCCGTTATTTCGCTGACCAACTGCCTACTTTCCGGAAACTCGGCCATGATAGGCGCCGCCATGATGAGCGGCATCTGCGAATCTGTGACGCTGGCCAATTGTACGGTTTCAGGAAATACGGCTAGTACGGCGGGAGGCGGTTTGGCAAATCTTCAGGCCCCGGCCTCTTTAGCCAACGTGATCATCTGGGACAACGAGACCAATGGCGATAGGACTGCTCCTGAAGTATCATTTTACAGCATGGGGGAGGACCTTCCGATCATCTCCAATAGCCTGATCGCCAATTGGGGAGGGAGCGGTAACTGGAATGGTGCCCTTGCAGTAGACGAGGGTGGAAACATCGACGCGGATCCGCTTTTCGTCAATCCGGCCAACGGAGATTACCGCCTGCAAACCTGCAGCCCGGCCATCAACAAGGGCGGCAATGCGACGCTTCCCGGAGGAGTTACGCAGGACGCCGACGGTAATCCGCGCACTGTTCATACGGTGGTGGATATGGGTGCTTTTGAGTACCAGGAGGCCCTTCCGGCAGGCAACCTGGCGCTCCACGAAGATGAAAGCACAAAGAATATCAGCGGTCCAACCGATTTTTATGGCAATGATGAAGCCTGCCGCCTTATCGCCCGCATAGAGCCGACCGGCACAGCCCCGGTGAGCGGAAGCGTTACCGCCAGGGTGGAGATCGACCCGGAGGTGGCTTTCCACAATGGCTCGCCCTATGTGCAGCGGCATTACCTCATCAATGCGCAGGAAGGCGGCTCGGCCAGTATTACCCTCTATTTTACGCAGGATGAATTTGACAATTTCAATGACGAGATGCCGGACGGATACCTTCCGACCGGCCCTGCCGATGGCGCTAACAAAGGCAATCTGCGGGTATATCAATATCATGGTACGACCGGTAGTACTCCGGGCGATTACCAGGGCTCTCCTCTAACTGTCATTGCCCCGAATGCGGCGGATATCGTATGGAATGAAGTAAACGGACGATGGGAGATAACTTTTGGCGTTGAAGGCTTCAGCGGCTTCTTCATCGGGTCTGCTGCGAGCCCGCTGCCGGTAAGACTGGTATCCTTTTCGGGATCTCCTGAATCAGAAAATACGGTAGGACTTCATTGGGAAGTGGCGGATCAACAGAACATAGCGGCCTATACGGTTGAGTACAGCTTGAATGGCCTCATTTTTGAAGAAGCGGGAACAGTAGCAGCTACCCAAACCCCTGAAGCCTGGTACACCTTCAGGCATACGCCTCTGTCTGGCAAAGGGATTGCCTACTATCGCCTCCGAATCTCGGAAGCCGACGGGACCCGGAGCAATAGCAACATCATCAGCGTAAAGCTTCCGGGGCGGTCTCCGGCGTCTGCTTACCCGGTTCCGGCAGATCATGGTTTCTGGGTTGAAGGGCAGGGAATCGCAGGTACTACCGCATCCCTGGTCAGTGTCCACGGGATCGTCTTGAAAACCTGGACTTCTTTGTCAGATAAGCAATATGTAGATATCAGCTCACTGCCGTCGGGGATGTATTTTGTCAGGTTGCAGGATGGGACTTCGATGAAGGTGGTTAAAAAATAAAATCCTCCGAAAATACTGAGCCGCGAATGCACGAATTATTTAATTCACGGTCCGCCGCGCGGTGCATTCGCGGCGCTCTTTATTTTAAATTACGAAATTGAGGTAAGTCCCGCCGTTGCTTTCTCACCTGAAAGCCCTAGCTTTATCTCAAACATACTATAATCATGACGGCTATTACTTCTATACATGATAAATTCATAAGAGCCATACTAGCTGACACGGAGATTGCCATCAGTTACTTTAAGGCCTGTTTACCTGAAAATATCGCGGATTTACTCGATTGGTCGACACTCACCCAGCTTTCAGATACCTACATTTCCAAAGAGCTGCGGGAGAAGATCAGTGACATCGTATATGGCTGCCGCAGGAAGGACAGCACGCGGAAGGTGAAAATTTCCATTCTGTTTGAGCACAAAAGCAAGCCGGAGAAATTTACGCCGGTACAGTTACTTAACTACCTGTCGTCCGGCTTTCAGAAACAGGCAGCTCAGGATAAAGAGGTATCGCCGATCATCCCTATTTTGCTGTATCATGGAAAGGAACGATGGCGGTACCGGACGTTGGCTACCCTTTTTAATGCCCCTGACCAGGAGCTCAGGCCCTTCATTCCAGAGTATGACTACATCTATCATGACCTGGGTGAAATATCCGATGAGGATATCCAATTACTAGAGAATAAATTTCTTCGTGCCTCCTTCCTGGCCTTGAAATACAGCCAGTTAAAAGCGGAATTGGTGAAATGGATCCCGACGATCCTCGCACTGTCGGCAGAAGCAACCGAGAACTTGCAAACCTCTTTATTCGTTTATACCTTTGAAGTAAGTGAGCTTGAAGAGGATCAGATTATCAGACTGAGCGAAGAAGTACCGGCAAATATAAAAAACACAGTTATGAGCACAGCAGATGTTTTTATTGAGAAAGGAAAGAGGGAAAAAACTGAAAAGGGCGTTCGCAATATGATCTTGAGAAATTATTCTGACAAGGAGATTTGTGAGGTTCAGGAAGTAACTCCTGACTACGTAGCCCGCATCCGAAAGGAGCTGGCAGATAAGGAATAGCCTTTCTTCAGCTTAAACCCCACCGTCTATTTTATCCCAAATTGAGGTAATTTACCTCCTGTATCTTTTCCACGGAATCTCTATCTTAGCTTCCTCAATCTTTTTTGTTCTGGTAGCTATCGGGACAAGAAGCTCCTTTTGACTGTGCGTAGGGATTACTATATTTGTTCACTATAAAACCCAATACTATGTCTGACGGTAAGAAAGTACACGAAGGCCGCAACATCAAGCGTTTCAGGGAGATGATGGGGCTAAAACAGGAAGCGTTCGCCTGGGAAATGGGCGAGGAATGGAGCCAGAAGCGGGTATCGCTCCTGGAACAAAAGGAATCTGTTGACGAAGCTATCCTGAAGCAGGTGGCGGAAGTGCTGAAAGTCCCGGTGGAAGCTATTAAAAATTTTGATGAGGAAAATGCGGTGAATATTATTGCCAATACGTTTGATAATGGCTCTATCCTTAATGGAATCAACCATAACCCGACCTTCTTTCCCGTAGACAAAATCATGCAGCTTCATGAAGAAAAAATGACGCTTTACGAGCGAATGCTGAAGGAGAAGGATGAGATGATGGAGATGCTGAAGGGCCTTGTTGAGAGCTTAAAGGCTTAACAGCTAGCGTCCACTTTTTAGAAAGTAATCACGAAATAAGATGCGGGCTGCCGGCGTGGATATCGCCATAAGCCACGAATGCATTTGCCGATATTTCCGGTTGTCCGGCTACAAAAATGGCTGTATGTCGCTATGTTTTTATGAGGTAGAATGATTCGGATACATTCGTGCCTCATTTAAACTTTTTGAAATATGCGTACATGCAAATCAAGCCTTTTGCCCGGCTCGCTGCTGGGGATTTTACTGATTGCCGCAACGGTCTCAGGTTGCGAAACGGACCCGGTGGAAAATAGCGGGCCGGAGCTTTCGGGTACATTCATCCCGGAAGCGAACAAGAAATTCAGGTATAAGGTCGAGACGGAGGGAGATGTCGCAACCGCTACCCAATGGATAACGGAAAGGATGGATTCTTCCGGGATTGCGGTGTTTAATGTTCACACGGATTTCCAGAGCGACGGCTTCCTGATCACGATGGATAACAGGATGTTTTCCCTGGCGGGAAAGACCTACACCGAGCTCAAAGTACCGGATGCATGGCAGATGTCCGTTAATCTCCTTAACCAGATGCCGGATACGAAGGTTACCAAAGCGGAGCTGTTCGGGTTTCCCGCATTTATAACGATGGACAACCCGATCAGGGACGGAAGCGTGCTGGAAAAGGTGGGATCGCCGGAACAGGGACAAAGGCTCAGCTACGTCAGCCACGGTGAAGCGGCGTCGATAGAGCAGGTCATAACCCTCGAGCCCGGCACGGCAACGGTAGAAACGATCGAGGTACCGGCAGGCAGCTTTGTATGCAACCGGTTCAGCTACGTCAACAGGCAAAAAATTACCACTACCACTAAAGATAACCAATACACCGGCGACGGAGAAGAAAAAATCACGGTCTGGATGGCGCATGGAGTCGGGATGGTAAAACAGCAATCGGCCAGCGAGCTGGTTTCGTTCATGCCTTTACCCACAGGAGAGATCCGCAAAGTTACCACGAGCACGACCTCCACCACCACGCTGGAGCAAATCACGCAATAACCTTTAAATAACCGCCGGTTGATAGCTGACGGCTGACTGCCGATAGCTGACAGCCCTTTATACACATGAAAAATAAATCTTTAATTATCGCCTTAACGTATATACTACTGTGTGTAGTATGTTCCTGTAAGAAAGACGACGCGGCCGCTGAACCGGACCCGCAGCCGGAGGTAACGGCGCACGGCGACCCGGACGGGTTGCCTGTAAGCAAATCGATCGGCCCCGAAGGCGGCCTTATTCAAACGCCCGACAGCAGCCTTACCCTGGAAATACCCGGAGGGGCCGTAACCTCGCCGACCAGCTTCACGATCCAGCCCGTAACGCAAAAGCTCGGGTCGTCGACCGGTACGACATACAGGCTCAGCCCTGAAAATGTCAGCTTTCAGAAAGACGTCCGCATTACCTTTAGCTATACAGATGAGGATCTTACGGGCACTACCGCCAATGACTTGTACCTGGCTTACCAGGACGCTGAGGGCTACTGGCACCGGGCGCTCGAAACCGATATCGATGAAGTTGATAAAAAGCTCACGGTTCAGACCCGCCACTTCAGCGACTGGACCATCGAAAGGACCTTCTATATCGATAACATACATGGCAAGACACAGCTTTCTGCCGGTGAAGAAACCGGGTTGATCGTATTTGTGAAAGATGTAGATGAAAATGGCAACCTGCTGAGCAGTATGCCTGTGCCTAATAAAAACATTGATACCTGGTTTGTAAACGGCGCCGGGAAACTCGACCGTCTTAGGATGGAATCTGTGACGTATACAGCTCCGTCTACTATTGAAAGCCCTCAAACGGTAGCGGTCGGCGTAAGGATAAAAAATATCGTGAGCAGGCGGAATCCTGACCGTCCGGGAAATACCGGGCTGGTCATATTGCAGGTACCGATCGAGCTGCTGCCCGATGAATATTTTACCTGGGAAATAGGCGGCGTTACACATACGGGTGTTTCGCTGGACGCCGTCCGGCTGGGTGCCATAACCCAACTGATAGGAACAGGGCTGACAGGAAACGTAAGCCTTTCAGTAAATGCATCGAAAGCAGGGAGCTATGAGCTGGGAAGCGCGGTAAACCCGGACACTTTCGGTATACAGGTGTTTATATCCCGGCAAAACAACCTGTTGTACCAGGGCGAGTATTATGTCTGCGGCGAGGCGGTGCCCCGGTATGGAAAAGGTAAGCTCACTATTACCAACTACGGAAGTAAAGGAGGAAAAATAGAAGGATATTTTACCGCGACCGTCTACGGGCTAACCTCTGAATGCCGTAATGACAGTAAGCTGGCAACCGGGAAATTCAGGATAAAAAGGATGCAGTAAAGTGTTTCACTCGATAAATACCGGCGCGTTGTGATTGCCGGGATTAAACTTTTCCAGGCAGGTTTGCTTATAATTCCGCCCGATGGGTATCCGGGTGTTTTCGATCATAAGGTAATTGGGATTATATCCCTTTACCTTATTGAGCGGAACGATGAAGGAACGGTGTACCCGCAGGAATGCCCGTATCGGCAGCAGGTTTTCCATCGAGCTTATTTTTTGCTTCGTCAGGTAGGTGCTTTTTTTCGTAACGACCTTGATGTAATCCTTGTCGCTCTCGATCCACAGGATCTCTTCGGTGTCGAGCTTGATCAGCTGGCGGTCGATACGCATGTAGATGTAAAACGGCCGGGGAGCTTCAAAAGGCATGACAACCTCCGGAACGGGCTGCGCCGCCGCCTGTAGCTGATGCCGGCTTAGCACTTTATCGACGGCGCGAAGAAAACGATCGAAAGGAATGGGCTTCAGCAGGTAGTCGACGGCATTCAGGTCGAATCCTTCCAGGGCGTATTCCTGGTAGGCGGTTGTGAAGATCACGAGCGGAGGGTTCTGCAGGCTCCTGACCAGGTCCGTTCCCGACAGACCGGGCATGTTAATGTCGAGGAACATCAGGTCGACGGTGTTTTTTTTCAGCTCCTGGAATGCATGGACGGCATTGTTGTAAGTAGCCAGGAGCTCAAGCTCCGGGATCTGGACGACATACTTCCTGATCACCTCAACGGCGCGCGGTTCATCGCCACCAACCCGG
>MEDT01000092.1 GCA_001724175.1 Cytophagaceae bacterium SCN 52-12 | reverse complement strand
ACCGTGAAAAGCGCCGACGAGAATTATACTATTCAGGATATCATGGTCGGAGAGGTTTGGATCTGCGCCGGTCAGTCCAACATGGAATGGAGCGCCAAACGCGGCGTGAAAGATGTGCTCCGGGAGCTTCCCAAAGCAAAAAACCAGCAAATAAGGCTTTACAAAATGCAAAAAAGGGGCGCGCCCCAGCGACAGGCAGACGTAAATGGCGCCTGGTCGGTGTGCGATTCGGCTTCTCTTTACAACTTCAGCGCTGTAGGTTACTTCTTCGGCAAAAGTCTCCACCAGAATCTCGGCACGCCTGTCGGTCTTCTCGACATCGCCTGGGGCGGCTCTTATATTGAATCGTGGCTCCCTGCCGAGCTGGTTGAGCTCTACCCCGATACCCGCCGCTCCGCGAAAACCATCCCTCCAAGCAACCACTGGCCGCTTCATGCAGGCTACATCTACAACGCTATGGTATCGCCGGTCATTGACTTCAGGTTTGCAGGGGTGATCTGGTACCAGGGCGAATCCAACACCCATTTCCCGTCTGCCTATGACCAGCTCCAAACCATGATGGTGGAACACTGGAGAAGGGAAACGCAATCTGTTTTTCCGTTTTACTACGTGCAGATCGCACCGTATGCCTATAAGCAGGACAGCACCGGGCTGCAGGCCGCTTATGTGAGGGAGCAGCAGTCCAGAGCGCTGGATATGCCGAAAACGGGAATGGTGGTCATCACCGACCAGGTCGACAACCTGCAGGATGTACATCCGGTGTATAAAGGCGAGGTAGGAAAAAGGCTGGCGGGTTATGCTCTGGCCGAACACTATGCCATTAAGACCGGCCCCTACAAAAGTCCGTCGCTGAGCCATTCGGAGGTAAAGGGCAACAAGATAGTCGTTACCCTGAAAGATGTGTCGGATAAGGGGCTGGAATTCCGGAACAATGAGATCAAAGAATTTTTCATTGCCGGCCCTGACCGGAAATTCGTAGCAGGCAAAGCGCGGATAACCAGCCAAAACCAGTTGGAGATATGGTCCGATCAGGTCAGCCGGCCTGCCGCCGCCCGCTTTGCATTTTCCAATGCCCCGTCCCCTACCCTTTTCGACAAATCCGGTTTGCCTGTTGCGCCCTTCCGGACGGACGATTGGGAGTAACATTACCAAAAGCATTAACCCTTTATCCTTAATAAATAGCCAATGCGCAGGTTTTCAAATCATATTGCTGTCATCACTGTAATTTTCCTTTGCACCGGTATTCTGCATACCGCTCCGGCAAATGCCCAGCCAATGTTCAGAGCGGCCTTTGCCCGCACCAACATTACGCCCGCCACACCGCAAAACCTGCTCGGATATGCCCCCAGGATGTCAGAAGGCGTACGCGACAGCCTCTATCACAAAGTGGTGATCCTGGACGACGGCGACAAGCAATTCTACCTGGTCGCGACCGACCTGGGCACTATCGCACCGGTCACATATGACAAGGCGGCAGCCAGGCTTAAAAAGATGTTCAACATCGACAGGGAAAACTTCTGGTGGGCCAATACGCATACCCATTCGGCGCCCGAAACCGGGTCGCCCGGTGTCATTCCCCTGTTTCTCGGGGAGCGCTACGAGGTGAAATACAACGAAGCCTATGCCGGCTTTGTAGAAGACAAGCTGGTGGAAGCAGTAGCTGAAGCAAGAAAACATCTCGTTCCCGCCAGGCTGGGGACAGGCTGGGGTTTTTCACGCGCCAATATTAACCGCCGTGCCCGCGACATCGACAATAAGACTTTCCTGGGAGAAAACCCCGATGCGCCCGTAGACGGGAAAATCGGCCTGATCCGGATCGAAAACACCGACGGCAAGCCTATAGCGCTTATCGCCAACTATGCGATCCACGGCACCGTACTCAGCTCGACCGATCTGAGGATCAGCGGGGACGTCCCGGGCGAAGTAGCCGGTTATGTCGAAAAACAGATCGGGGCCCCGCTGCTCTTTATCAACGGCGCGCTTGGCAACATTGCACCCCGGTTTTCGGTTTCCGTATCAAACAGCGGCAAGAAAGACGGCCAGCTGAGGCAATTCCGGAAATTGCTCGGTGAGCCGATCCTGGAAGCCAACCGGAGGATCCTGGCAACTACCGGCTCAGTAAAGCTCAGGACATCGGGGATTGTTATCGAAACCCCCAGGCGGGCCGACATCAAGACCTGGCCCGAAGATATGAAAGCCTATGCCCGCACCTCCGGCTCAGGCATCCCGCTTATTAAAATGCCCGTACAGTTCCTGGGTATCAACGACGATGTGATGATCTGGAGCGCTCCGTGTGAGCTGTTCTGCGAGGTCTCCAACGAAATCAGGAGCAATTCGCCCTACCCCTATACATTCTATGCGGGTATTACGAACGGCACATTCGGCTACCTGTGCACGGAAGAGGAAATCAGGCTCGGCGGATATGAGCCGATGGTTTCCCCGTTCTCGCCTTCGGCAGCCGCAGACCTGGCATCAGGAGTCAGCCAGCACCTGGAAACGCTTTCCCGCCAAAAGAAATAGCCCGCTAATCTCACTAAAGATCAATCATTTTCTCTCGATGAATTCAAAATACTTTTTATTCCTCGGCTGCCTGACCACCCTTGCCTGCGGGCCGGGAAAAGACAATAAAACAACGCTCCGCGGCCTCGATCCGTCCGAATCGATGTCCACCTTCCAGATCGCCGACGGCTTCCAGATCGAGCAGATCGCAGCCGAGCCCCTGGTAGCTGACCCGGTCGACATCGAAATCGACGAATACGGACGGATGTATGTAGTCGAAATGCACGGATACCCCCTGGATAAAAGCGGGTCGGGCGCCGTCAGGCTCCTGGAAGACTCCGACGGAGACGGGGTCATGGACAAAAGCACCGTCTTTGCCGCTGACCTGGTCCTGCCCACAGGCGTCATGCGGTGGAAAAAAGGCATCCTGGTCACCGATCCCCCCAATGTCCTCTACCTGGAAGACTCCGACGGCGACGGTGTGGCCGACAAGCGCGAGGTGGTCTTGTCTGGATTTGCCCTGGCCAACCCGCAGCACAACGTCAACAATCCCCTCCTGGGCCTTGACAACTGGATCTACCTGGGCCATGAGCCGGCCGCTACAGCCAAAGTCTATACCGACTACTTCTCCGACCGCGGCAGTGAAGTCTTCTTCCCGGCTCATCCCGGCGGCCCCCGGCTATCCCAGAATGCCCTGGGCAGAAGCGTGCGTTTTAACCCTGATAAAGTGTTGCTGGAGAATCTCTCCAGCCAGACCCAGTTCGGACATACTTTCGACAAATGGGGCAACCGCTTCCTGGTCAGCAATGCCCATCACATCTACCACGAGGTCATCAAAGCCGCCTACCTGGACAGGAATAAGGCCCTTTTGGTCTCCAACACCACTGAGTCCGTTTCAGACCACGGCAACGCGGCCGATGTCTATCCCATCACCAAGAACCCCGAGCACCAGCTGCTCACCGACCTCGGCGTCTTCACCGCTGCCTGCGGCATTACCTCCTATACCGGCGGGCTTTTCCCTGCTCCCTACGATTCGGTCACCTTCGTGGCAGAGCCGGTCGGCAACCTGGTCCATGCCGACATCCTGCGTGACAGGGGCGCTACCTTCACGGCAAGCCGCCTCTTCGAGCAGAAGGAATTCCTGGCCTCTACCGACGCCTGGTTCCGGCCTGTCAATATGTATGTCGGGCCCGACGGCGCCCTGTATGTAGTCGACTATTACCGCCAGATCATCGAGCACCCCGAATGGATGGCCGATGAGGTGGCTAAATCAGGAGCCATCTACAACGGCATAGACCAGGGAAGGATATACCGCATCACTCCAAAGGGAACGCCGGCTCTGAACTGGAGCAACCGCCTGAAAATGGGCGATGAAACCTCTGCGCAGCTGGTCGCTGCGCTGGCCAGCCCCAATGCCTGGCGGCGGGGGCATGCCCAGCGCCTGCTGGTCGACAGGCAGGACCTGTCTGTAGTCCCCTTGCTTGAAAAGCTGGCTGCCGGCGGGGAGAGCCCCCTGGGCAGGCTTCACGCCCTATGGACCCTGCATGGTATGGGCGCTTTGGGCGAAAAGTTCCTCCTGCAGGCGCTCGGCGATCCTGAGGCGGGGGTCAGGGAAAATGCCATCCGTATGTCCGAAGACCTCTTAAAGCAAACCGGTTCCGGTCTTCTTGCCGACAGGCTCATCGCCTTAAAGAATGACAAGTCACCCAAAGTACGCTTCCAGCTGCTGGCTTCACTGGGGTTTGTGAATACACCTGCCGCCGTTGCCGCCCGTAAGGAGCTGCTCTTTTCAAACCTGGAGGACAACTGGATGCAGATCGCCGCTCTTTCGGCCGTTCCGGCAGGCGATGACAGCCTGTTGGAGGAAGTCCTGGCTGGCTACCGGAAGGGCAATCCCCAATATGCGTCCCTGACAGAGCGCATCAGCAACATGACAGGCGCCACAGGCGACATCGACCGTATCAGCAGGCTGATCGACAGGGCGCTGGCATCTTCCAACGCTAAACAGGAGTGGAGGAGCCCGGTCCTGAAAGGGCTTACCCAAAGCCTGCGCAATAAGGAGATCGACAGGCAGGCGCTTGCTGCGCAAAGGGAGCTATTGCTCGCTGCCGCTCTCGCCAACCCGGATGCCGCCATCAGGCGGTCGGCGGCAGACCTGCTGCGCTTGCTGCGCCTGCCCGAAGGTGAAAACACCCGCCAAGCACTTCAGGCATCGCTTGCCGCCATCCAGAATCCCGGCCTGGATGCTGATAAAAGGGCGGAAGCCATCCGGCTGCTGATGCTCGACAGTCCCGACAAATATGCTGCCGTCTTTAAGGATCTTATTGACCCCAAACAGCCCGCAGCCGTTCAGTCCGCCGCACTGGGCGCCCTGGCCTCTATTCCCGATTCTACCATCTCTGTTTTCCTGCTCGAAAAATGGAGCAGCCTTACACCCGGTATCCGGGAGCAGGCTATCGGCACCTTCCTGGGTAGCGATGCCCGCGTCACCTTGCTCCTGGATGCCCTTGAAAAACACATCATCGATCCTTCGGTCATCAGCTGGCCCCGGCAGGTAGGACTCATGGCCAACGGCAACGAGCAGCTGCGCCTGCGCGCCAGAAAACTCCTGTCGGGCGGGAGCAGTTCCGAAAAGGAGGCCATTAAAGCCTACCAGCAGGCCCTCTCCCTGACAGGCAGCGCCCAAAACGGCAGACAGGTATTTAACCAGCACTGCGCCATCTGCCACCAGATAGGAGGCAAAAACGGCGTCGCCTACGGGCCCGATCTGGCCACCATCCGAAACCGACGACCCGCTTCGGTCATGGCCGACATCTTAAACCCCAACCTTTCCATCGCAGACGGCTATGACATCTGGAACATCGGGCTCAAATCAGGAGAAACACTCCAGGGACTCATCGCAAGCGAAACCCCTTCGGCTATTACCATCAAAAACTACGGCGGCGTGGAAACCGTCATCGCACGAAGCGACATCCAAACACTCAAGGCTATGGAAACATCCGTCATGACAGCAGGATTCGATCAGCTCATCGATAAACAACAAATGGCCGACCTGTTGGCTTTCTTAAGCAAACCTCAATAAAAACTAATGATGAAAAAGCCCCTACTGCTCATCGCCCTTTTCCTGGTCATCCAAGCGCTGCCGGCTCAAACGTTCAGGGCGGCTGTGGTAAAAACAGACATTACCCCGGACAACAGCCAGCAATTACTCGGATATGGAGCCAGGAAATCTACCGGTATCAACGACCGTATCTATCATCGCGCCGCCGTGATGGACGACGGGAAAACCCGCTTTGTGCTTGTTTCTTCCGACATATGCGTCATTGCGCCATCAGAATATGACAAGGTAGCTGCCAGGCTGCAAAAAGAGCTGGGGATTGCGCCTGAAAATTTCTGGTGGTCGCTTACCCATACCCATTCGGCGCCTGAGCTTGGCCCTCCCGGGCTGCCCGAAGCATTTATGTCGGAAAGATATACCCATCAATACGACGTAAAATATACGGAAGAGACAGAATCCAAGCTGGTAAGCGCCGTCGCCGATGCCATCAAAAAGCTCGAACCCGCCAGGCTTTCGGTAGGCTGGGGACATTCCAACGCCAATATCAACCGGCGCGCCAGGGATGGAAAAGGGAAAACCTATCTCGGCCTGAACCCCGACCTTCCGGTCGACCGCCGCATAGGCATGCTGCGCCTGGAACGTCCCGATGGCTCCGCTATCGCCATCATCGCCAATTACGCCATGCACGGCACGGTCATCGGAGGAGAATGCACCCTGATCAGCGGAGATGCCCCCGGCATAGTAGCCGACTATGTAGAGCAGAAAACAGGGGCGGCCATGCTCTTTATCAACGGTGCGGCAGGCAACATTGCACCTATCTACAGCACTCAGCCTACCCCGTTCCGCCTCAAGGAGTTCGAGCCCCTCCTGGGAGACCGGATACTGGAGGCCAATGCCAAAATGACGGCTTCCAGCGCAGACGTCGTTTTTAAGACCGGCGGAACCATCGTTGAAACACCCCGCAGGGAAGGCTTGAAGTGGCCTGCATATATGAATCATTATACCGGCAAAGCCAGCTCGGGGATTGACGTCGTAAAGCTGCCTGTCCGTTTCCTGAAGATCAACAAAGACATTGCGATCTGGAGCGCGCCATTGGAGCTGTTCTGCGAAATTTCAAACGAGGTTCGCGACCGCTCACCTTTCCCGTACACTTTTTACTACGGCTATACCAACGGCTGGCTCGGCTATCTCCTCACCGACGAAGAGTTCCCCTACGGCGGGTATGAAACTACCGTTACCCCTTTTAAACCGGGAGCAGGCAGGGACCTGATCAACGGCGTGCTCGGTTATATAGAGGGACAAATGAGAAAACCATAAACCATATTGTCTGATTATCTATTTTATCCAAACAAGAATTACCTGTAATGAAAAGAATAATCTGTCTCCTTATAGCCATATGGCTGCCTGTATCCCGGCTATCTGCTCAGAAAAAGCCTCAGCAATTCCCCTGGCCTGAAGGCAAGCGGATGGCCCTGAGCCTCAGCTTCGACGATGCCCGCACCACCAACATCAGGCAGGGTACCGACCTGTTCGACAAATACGGGGTGCAGGCTACCTTCTACGTCGTCCCCTCAAGAGTGAAGCCTGACCTGGAGCTTTGGAAAAAAGCCGTCAGAAACGGCCATGAAATGGGCAACCACTCCATCAACCATCCCTGCAGCGGCAACTTTGTATGGTCAAGAGACAAGGCCCTGGAAATGTATACCATCGATAAAATGCGCGCAGAACTCCAGGAAGCCAATCGTCAGATCACCGAGCTGCTCGGCGTCACCCCTACCACCTATGCATTCCCCTGCGGCCTGACCACCATCGGAAGGGGCAAAAATGCACAAAGCTTCGTCCCCCTTATTGCCGACATGTTCGTAGCAGGACGCGGCTGGCTGGATGAAGCGCCGGTAGACCCCTCCTATTGCGACATGGCCCAGCTTACAGGGGTCGAAATGGACGGGAAAGACTTCGAACAGCTGCTGCCGATGATCAGACAGGCTGAAAAAGACGGGCAATGGCTCGTGCTGGCAGGCCATGAAACTGCCGATTCAGGCAACCAGACCACACGCCTGGCCATGCTCGAGAAGCTGATCCGGTATGCGCAGGATCCCCAAAACGGTATCTGGATCGCCCCGATCGGTACCATTGCCGCTTATGTGAAGGAAAAAAGAGACGCGGGCCTGATCAACACCCCCCAGCCCCTGCCGGCGCAACCCGGCAAGCCGCTGATTCTGGAAGCCCGCTACGCCACAGCAAAAGGCCCCAGGATCGAATACATGCCCGAATGGAAAGCATTCGGCTGGTTTACCGGGAAAGACAAGGTAGAATGGATTGTCGACATACCGCAGGCAGCAACCTATAACGTAGTGCTCGACTGGTCGGTTTCCGACGAGGATGCAGGTAAAAAATTCATCCTGGAAGGCGGCGACAAGCCTGTTTCCGGAATCGTGGAAAAAAGCGGTTCCTGGGAAACATTCAAAGAAAAAAAGATAGGTACACTCAGGCTGGCCAAAGGCAGGCATACGCTTACTTTCCGGCCTGCGGAAGAGTTTGAAAAAGGAGCGCTGCTGGATCTGAGGACGGTGAAGCTGACGCCGGTGAAATAAGGGGTTTCTGCTACGCGGAAGGGAATCTGCAGGAGCGTATTGTATCGCTATTTGATGCAGTGCAATTGGTTAACAGCGGGCTGCCCGTTATTGACAAACAATACAACCGGAACATCGGATGGCGGTTCCTCTTTACCATGAAGCAGAATGAAATGTTTGTATTTCTCAATGAGAAAACAGGATTTAACCCGAAAGAAATTGATCTTTTAGATCCGAAAAGTAAGAAAATAATAAGTCCGAATTTGTTTAGAGTGCAGAAGCTGGCAACCAAGAACTACATGTTCAGGCATCATCTGGAAACCACTGTAGAAGAAAAAAAAGAGCTCGTAAATATTACTTATATCAATTTAAGAAGTACGCCCGCTCTGGATCATATTGTCAAAGTCCGCATAAATCACATAGGGCAAATCGTTACTATAGGAGAATATTAACCGTTACCCCTATGAGACAGAAATCAGGAAAGCAATCACCTGCCATAATTAAAAGCAGACACTTGCAAGTGTACGACTCATTTGAAGATGCTTCTGCAAAAGAAGCTCAGAGAACCCTGGAACAACCTCCGATAGAGCGTCTCCGCGAAACAGTGGGGCTTATTCTTCGCGTATATGGCCTCAACCGGGAAAACCTTAAAAACCGGCCGAAATCGAATACGATCACTTTCATTTCCTGCCCATGAACTTATTCATTGATTACCATCAACAGTTCATGCAACAGTTGCTCGATTCCGATGTGGAGTTTATCGTTGTAGGAGGTTACGCCGTAATCTACCACGGCTACAAACGTACTACCGGAGATATCGACATCTGGCTAAAACCAACGAATGAAAACCGTGATAAACTGGTAAGAGCATTGGCGAAAATGGAGTTTTCTAAAGATAGTCTTGATCAGTTATCGCAATTAGACTTTAAGGAAACACTGGTTTTCTCGATCAACGATGAGCCTGAAAAGATTCCTACTAGCTATGATCAAACGCACCCTCCATTTCGGAAACCCCGCCTACCGACGACATCATGGAACCGTATCGTCCGTTCGTAGATCAGATTGTACTGAAAATTGTTGAAAACGGTGAAAATTTTCTTGAACTATCAACCGGTATTAAAGCGCAGTTACTAAGTATCGCCGGGGTGGATATCATCATCGACAAGCAAACCAGCCCGTTAATGGTCGGCTTGCAGCGTACCACTGCGTCTTTGTCCAAATGCTACGAAAGTACAACGAAAAAGCTGATCTACCCTACGCTGCCCATTCAGGTAGGCTAAGGGAAAAAGCACCCTCCGAAAATATCATGCGCCTAAACCAGTATCGTATTTTGTGGATCCTCGTATTCTTCGACTTGCCTACGGATACCAAGAAAGACCGGAAGGCTCGTAGTTTGAAAGCAATTCACAACTTACTTTCCTTAATTCCTCAAACCAAAAAATCCCCGGGTCTCCCCGGGGATTCTGGCAAAAAGAGATCATGATAACCTCTCTTATTACTTGAACGGAATTACATCATGCCGCCCATACCGCCTCCGTGAGGCATAGCAGGTGCGGGATTTTCTTCCGGCTCGTCAGCGATAACGCATTCTGTCGTAAGAAGCAGGCCTGAAATAGAAGCCGCATTCTCAAGAGCAAGACGCGCTACTTTCTTGGGATCGATGATACCTGCTGCCAGCAGATCCTCATAAGTGTTATCCTTAGCGTTATAGCCGTATCCGTCTTTGCCTTCTTTTACTTTCTGAACTACTACGGAGCCTTCGCCGCCGGCGTTGCCCACGATAGTACGCAGAGGAGCTTCGAGCGCCACCCTGATGATGTTGATACCGGTAGTCTCGTCATCGTTATTGCCTTGCAGCGATTCAAGAGAAGCCGAAGCACGGATGAGCGCTACACCACCTCCTGCTACGATACCTTCTTCCACCGCTGCGCGGGTAGCATGCAGCGCATCGTCCACACGGTCTTTCTTCTCTTTCATTTCTACTTCGGTAGCAGCACCGATATAGAGAATGGCAACACCGCCTGACAGCTTAGCCAGACGCTCCTGGAGCTTCTCACGATCGTAATCGGAAGTAGTATTCTCGATCTGGGATTTGATCTGGTTGACACGTCCCTGGATAGCGTCGCTATCGCCGCTGCCGTTTACGATAGTTGTATTGTCTTTGTCTATAAGAACTTTCTCAGCCTGGCCAAGATATTCCAGAGATGCATTTTCAAGCTTGAAGCCGCGCTCCTCGCTGATCACGGTACCGCCTGTCAGGATAGCGATGTCTTCCAGCATAGCCTTACGACGGTCGCCGAAGCCCGGCGCTTTAACGGCAGCCACTTTCAACGCACCACGGATCTTGTTGACCACCAGCGTAGCCAAAGCTTCTCCGTCAACGTCTTCTGCAATGATGATGAGCGGACGGCCGGTCTGGGCTACTGCTTCCAATACAGGAAGAAGCTCTTTCATAGAAGAAACTTTCTTCTCGGAGATCAGGATAAAAGGACGCTCGGCCTCTACTTCCATCTTCTCGGTATTGGTCACAAAATAAGGAGAAAGATAACCCCTGTCGAATTGCATCCCTTCCACAGTTTTTACTTCTGTTTCGGTACCACGAGCTTCTTCAACAGTGATCACTCCCTCCTTACCTACTTTTTCCATTGCTTCGGCAATCATATTACCGATTTCTTCATCATGATTGGCAGAGATTGTAGCGACCTGAGCGATCTCTTTGGAAGTAGAGATGTTTTTCTTTTGTTTCTCAAGGTCGGCAACCACTGCGGCTACAGCCTTCTCAATGCCCCTTTTCAGGTCCATCGGGTTAGCCCCGGCAGCTACGTTCTTAGCGCCGATAGTATAGATAGCCTGTGCCAACACTGTCGCGGTGGTGGTACCGTCACCGGCAGAATCAGCAGTTTTAGATGCAACTTCCTTCACGAGCTGAGCACCCATATTTTCAATGGAATCCTTTAGCTCGATCTCCTTAGCCACGGTTACACCATCTTTGGTAATGGTCGGTGAACCGAATTTCTTATCGATAACCACGTTGCGGCCACGGGGCCCAAGTGTTACTTTTACTGCGTCAGCTAGCGTATCAACGCCTCTCTTTATTTTGTCTCTGGCTTCTACGTCGAAAAAGATCTTCTTTGACATAACTCTTGAATTAATTAAGTTACTTAAGTAAAATTAAGGAAAAAATGCCGGATGCCTATCAGCCGATGATAGCATAAATATCCGACTCGCGCATAATCAGGTATTCGCCACCTTCTACAGTCAATTCGGTGCCTGAATACTTACCGTAAAGTACAGTATCACCTACTTTAACTGTCAGCGGCTCATCTTTCTTGCCAGGTCCTACCGCTACTACAGTGCCGCGTTGCGGCTTTTCTTTAGCGGTATCAGGAATAATGATACCAAAAGCAGTTTTTTCTTCAGCAGGGGCTGCTTCTACAAGTACCCGGTCCGCCAGAGGCTGGACTTTCACATCGATTAAAGTTGACATAAGAATTTTAACGTTTTATTTATTTGTCAGTTTTTGAGATTTGTGACACACGGACATCTTTCTTACAAGGTTCGTGCCAGGCATAAAAAGCTGTCATTTTTGCATACCCACGCCAAATTTCAAGACAAAACGGCCTTAAAAACCGGAGGAAAAGGCAGAAAAAAACCTGCCGGAAGAAAAGCTTCCCGGCAGGAGTTTCGTATCGGCTTTCAATATCTTCTGCTACCTATTTGGAGCTGCTGTCAGCTGCTGCCGGGGCATCCGTACCGGTAGCGGCATCAGGAAGCGACGGAACGATGCTCCCACCGGGAACGGGCGCGGTCTGCGCCTTCTCGATATTGGCGCTGTTAATGCCTCCGGCATTCGGATTACCGCTCTTTACCACAGCATAAGACGCCAGTGAAAGCAAAACGATAGCGCCGGCAAATCCCCAGGTGATCTGCTCCAGGAGGTCTGTTGTCTTTTTGACCCCAAACATCTGCGAAGTCCCCGATCCGCCGAACTCATTCGACAGGCCCCCTCCCTTGGAATTCTGAATCAATACGATCAATACCAGCAAAACAGCAATGATGGCGGCAATAATGATCAAAGCTAAATACATAATCTCTGTTCTATTAAAAATGGTTCTCTCCCGGAAATCAACGGCTGCCCTGCATACGCAATCGCTGCTATTTCAGCCTGTTAATTTTTTCCGCAAAGTAATCCTTTTTTTCCGGGATTTTCAAAATTAGTTTTTCATATATTCCAATCGCTCTTTCCGTTTTGCCCTGCCTGACCAGTATTTCGGCAAACGACTCGGTCGCAAAATCTTCCAGGGCCATCTGGTTCCGGGAGCTTAAGTCCTCCACCTGGTCATTTTGTCCGGATTCCGGCGTCAGAGCCCCCATTACAGGTTCTGTCTTTATAAATTTATCGATCAGCTCCTGGATGGGCGTGCGCGACGGCGCTCCTGCATTTTTTCCCTGCCCGTCTTTCAATTGCTCTGAAAGCTGGTAGGAAAGGGCAAATTCCGCCAGCGCGGTAGGGTCGTAGGAGAGCTGCCTGTCATTTTGTCTGCCGGCTTCAGGCTGATCTTCGGGCGGCGCCGGAGAGACGGCCTTCTCATCGGCTGCATCCGCTGTGCCGGGCCTGGTCCGGGTAAGCCTGTCAAGCAGCTCTACCGACCATTCCATTTCATTTTCTACAAGCGCCTGCAGCGCCTTCCTGTTGAGCGCATATATGGCAGCTTTGGGCAGGTAGCGGGTAAGCGACTCAGGCTGGCCGACGGAAACCGCTTTCGCCAGGAGCATATGCGCCAGCTGGAAATAGGGGTATTCTTCCGTTATACGCTCCAGCCTCGCGATGTCGGATTTCTCCAGGAGCTCCGGCTGCGTCACCCAATAAGAAAACATTTCTTTATCCGCCATCATACAATCGTTAAATAATAACACAGGTTCCTCCCGGCTTCGCTACCAGTCGGCCGCCGACTTATTGAATATGTTCTGTACCAGCTGGTCCAGTATCTTGGGAAGGATCCTGGACTCATTGGCATCGAGGGTCTCGTTCTGGGGAAAATCTTCATAGAACGTAAAGGACTGGTCGAAGTTTTTAGTCTCGTCCTTGTTATTGGTAAACCTGACCTGAACCGTTACGTTCAACCTGTTGAATCCCGCCTTATCGTCTGCAGTAGGCGCTGTCGGCGTCACGTCATACCCGGTGAACGTCCCTTCCAGGAGCAGGTCGCCTCCGCTGGGACGTTGCGAAAGACTAGTATTACGCTGAAAATATTCCTTCAGCTTTTCGCTGAAGTCGAGCGGCAGGCTGGCAGGTCCCCCGGCGGTACTCATTGTAAAATTGAGCACCGTAAAGGTTTTGATATCGGGCGAAAGGTTGGTCCCGGTAAAGGAATAAATCCCGCAGCCATTGAGCATCACGCCTGCAATCAAAACAAGCATGCTGCTCCATGCGCTGAAAACCCTGCGCCCCGCTACGGGTTTGACGCTGTGCGACATCAGCTTAGCTCTCGATCCCATATTCCTTGATTTTCCGGTAAAGTGTACGCTCGGAAATACCCAGCGCCCGGGCCGCGTATTTCCTTTTATTGTTATTTTTTTGCAGCGACTTGATGATCAGCTCCTTTTCCTTCTCCTCGAGCGATAAAGACTCTTCTTCTTCCGTCGTATGGTCCACATCTTCCACGACTACCCCCTCGTCGGCATATTGACCCAGGTCGACGATACGGTGCTGGGCCGGGGAAATGATACGCGGCGACTCGGCCGACTGCGCAGGCAGCAGCGCATCGGGAGCTCCCAGGCTGCTGAACAGCTCCTTGTTCTGCTGGAGCACCTCCCGCCCGTCGTAATGATCGCCCTGCAGTACGTCCCTCACCAGCTTTTTGAGCTCGTTTACATCCCTGCGCATATCAAAAAGCACTTTATACAGAAGCTCCCTTTCTGAAATGGAACCTCCGTCTTCCGCGTCCGGAACGGGAACAAGGCTTCGCCGTGCGGCAGGCTGCACCGGGTGCAGGTACTTCTGCAGCACTGTGCTGTCTATGGGCAGGTCTTTATCCGTTTCCAGGATGGTGATCTGCTCGGCAATATTCTTGAGCTGCCTGATATTTCCCCTGAACTCGTAGTCCATCAGCATCTGGCGCGACGCTTCCGTCAGCTTTACCGGCCTGGTACGATAGCGCTCCGCGAAATCGTTGGTAAACTTCCTGAAAAGAAGAACGACATCCTCTCCGCGCTCCCGCAAAGGGGGCACATAAATAGGCACGGTGTTGAGGCGGTAGTACAGGTCCTCCCGGAACCTGCCTTTGTCTACGGCCTCCCGGAGATTGACGTTTGTAGCCGCCACCACCCGAACATCCGTTTTCTGGACTTTCGAGGAGCCGACCCGTATAAACTCCCCGTTCTCCAGCACCCTGAGCAGGCGGGCCTGCGTCCCCAGCGGCATCTCCCCTATTTCATCGAGGAAGATCGTACCGCCGTTGGTCGTTTCAAAATATCCCTTCCGCGCTTCCGACGCGCCGGTAAAAGATCCCTTTTCATGGCCGAACAACTCCGAATCGATCGTCCCTTCCGGTATCGCCCCGCAGTTGATCGCTATGAAAGGTCCGTGCTTGCGGGTGCTGAGACTATGTATGATCTTGGAAAACGACTCCTTACCGCTGCCGCTCTCACCGGTGATCAGCACCGTGAGATCGGTGGCCGCTACCTGCATCGCCACATTGATCGCATAATTGAGAGAAGGCGCGTTGCCGATGATCCCGAAGCGGTTTTTGATCGCCTGTATTTCCGGATTATTCATATGTATAAAAAGTTATCAGCTTTCAGCAGTCAGAGGTCAGCCCTTATTCATCAGATGGTTCGTGTGCGAACGTAGCCGATTTCTGATAGCTTCACAAAGGGAAAATCAGGCTATTACGGCCTCTTCCTGCACCGCTACGCCGATGAGCGTGGCTGCGGTGCATTCCGTTACCTGTACATATACATAATCTCCCTTCCGATAATGTTCTTTCGGGAAAACCACCACTTTATTCTGGTCGTTCCGCCCCTGCAGCTGCTCCTCCGAACGCTTGGAAGGCCCCTCGACCAGGACTTTGTGAATTTTCCCGACAGCCTGCCGGTTCCGCTCCAGGGACAGCTGCTGCTGCAGGTCTATAATTTCCACCAGACGCCGTTTTTTGCCGTCGTCAGGCCCATCGACCGCCACTTTCTTAGCCGCGGGGGAGCCGGGCCTCTCCGAATAGGAGAACATATAGCCGTAGTCGAACCTGGCGTATTCCATCAGCGTCAGCGAATCGCGGTGCTCTTCCTCGGTCTCGCTGCAAAAGCCGGAAATCATATCATGCGATATCCCGCAGTCCTCTCCCAGGATCTCCCTGATACGGTCGATCTTGCCCAGGTACCATTCCCGGTCGTAGGTGCGGTTCATCAGCTTCAGGATCCGGCTGTTGCCGCTTTGGGCAGGCAAATGGATATAGTTACAGATATTCCCGTACTTTTTCATGGTGTACAGGACATCGTCGGTAATATCTTTCGGATGGGACGTGCTGAACCTGACCCTTAAATCGGGATGCACCAGCGCGACCATTTCGAGGAGCCCGGCAAAACCGACGCTTTCCCCGGCTGTACCCTCCGCAGGCTTCCAGCGGTAGCTGTCTACATTCTGCCCGAGGAGCGTGACTTCCCGGTATCCCTGGTCAAAAAGGTCGCCGGCTTCCTTTACGATGGAAAACGGGTCCCGGCTGCGTTCCCTTCCGCGGGTAAAAGGCACTACGCAGAAGGAGCACATATTATTACAGCCCCTCATGATGCTGATAAATGCCGTAACGCCGTTGGAATTAAGCCGTATTGGTGATATGTCGGCGTAGGTTTCCTCCCGCGAGAGGAGCACATTCACTGCCTTCTGCCCGCTTTCGGCCTCATCCACCAGGTTGGGCAGCTCCCGATAGGCATCGGGACCGGTGACGATATCCACCATTTTCTCTTCCTCCAGCAGCTTCGCCTTAAGCCGCTCCGCCATACACCCCAACACTCCTATCAGCAAACCGGGCCTCTTTTTCTTCAACGTATTCAGCGCCTTCAGACGATTCCTGACCTTTTGTTCGGCATTATCCCTTATAGCGCAGGTATTCAGGAAAATAAGATCGGCGTCGTCTTCCGACGATGTAGTTGCAAAGCCTGCGTTCCGCATAACCGAGGCCACAATTTCACTATCGGAGAAATTCATCTGGCAGCCGTAGCTCTCGATGAACAGCTTCTTTTTATCGGCCGCCGGTTCATCCGCGGTCACCTTCACCATTTCACACCCCGCTTTGTCATCTTCGGTCAGAATCTTCAGGCCGCCCGACACAATGGTACTCTGCTCTTTTAACATTCTGAAATAATCAAATGCTTCTAAAATATCCCCCAGGGCCTCATCTCACCCGGAAGGTGCAAAAGTAGTAAATATTATTGCAATAGCCTGACAAAGTGACAGGCTTTTATAACAAGCCGACCCGCCCGGTTATGGCGGAGGCTCTCCTCTTTTAAACTCAGCCCTGCGTTTTGATACCGGGATGAGATTGTATTAATTTTGTACACGGCTTTTTTAATTCAATCGACTCCCCATTCCTATGAAAAAACATCTCCGCATCCGTTTCTTCCTTTGCTTTGCCGTCCTTGCGCCTTTTCTGGCTACAGCGCAGCGATCAGCCGCTGAAATCTTCGAAGAAGGGAACGTCAGGGCACGCTCAGGCGACTACGTCGGGGCTCTTAAGTCTTTCAGCATCGTGATCGGCATGAACCCTTCCCACGCCCCGAGCTATTTCAACAGGGGACTGGCCAAAGCTACGCTTAAAGACTACCGGGGCGCCATACTCGACTATGATAAAGCGGTTGAAATCAACCCGTCGGAATCGCTGTATTTCCAGAGCCGGGGTGTAAGCAAAAGCTTCCAGGAAGATCACAGAGGGGCCATACTGGATTATACGCGCTCGATCGAGATCAACCCTTCCGACGCAAAAACCTATTTCAACAGGGCCGTGAGCTACGCCAGGCTGGAAAACTACCTGAAAGCGGCCTCCGATTTTGACAAATCCGTTTCGCTCGAACCCAACGACGTCAACTACCTCTACGCCAGAGGAAGGAATAAATTACATCTCGACGACCATACAGGCGCATTGGAAGACTTCGTAAAAGTCCTGGCGATAAGTCCGAAGAGGCATATGGCGCTGGCAGGTTGTGCGGAAGCCAAGATTGCGCTTGAAAATTACCAGGGCGCCATCGCCGATCTCGACAAGGCCATCGAGCTCAGCCCGCGCGACGCGAACCTGCTCGAGCTCAGGGGATTTGCGAGAAACAAGCTCCTCAGCTTTACCAATGCATTGGCGGATTATGAAAAAGCCATTTCCCTGGGAAACAAAAGCCCGGAGGTATACTACGGCCGCGGATTGGCCAAAAGCCGGCTCGGGAGGCAGAAAGAAGCGATCGCCGACCTTAACATGGCTATTGAGCTGAACAATCCCTATTTTGAAAAAGATGCGAAAAAGATCTCCTACCGCGGGCCGATCACGAAAAAAATACTAGACGAGCTCAGAGGCGGGATCAAAGAAAATGCCCCGATCCGGCCGCTTGGATCAGAGAGGGCACAGGCATATTATGAGCGGGGGAACAGTAAAATAAAAAATGGTGATACCAGGGGTGGGCTTACCGATCTGAATACGGCGATCGAGCTATCGCCGCTGTACGCCGAAGCCTATTTCTCGAGAGCAATGAGCAGGTCGGCCCAGGGCGACCAGACAGGCGCTGTGATGGACCTCATTACCGCTATCAAAATACGCCCGGAATACCAGGAAGCCTACCACCTGCGCGGCATTATCAGGCATAGCCAGGGTATGGTCAACGAAGGCTGCATGGACCTGAGCAAAGCAGGAGAGCTCGGCTACGAAGGATCTTACGAGGTGATCAGCGAGTATTGTAACTAGGTATTAGGTGTTAGGTATGAGGTATGAGGTGTTAGGTGTTAGGTATTAGGTTTTAGGTAGTCAGGTGTTGGCTTTTAGGTATAGGGTGACGATATCCGAAAGCCAACACCCGACGCCTCAGCCCGGCAGCAGCCCTGCTACCTTATCCCAATCCACCACATTCCAGAAAGCGCTGATAAAGTCGGCTCTCTTGTTCTGGTATTTGAGGTAATAGGCATGTTCCCATACGTCCAGGCCCAATACCGGCGTACCTTTAATTTCGGCAACATCCATCAAAGGATTATCCTGGTTAGGCGTAGAGCCGATTTCAAGGGTTTTGCCGTTGGCCGCCAGCCAGGCCCAGCCCGATCCGAACCGGCCCATACCGGCTTTGGAAAAGGCCTCCTTAAATGCATCGAACGATCCGAACTGTCCGTTGATCGCGTCTGCCAGCTTCCCGGCCGGCGCACCGCCTTTTCCCGGGCCAAGGATCTCCCAGAAAAAAGTGTGGTTCCAGTGCCCGCCGGCATTGTTCCTTACTCCTACCGGCACCTCTCCCGCTGTTTTCAGCAATTCTTCCAGCGTTTTGTTGGCCAGCTCGGTCCCTTCCAGCGCCTTGTTGAGATTGTTGATATAAGCGGTATGATGTTTCGTATAGTGGATTTCCATAGTTTCCCTATCGAAATGAGGCTCCAAAGCCCCGAAATCGTAGGGCAGCTCTTTCTGGGTAAAAGGAGCCACCTCCCTTACCGCCGAACCGGGAGTACAGCGAACCGCTGTTCCTGCGAAGCCGAGCGCGATCGCACCCCCCGTAACAGTATTCAAAAACTCTTTTCTATTCATAGCAATTTGTGGTTTTCAACAGATTTAGAAATCGGAATTTAGCAAATAATTCAAAACATAGGGTACAAAGGCGATAATCACACCAATTATTCGTAGACCAGCCGACCTACGATACTCCGTCCCAGGGTAACCTCATCGGTATATTCCAGGTCTCCTCCGACAGGAATACCCCTGGCAATTGTGCTTATTTTCACATGAGTGGCTTTCAGCTTCTTCTGCAGGTAAAACGCCGTGGTGTCGCCTTCCATCGTCGCGCTCAAGGCAAGGATGACCTCTTTCACGGGCTCGTCTTCGGGGGCCGAAACCACCCGCTGGATAAGAGAATCGATATTCAGGTCGGAAGGCCCTACCCCTTCCATAGGCGAAATAATCCCTCCCAGCACGTGGTACAGGCCGTTGTACTGGGAAGTATTCTCTATAGCAAGCACATCGCGCGTATCCGTCACGACGCAGATCACCGAGGCATCCCGCCTGCTGCTGGCGCAGATAGAGCAGATCCCGCTGTCGGAAATATTATGGCATTTCCGGCAATAGCAGGTCTGTTCCCGTAATGCGATCAACGAATCGGCAAGATTCCGCGTTTGCTCAGAATCTCGTTTCAGGAGGTGCAATGCCAAGCGAAGGGCAGATTTCTTCCCGATACCGGGCAGCCTGGAAATTTCGTTTACGGCATTTTCTATAAGTTTCGACGGATAATTCATGGAGCAGGCAAAAACACGGGGTAGCCCATTTAAATCACTTCCGCAGAAATGCCCCTGCGGCAAATATCGTTCCGCATCTCGACAAGCTCTTCATAAGCCCCGTCCTTGACGCTGCATTTTCCTTTAAAATGGATAATGATCGTGCACTGTTCTGCCTGGTGCGGCGTATGACCGCAAACCTCGATAAGAGTTTCAATTACCCAATCGAATGTATTTACATCATCATTAAAAACTACCAGGCTCCTGACTTCGGTGTCGACCGCCTCCTGCAATACTTCGGTATCGGTATTTTCACTGATCTGCATTTGTCAACCATATTTCGTTTTCAGAAGCAAATCTACTTAAAGATGCCAAACTAAAGAAGGTTTTTTTGTACTTTCACCCGCGTTAAAAATAAGTTTTCCCATCCAGATGAGCCCATACGTCGCCCTCGGTATCCTGTCCGTCTATTTTCTGATGTTAATAATGGTGTCGCTGTACACTGCCAGAGGGGCCGACACCAACACCTTTTTTACTGCCAACAGGCAGTCGCCCTGGTACCTGGTGGCCTTTGGCATGATCGGCACATCCCTTTCGGGAGTAACCTTCGTTTCGATACCGGGCTCGGTAGCCAATATACAGTTCTCCTACTTCCAGGTCGTGCTGGGCTACCTGCTGGGCTACCTGGTGATCGGTACGGTCTTAATGCCGCTTTATTACCGGCTGAACCTGATCTCGATCTATACCTATCTTGAGAAGCGGTTCGGGTTCTGGTCATATAAATCCGGCTCGGCGGTTTTCCTGGTCTCGAGGACTGTCGGCTCGGCGGTAAGGCTGTATGTAGCGGCCGGGGTGCTGCAGTATGCGCTTTTCCAGCCGCTGGGTATCCCGTTCGAGGTTTCGGTAGCCGTCACCATCCTCCTGATCTGGGTATATACGTTCAAAGGCGGGGTCAAAACCATCATCATTACCGATACGCTCCAAACGCTGTTCCTGGTTACGGCGGTGATCCTCACGATCATCCTGGTGGCCCGCGAGCTGGACCTTGCCAGCACCTCAGAAATCATCAAGACCGTGCGTGAAAGCGGCTATTCCCGGATATTCTTCTGGGAGGTCAACGATCCCAAAAATTTCTTCAAGCAGTTTTTAGCCGGCGCTTTCATAGCCGTTGTCATGACGGGCCTCGACCAGGACCTGATGCAGAAGAACCTGACGTGCAAAAATATAGGCGAAGCGCAGAAGAATATGTTCTGGTTTACGGTCGTGCTGGTCATTGTAAACCTGCTTTTTCTATCGCTTGGCGCCTTGCTCTACCTGTACGCTTCCTCCAAAGGCATCACACCGCCGGCCAGGACCGACGATTTTTACCCCATGCTTGCCCTGAACAACCTGGGCCCTATCGTAGGCATTACCTTCCTGCTCGGCATTACGGCCGCTACCTATGCCAGCTCCGATTCGGCGCTTACGGCCCTCACTACCTCCTTCTGCGTCGATTTTATGAACATTGGCAATAAGCCGGAGAAGGAACGCGCCCGGATCAAATTCTGGGTGCATATCGGGTTTTCGGTACTGTTCTATCTTGTCATTATCGTCTTTAACAAGCTCAACAGCAAAGAAGTGATCACAGCCGTATTCGACCTGGCAGGCTACACCTATGGCCCTCTCCTGGGGCTGTTTTCATTCGGCGTGCTGACCAGAGCGGGCATCAGGGACAAGTGGGTTCCGGTAGTATGCGTGGCAGCGCCTCTTCTTACCTACATTCTTAACCAGAACTCTACCTATTGGTTCAACGGCTATCAGTTCGGATTTGAAAGGCTGATCATCAACGGGCTGATCACCTTCCTGGGGTTATGGATCTTATCAATCGGGAAGAAGCACAATACATTGCAGGCGTAAAGGGCCCGGGCCCGGATAAAATCAATAGCTGAGAATCGTAAACTCGGTACGGCGGTTTCGCTGGTGCTCTTCCTCGGTTTTCGCATTCTGAACGATCAGATCGCGCTCTCCGTAGCCCCGCGCCTCCATCCTGTCGGCATCGATACCTTTTAAGGTCAGGTAGTTGACGACCGATTCGGCGCGTTTCTGGGAAAGCGTCATGTTGTAGGCGTCAGAACCGCGGGTGTCGGTGTGGGAGCTCAGCTCTATTACCATCGTCGGGTTGTCTTTCAGGAGCTGCGCCAGCTTATCCAGTTCCGGCGCGGCATCTGCCCTGATATCGAACTTATCGAGGTCGTAATAGATATTCTCGAGCGTAAAGGTCTTGTTGAGCTCAAGGCGGTCAAGCCTGATCGTCACGCGGTAAGTCGTATCGGTATGAAGCTTGTTCAGGAAAATGAAAGGTATCGATTTCCCTTCCATTGAAAAAGGCACCCTTTTGCTGATGAATCCCCGGCGTCCTGCAAGTAAATCGTAGTTTTTTCCTTCTTCGAGCTTAAACGTTCCGAAATCTCCCTTGTTGTCCGTATCCAGCCGGGCCAACTCTATTTCGGTGCGGTCTCCCTCG
>MEDT01000091.1 GCA_001724175.1 Cytophagaceae bacterium SCN 52-12 | reverse complement strand
CGATAACAACTTCCGGGTCCATACCTGAAAACCTGGTAAACGTCAACAGGTTATCTGCGCTCACGCTCAGCCTCGCATATTTCATCCTGACTTTTTCCAGAAAGCGGTCGGGCAGATTATACCCCAGGTTGATGTTTCTCAGCCGCAGGTAGCTGCCATCCTCGAGATAGCGGGAAGACGCCTGGTTGGAATTACGGTTACCGCCGAATACCGGCCTGGGATGCGTCGCTATGTCTCCTGCCTTCTCCCAGCGGTTCCACCCGTCTGCCAGCACCATACTGTTATAGGTATAGTAGGCGCCGTCCGAATCAAACAGCTGGCGGGAGGTGTGATAGATCTTTCCGCCCTGCACGAAATTCAAAAACAGGTTGAGCGTAAAACGCCGGTAGCCGAACGTATGCGTCATACCACCGGTAAAGTCCGGCAAGGACGGGCCCACAATCTGGAGGGATGCTTCGCTGTAGCTGTTGGTCACAGAGCGTACCTCTGACCCGTCCGCCGCTTTGGATACCTTTTCCCAGAGCGGATCGCCGTTTGCCGGGTCCACGCCCATCCATTTCCTCATTTGCCAGACATACAGCTCTTTGCCTTCGCTGATCAGCAGGTTGCCCTGCCTGATCTCCTTACCCTCGTCGAGCGCCATCACCCGGCTTTTGTTGAAGGCTATGTTCAGGCCCGCATCCCAGGTAAAGTTGCCTGAGTGGAGGCTGTAGGTAAGATTGGCTTCGAGCCCCCTGTTACGGATAGAGCCTACGTTACGGATAATGGAAGGGAAGCCGCTGGTATAGGGCAGCTCCACGTTGAGCAGCAGCCCGTCGGTGGTCTTGTTATAGAGATCAAGGTTAATCAGGAGCTTGTTGAAAAACCCGATATCTACTCCCAGGTTCCCGCTTTTGGCCTTTTCCCAGGTGAGATCGGGGTTGGCAAGCTGGTAGGGCTGAGCAGCGGAATTACCGGCGTACTGGGTAGCGTAGCTATACAATCCCAGCGCCTGGTAGTTCCCGATCTGTGCATTTCCCGTTACTCCGTAGCTGGCCCTCAGTTTGAGCATGCTGATTGTTTCCGTATTCCGGAAAAAGTCTTCGTTGCTGAGCAGCCACGAAGCGCCGAGCGTAAAAAAGTTACCGGCTTTGTTATTCGCGCCGAACCGGGATGAATATTCCCGGATATAAGACCCCGTAACGAAATAGCGGTCGTTATAGTTGTAGTCGAGCTGGAACAGCCCTTTGTTGAAAGAGTCCTCGAAAATATCGCCGTCAGCGCTCAGGATCCGGGATGCGGTGCTCATGACATGAAGCCCGGGCGCGAATCCTTCGCCTATGACAGACCCGATCTCCGACCTGTTTTTTTCCATTTCGACCACGCCCAGCGCATTGAAAGCGTGCCTGCCGATGCTGAAATCATAATAAATCCGGTTGGACGAGACCAGCGACAGGTTCTCGCCATACCCGTTGGTCAGCCTTCCGAGCCCTTTACCAGCCTTCGAGCGGACATCGTGATACAGCTCGCTTTTGGTACCGGTGTAGCTCACCCTGTTGTAGGTAGAAAAAGTGAGCCCTTCGGCTATACGGTAAGTCAGGTTGACATCGGTGTCTACCCCCGATTGCGTACCGGTGTTCCGGTTGTACTGCCATCCGTGCAGGAAATTCTCCTGCTCCCTGCCGTACCATCCGCCTTCAGTCCCCCGGTTGACGGTGCCGTCGGCATTGTAAGGGGCGTCCCACGGCATGTTGTTATACGCACCGTAAAGCGCGCCGTCGAGCCCTGACGGATCCGATTCGCTGTTATTTCTCCTCAGGTTCACCTTCAGCGTAAGATCGAGCTTGTCGTTGATGGCATGCGAAATATTGGTACGAAGGTTGAAGCGCCTGGCCGAGTTGTGGCGGAGCGTCCCTTCCTCGTAATAATAATTTCCTGCCGCGTAGAACCTGGTTTTTTCCGATCCTCCCGAAAGCGACAGCACGTAGTTCTGGGTGATACCCGTCCTGAAGGCAAGATCCTTCCAGTTTGTGTTCTGCCCGAGCACCGACGACGGGATATCCTGATTGAAGCGGTCGGCCGGGTAAAAGCTTTTGGTGTAGTCGTAAAGCTGCTGCGAATCCATTACCCTGAAATTACCCGAAGTAGCGCTGGTCGTCCCGGTGGTCAGGTTGAAGTCGATCCGGGGCTTGCCGGCTTTCCCCGATTTGGTGGTAATGATGATGACCCCGTTTGATGCGCGCGAGCCATACAGACCGGTAGCCGCTGCATCTTTCAGGATAGTAACCGATTCTACATCGTTGGGATTGGCCGTTCCGCCGACGATCCCGTCCACTACCATAAGAGGAGCCGCGTTTGCAGTAATAGATCCCGAGCCGCGGATCATCACGGTAGAGCTGGCATTAGGGTCGCCGGAGGAGTTGGAAACGATAACCCCGGCGGCCTTTCCCTGGAGAAGGCTGGTGGTGCTGTTGGAAGTCACGTCGTTAAGCGATCTTCCCGATATCGTTGCTACTGCGCTGGAAATTTCGGATAGCTGCTTGGAGGAATAGCCTACTACAATGAGCTCATCGAGCGCCTTCTGATCCTGCACGAGCGCTATCGACAATTGTTTTCTGCCGCCTGCTTCAACTTCCTGGGTCACATAGCCGACAAAGGAAAACACCAGGACCGCCTTTCCGTCGGGTATTTCCAGTAAAAAATTCCCTTCCTCGTCGGTAACAGTCCCGCGCTGCGTGTTTTTGACCAGTATGCTTACCCCGGGGAGAGCTTCGCCCTTATCGTCGGTTACCCTTCCCCTGACCACCTCCTGAACCGGCTGAAAAGCGCTCAGCTCCTCCCGCTTCGGCCTCGCCACCTCCGTCGGCCTGACAGCTCCCGGCGACAGGACGGCGCCCTTCTGTGCGTCGCCTTTCCTCAGAACGACCTGGCGGCCCCGGGCTTCCCAGGTGATGCCCAGGCCTCCGAAAAGACTGTCCATCACCTGGTCCAGCGGGCCGCTTTGTTTGAAAGTAACCCTCCGGTGAATATCTATATGACTGTTGCTGAAAAAGAAATTCAGAGAGCTCTGCTTTTCTATTTCCCTGAGCACGCGCCTCAGGGGAACGCCTTCGAAAGACAGCGCCACTTTTGTCTGCTGAAAAATATTTACCTCCGGGGAGGAACGTTTTGCCGGCGGAGGCGCTGCTGCGTCGGCGCTGCCCGGTAGGATCTGGAAGAAAAGCAGGACTGCTATTAACATACTTTTCTGCAAATGGGTTGATAACTTTGCCCATAGAAATGGGCTGCTTAAAGTATTTCTCATACTTTTGCTGTGGTTTATTGGAAAACAAAACGATAGACCCGGATGCCGTCCGATCTCGCCAAAGACTATGACGGCATCCTTTTTTTATCCGGGAAGCACCTCCCTGCTCCCGCTGTAAATTTCAGATTCTAGCTCTTCATTGGTATTGCCGGGAATATTTTAGTTAAGGGTTAAGGATACTCATCAATTACAAAGCCGGGCGTCCAGACGTACGCCGCCGCCTGGCAGGCGCGTCATGGCGGCCCCTGCCGACAATTCAAAGAAAAGCAGGAGCTGCTCCAGCCCTTCGTCTCCGATGGCCATGCTGAAGCGGCAGTCGAGCATGCTTTCATCGATCCCGAAAGGTACTCCGTACCATTTTTCAAGCTCCGGGAGAATATTTTTTAAAGGTTCGTTTTCGAAAACCAGGTTACCATTCCTCCACCCGGCCGCGTAGTAGTCGCGGATATCGCCCGGCACGAACGCCTGTTCTTTCCTGGCAAAGCTGACATGCTGGTTGGGTGCCAGCTCTACACCTGCTTTGTTTCCGGCCTGCGCTTCGAGCAGCACCTTCCCTTTCAGCAGGGTGGTCGAGATGTTGTCGTCCGACTCATAAGCTTTTACGTTGAAAGAGGTGCCCAGCACTTTTACCCGGACCTCCCCGGCAGCGACGAAGAAAGGACGACCTGCATCGTGCTTTACGTCAAAATAAGCTTCTCCCGACAATTCCACTTCCCTGGCCTCTTTTTTCTCCCGGTACGATACCGCTGAGTTGCTGTTCAGTGTCACCAGGGAGCCATCGGGCAGGATCACCGTCCGCTTCTGGCTCGCATCGGTCGTATAAGTCAGCGCCTCACCCGGACCGCGATTCAGCCACAGCACGCCGGCGATGCAGCACAGCAGGAGTATAGATGCCGCCCAGCCGACCCAATGCCACCGGGCAGTGGCTGTCCTGACGCGCGCACCCATCCTGTCTTCCAGGTTTTGCCACATCCTGCCCGAAACCTGCGGCTCCAGCGTCAGGTTTTTCAAAAGAAGATCCTGCGCATTTTCGTCTATCATCTCCGCCAGCGCTTTCTGCCCTTCTTCCGACTTCAGAAGCGTCGAAAGCTCGGCACGCTCTGTTTCTGCCAGCGTTCCTTCCAGGTGTTTCTGCAACAGGTATCTGGTTTGATATTGCATCTTGACGGTTTAAGGTTCTAAATAGGAATACAGGTTTTTCGGAAGCCAGGCATGCCGGTCGTCAAAAAAATTCAAAAAATTTAGGGCAATTATATACTATCCCGATCTGCGGGCCATTTAGGTATGCTACAGATGAACAGATACGTATAGAAGATTGCTGTCTGTGATCACCGGGTTAACATGAAATAAAATCTCTTAAATATCAGGATGGCTAACCCACGGGAATCGATAACAGGATGGTGTCACCGCTTCGCGGTTAGCCGTTATCCGGTCTAACCCTTTTTCTATAATCATTTCACCACTTCGTGGTTGCAAAAGTCCGAAGCGGACGCCGCGCGGGATTTATTTATACATCGCCGGTACAGGCATCACCGGTTCCCCGGCGTAGCTATACGCGGAGGAGGTGATCGCATAGCATTCCACAGTAAGACTTAGATGGGAGGTAGCAGGCTATCCAATCCGGTCCCAAAAGAAGAAGAGCAGCAGCATATCGATACGGATACCGCTGTATTCTTTCAGGTAGAGGCGGAGGTGGCGCGTCGCTTTCAGCAGGTGATCTTTAACGGTTCCTTTGGTAGTCCCCAGCTCGGAGGCTATCTCTTCCAGGCTCCTGTTTTCGAGCCGGTACATCCGGAATACCTTCTGCCGCTGGGGAGGTAAGGCCGAGATCCCTTTTTCGGCCAGCTCCGTATAGTCTGCGAGTATAATTTTATCGATAGGATCGTAATAGTCCGCAATTTCTTCACACTCATCATGGTCTATGGATTGAAATTCGGGGCCTTTCTTCGCAAGCAGGTTGATCAGGTGGTTCCTGCAGCACATAAGCAGGTAGCCTCTTACCGAGCGTTCCGGATCGAGCGCCGTCCTGTGTTCCCAAACCTTAAGGAACACATCCTGGACTGCCTCTTCGGCCATTTCCGGCGATTTAAGAAACTTGAGGGACAAATGATAAATATAAACATGGTAGCGGTCGTAGAAGCTTGCGAACGCATGCCTGTCCCCCCTCCTGATTTTGACAACCAGGTCGGAATCACCCAACGATTTGCTATCCCTGCTCATGAGCCATCGTACAGATTTCAATTCATCCCCAATACTATAAAAATATCACAACATTTAAAGAAGTCCGAATATTCGACCATATAATCACAAAAATACGAAATATCGACCCGATGACCCTTTCATGCTATGCAGACCGGGGCATAAGCCGTTTAAACAGTTTGTAACAATAGTCACTGAAAAAGCAATCCTGTTTGCCGAAATTTGAAGAAAAAAGATCTGAAATGACTCGCAAAACCATAATCCTCACTACTATCGGCACTTTGGCCGGGGCGCTGGCAGGTTACCTGTACTATGCCTATATCGGCTGTGAAAGCGGCGCATGCCCGCTCACCTCGCAACCGGTTCCTACCACGTTATACGGCGCTTTTGCCGGCGGGCTTATTTTCAATACGTTTACCGGGATTACTCAAAAACCTCTCCAACCTTAAACTTCAGCCCCGCAAACAACGGCGAGGACATTTCATCCTCTCCGGTAAAAGACTTTAAACCAACATATTTGCCGTCTTTCAATACATACACCAGGATCACCTTATCCGCCGGCTCTACCAGCCAGTATTCTTTTACGCCGTTTTCTTCGTAAAGACCGAATTTGATTTCCTTGTCTTTTTTACTACTCCCCGGGGAGAGGATTTCAACGACAAGGTCGGGCGGGCCTATGCACCCGCGGGCATCGATTTTTCCGGGATCACATATTACGGAGATATCCGGCTGAACAACGGTAAATACCAATTGGTCGTCAGTTTGCTTTCCGGAATCAGGCAGGCGTACATCGAAAGGGGCGGCAAATACCTTGCAGGCTTTGCGTTTAAAAAATGACTGAATTTCCCAAAAAAGGACTCCAAAAATCAGCTGATGCACCGGACTTGGCGCCGGCGACATCTTATATATTATTCCCTTAATTAACTCGACCCTTTCCTCAAACTTCCATTTAAAGTAATCAGCATAGGAGTACAGCTTCGTCACGTCCAGCTGATCTAACGAGGTAATTTCGCTTCCGTAGGCCATCGCCGGTTCACTGACTATGTTCCCCTGCTCTGCTTCTGGTTCGGCCTGGTATGAAGTTATAAATATGTCTCCTACCTTAAACTTCAACCCCGGAAACAGTGGTGAGGCCATTTCGTTATCTTCGGTAAAAGGCTTTAAGCCAATGTATTTGCCTTCTTCCAATACATACACCAGGATGGTCTTATCCCAGGGCTTCACCAGCCAGTATTCCTTCACGCCGTTTTCTTCGTAAAGGTCAAATTTGATCGTCATTTCCCGTGTGCTATTGCCGGGAGAAAGTATTTCAATCACCAGGTCGGGAGCGCCTATACAGCCGCGATTGTCGATTTTTCCCGGATCGCATATCACACAGATATCCGGCTGTACTACCGTGAATACCGACTGGTCGTCGGTTTGCTTTTTGGAATCAGGCAGGCGGACGTCGAAAGGGGCAAAGAACATCCTACATCTTTTACCTTCAAAAAAAAGCCCTATTTTCAAGGTGAGCTTCAATGCTACCGACTGGTGCACAGCGCCTGGCGCCGGGCTCATCTTATAAATAAACCCCTTAATTAACTCGACCCTTTCGCGAAACTTCCACTTAAAGTAGTCGGCATAGGAGTATAGTTTTGTAAGATCCAGCTGATCTAACGAGGTAATTTCAGTCCCGTAAGCAATTGAAGGTTCTTCGACTTTTTTATCAGGCTCCATAGTATGTTGTCCAATATTTGGTTTCCGGGAGTGAAAATAAAAAAAACTACCCGGTTCCGGGTATAGATATTTTCAATACGCTTACACCATCGACACCCGTTTATTGCTTGTCAGGCTCCCTCTTCCTCCAGCCTGTACCGGTATACCTTCTGCGACGGGATCCTGGCCAGTAATAGAAGCCCTATCACAAAATAAAAAAGCAGCGCCAGTATGCTGTTGCGCATGCTGCCGGTCATCGCTTCGATAAACCCGAACGTGAAGGTGCCTAAAACCAGCGAAGTCTTTTCGGTGACGTCGTAGAAGCTGAAATAAGAGGCTGTGTCTTCCGTATCATCCGGGATCAGCTTCGTATAGGTAGCGCGTGAAAGCGCCTGTATCCCGCCCATGACCATGCCTACCGTAGCGGCGAGCATATAAAATTCTTCTTCTTTCGTTACAAAATAAGCTGCCGCGCAAATGCCGATCCAGGTTGCCACGCCGATCATCAGCGCATAGATATTTCCCAGCTTGCCGGAAAGCCACGAAAAAAAATAAGACCCGGCTATCCCGATAATCTGGATCAGCAGGATCGTCGTAATAAGGCTCTTGGGCGGAAGCTTCAGCTCGTTTGCCCCGAAAAGGGTAGCCACATACATCACGGTCTGAACGCCCATGTTGAAAATGAAGAACGCGATCAGGTAACGCGGCAGCAGCACCTGTTTCTGCAGCTGCCGGAACACGACGCCCAGCTTCCTGAAGCCGTTGAAAATCCAGTTTCCTTCCGGTTTCCTGTTATGAACGTTATTCGGCAGCCGCCTGAAAGGGATCTGGGCAAACACGATCCACCAGATCCCAACCGACAGGAATGACAGGCGGGCAGGAAGCGACTTGTCGACGATGCCGTACCAGGCGGGGAACATGATCATCGACAGGTTAAACAGCAGCAAGAGGACGGCCCCCAGGTAGCCAAGCGCAAATCCCCTGGCGCTGAAACGATCGTAATTATCCTCAGTCGCTATTTCGGGCAGGAATGAATTGTAGAACACGATGCTCCCGCTCCACCCGATCAGGCTGGTCATAAAGGCGAGTACCGAAAGCTCCAGCGTATCTCTTTTGAAGAAGAAAAGGCACGCGCAGCTGATTGCGCCCAGATAGCAGAAAAACTTCATGAATGTCTTTTTCCGGCCTGTATAGTCGGCTATGGCGGTACAAAACGGGATTAAAATCGCTATCAGCAGAAAAGAGCACGAAACCGACCAGGAAAACAGTACCGTGTTTTTTACCTGCATGCCGAAAAAGCTTACGACATCGCTTCCATCTTCCGCCAGGGCTGTCGCGCTGAAATAAACCGGGAATACGCTTGCCGTAATCACGAGGTTATGAACCGAGTTGGCCCAGTCGTACATGCACCAGGCGTTGACAATACGGGGGTTATTTTTCTGCATTCCGGGGTGAGGTTATGGATCGCGGGATGGTTGTCGTTTAGAAAGGATAGCCGACGCCGATATTCAGGTTGAGAAAGTTGGCCTGGCGGTTATTGAATAATTTATTAAGCTTCAGCTCATCCAGCACAAACCGCTGAAGATAGGGATCGTACACTTTTGCACCAAAGTCAAAGCGGAGGACCACGAACCCGAAGTCATAACGTAGCCCAAAACCGGTGCCGACCGCAAACTGCTTGTAAAAACGATCTATTTTGAATGTCCCCGAACCGAGATCGGGGCCTGACAAATTCCATACGTTCCCTGCATCCAGAAACAGCGCGTAGTTGATCTTTCCGAAAAAATCTGCCAGGTGCCCCCTGAGCTCCAGGTTGCCTTCCAGCAGGAACTCCCCCGGCGACTCGATGGAAAGGTTATTGGAGGTATACCGCGGACGCGTCGATCCTGGTCCCAGCCTCCTGGGCAGCCAGGCCCTGACGCTGTTTGAGCCGCCGGCAAAAAAATATTTCTCGTAGGGCGGCACGCTGCTGATCCCTTTCCTGTTCCCGCCGTAGCTGTGCACGCCGCCCGTATTGACCCTGGCGACGAAAGAGGAGGTGTTGTTGATACGCCAGTATTTCCTGAAATCGATGTTCCAGCGGATAAATTTAAAAAACTGGAGCGTATCCCGCTCCGAGCCCGGGTTGACGACCTTGTTGATGAAATTCATCTGCCCGGGGAAAAAATTGAGGCTTGTCCCGCCCGACTCCAGCGATGCGCGAAGGTATTTTGCATTCTCGGGCGCCCCGAAGATCGGGTTTGTATTGTAGACGAACGTAAAATTAAATGCCGAGACAAAAGAGCGAAGAAAGCTGTTTCTCAGGTTATTTCCCTGCAGAGCGAGGGAATCGAGCAGCTGCTGGAATTCCGGGTTTATTTTCTGCGTATTCAGGATGCTCAGGTCGATCAGGGACAGGCTGTAAAAAACATTGTTATTAGGCTGCAGCGAATAGATGGCCGCCGACTTGATGCTCGTACGGACATATTCCGGCCGGTCGACGTAGTTATAGCCGACGTTGACCTGGGTCTTGGGGTTCAGGTACCCGTACCGGTGCCGTATCGCGCCAATGGGTACCAGCAGCTGCGGGAAAGTCAGCGAGCTGTTCAATCCCAGCTCCGTGCTGCGGTACAGGAGATTTCTGCCCCCGTAGCCTGAAACCGCCTCGATACCGCCCCTGAGGTTGATCTCGAAGTTTTCGAGCCCGTTGAATACATTCCTGATCTTGTACGACAACGTGGCAAAGGGGCCCGGCGCCTGCGATTGGATCACGTTCAGGCCGAGGTCCGTAGCCAGCTCATATTTATTCAGCGGGATGGCGTTGATCCTGCCCGCCAGGCGGGTAGCGGTGGAGTCGAACGAAAGGTTGACGAACTGGAACTGGTCGGTCAGGGAAAGCTGCCGTTGCGTATAGCGCTCATCCAGCTGGCTGTAGATGCTGTCGGGCCGGAGCCGTATCATCGAGTTCAGTATCCGGGGCGAATACTTTTTATCGCTGTGAATGTAGGTAATCCCGTTGTAGCTGATCGTATCCCTGACGTCGAGCTCCGCAGGCAGCCCCGACGAAGGCTGCACCTCGACCGTCATACCGGAGATACGGAATTTCTTCTGCCCGCCCTGCGGAGGCGTATTGGCAACGAAAGTCCGGATATCGATGGTTTTCCTGATGCTGTCTGTCTCCAGCCTGATCGTGTCATTGATCAGGAAGGAGATATTCTGCCTTGTAAACGCAAAGAACCCGTTGTTTTTGAGCAATGTTTCTATCCTGATCCTTTCTTCCTCGAAAACAGCCTGGTCGTAGCGGTCTCCGCGCCTGAGCCTGCTTACAGCGCCCCTTCCCTGGTTAAGCAGGCTGTCTATTTCCGGGTTCCGGCTGAGGGTCACTACATCCCGTATGATCGTCGGCCTGCCTTCGGTAATATAATAGGTGTTCTTGACGCGCTGAAACGAGGTATCGGACTTGTACGACACCTGCGCGTCGAAAAAACCTTTGTTGAAAAGATTCCCTTTGATCTTTTCCAGGTTTTTCTCCGCCTCAGCTTTGGAGTGGTATACGGGCGGCTCGCCGGGCACGCGCATCCACCAGTTTCCCTCTTCCACCCCTAGCCGGGCTTTTTCAATGCGTTTGGCGTATTTCTTCCTGAGCTTATTTTGCTGACGCACCGTAAGGCTGGTATCCGCGGATTTCGACTGGTATTCCAGCGTCAGGTCGGAGAGCCTGCGCCTGTAATGCTCACGGTTATACCCGCTCGAGCCTACCCGGTAGAGCCACAGGTAGGGGTAGAACGGGAGCGCCAGGAACCGACGATTGGGTTTTGTCGGGATAAGCGCTTCCATATCCTCATTTTTGATAACTTTATTGCCTTTAAATACTGTGTTTCCCAACAGGTATTCTTTTTCTCCATTCGTTTTCACGGTCGCGCAACCCGAAAACCACAGGGATAAAAAAGCGAAGAATGACAGACTTACAAGGCGCAGATATTGAAAATATGCTTTCAAAAAACCAGATCAAATATTACAAATCGTTGCAAATTAAAAAGTTCAGACAGATTCACCAATCTTTCACGGTAGAAGGCGCCAAAAGCGTGACAGAGCTTCTGGCATCCGACTTCGAGGTTGAGCTGGTCGCTGTAACGGAAGAATTCAGAGCCGCTCATTCCCGCCTTCTTGAAGCCCTCGACGCGCAGGTCGTCATCGCCACGGCAGATGATCTTGCCCAGATGGGCAGCTACCAGACCAACAACGCCTGCGTGGCTATTGCTAAAACGAAAGAAAACGTGTTTATCGATGTGGCAGGCAAAGAATTTGTGATCGTGCTCGACGATATCCGCGATCCGGGAAACCTGGGGACCATCATCCGGATCGCCGACTGGTACGGCTTTCAGAAGATCGTATGCTCGGAAACGACCACCGATTTCTACAACCCGAAGGTAATTGCAGCGAGCATGGGCTCCTTTACCAGGACCCGGATCTACTACGGCAACCTTGTCAGTTATTTTGAGAAGGCCGCCCCTGCCCGGGTAACCGGTACTTTCCTCAACGGGACTTCCCTTTACGACTACAATTTCCCCTCATCGGGCGGCTACCTGGTGCTCGGCAACGAAGCCAACGGGATCAGCGACGAGGTAGCGGCCCTGGTCACCGACCGGGTGTCGATCCCCCGCTTCGGCGGTGCGGAGTCGCTCAACGCCGGGATCGCCGCGGCAGTCATTTGCGACAACATCAGGCGCCAGTGGAAATAATTTAACCAAAGGATTTGGTGCAGATCAAAACAACAATTATTTTTGCAGCCACAAAACACCTGAATGAGGTGTTCTAATAGTTTAGAGAGTTGGCGGAGTGGTCGATCGCGGCGGTCTTGAAAACCGTTGTACCGCAAGGTACCGGGGGTTCGAATCCCTCACTCTCTGCAAAAAGTCCGTTTCTGATAAGGAGACGGGCTTTTTTTGTAAAGAATTATGTCACCCCTTCGGGGTTCCGCTCTGAAAACCGCTCCTTTTTCTATAATCATTTCACCCCTTCGGGATTGTCGATTAGGAAATTACCCCCTCCCCGGAAATTAGGCCTGATCCTTTTTTGCGCCGGTAGGTGCTACCGCTTTGCGCCTTTAACAACGACCGATGGAAACTATCGGGTAACGGATCTGTTTCTTCGGCTTAATACGGGATCCTCCACAGGAAATGAGCCTGATCACTAAGGGTCGGTAGTTCTTTCCAAGCGAAAAGGCCACCCCCGGGTTATGCTTCTTCATTTGCTTTCACTCTTTTCTGATAACATTCCCGGAAAGCGGAGAGCTGGCGTTCACCGGAGCCGAAAAGCACGCAGATTTTCTCTTCGAAGATAGAAGCAACTTATCAGAGCGGTTTACGGATATAGCGTAACTGTCTCCATCCACTTGGATTTTATTTCCCAAACTTTTTTGTGCCGGCAACACACAGGATTACGCCAACCGTAACGGCTAACATCCCGATGCTTACTTTTTCGTGAAGCAAAAAAGAGGCCAACGCCAAACCGAAAAACGGCTGTAGCAGCTGCAGCTGTCCTACGGCTGCAGTTCCGCCCTGTGCCAGACCTTTATACCAGAAAATAAAGCCTATGAACATACTGAACAGCGACACATAAGCCAGGCCGATCCAGGCCCCTGCGCTAATCCCGTCAAAGGACGCCGGCGTGTAGATAAACGCAAGCGGCAGCATGACGGGCAGGGAAAGCGCCAGCGCCCAGGAGATAACCTGCCAGCCGCCTAATGTCTTTGTCAGCTTTGCCCCTTCCGCATAGCCTAATCCGCAAAGAACGACAGCGCCGAGCATCAGGATGTCGCCGGCAGGAGAAGCTGTCAGGCCTTGTGAGACCGCATAACCCGCTACCAAAAGACTGCCGGCAATTGAGAAAACCCAAAATACGGGCCGCGGACGTTCGCCCCCGCGAATGATACCGAATATAGCCGTTGCGACAGGCAATATCCCTATAAAGACAATGGAATGTGCCGAAGTAACGTACTCCAATGCAAGGGCGCTTAATAACGGAAAACCAACCACCACGCCGAGCGCTACAATGGCCAACGGGAAAATCTGTTTTGGTTCCGGGCGCTTTTCCTTAAAGACCAGCAATGCAATAACAGCGAGTATCCCTGCAATGGAAGCCCGGGCAGCTGTAAGGAGCACAGGGCTGAGTTCTAAAACCGCTATTCTTGTAGCAGGCAACGAACCGCTAAACAATACCACACCAATAAAGCCGTTTAACCAACCTTGCGCTGTATTTTCTCTTGTTTTGCTCATACTCCGCTCTGACATCGTAACCATTCCGGCGCAAAATTCGGCAAAGAAAATAAATAAGCACAGTCACAGTTTTTATTATTCCAACAGACACAGTTAGATTTATGCTATGAAAAAAGATTTTTTATACAGCGAGATAGCCGGGAACATTGCCGAAAAAATCAGGACCGGTGTTTTGAAAGCCGGGGAGCGTTTGCCGTCGGTAAGGGTCCTGAGTAAAGAACACGGAATAAGTATCAATACTGTCAAAAGAATTTTCCTTGAATTAGAAACCCGGTCGCTTGTACAGTCAAAACCCCAGTCAGGCTATTTTGTAAGTCCGTTAAATTATCTGAAACTTCCATTGCCTGAAGCAAGTCAGCCTTTGCCTGTCGCTAATCATAAAGAGCCGAATGAATTGATAAGCGGCATCTACTCCACTATAGGGCGCAATGACTTAACGCTTTTCTCTATCGGTGTACCATCCGGTAATCTTCTGCCATTGGCAAAGCTGAAAAAAGAGATAGTGCTTGCTGCCAGGGAGCTAAAAGAGGGAGGAACGGAATACGAGCTGCTGCAGGGCAATGTAAAGCTCCGCAGAATGACTGCTGCCCGGTCATTGACCTGGGGAGGAAATCTGAAGGAAAGTGATCTGATCACTACAAACGGCTGTATGAATGCTCTGGCTCTTTGTCTTATGGCTATCACAAAACCGGGCGATACCATAGCGTTGGAAAGTCCGGGGTATCCGGGCATTTTGCAGCTTGCCGTTAGCTTGGGTTTGAGAGTGTTGGAAGTGGCTACGCACCCGGTCAGCGGAATAGACATCGACGCATTAAAAAAGCTGCTGCCTAAAATAAATGTTTGTCTTCTAGTACCCAATTTCAATACGCCTTTGGGCTATTGTATGCCCGACGAAAGCAAAAAAGAAGTAGTAGCTCTTTTGGAAAAATATAATATCCCGCTTATTGAAGATGATACTTACGGGGATCTTCATTTTGGCCCTGAACGCCCAAAATGCTGTAAGTCCTTTGATAAGGCCGGAAATGTTCTGTGGTGCGGCTCTGTATCTAAAACGCTTGCTCCCGGCTACCGCGTAGGATGGGTTGCTCCCGGCAGGTACAAAGACCAGATACTAAAATTGAAATTCGTACACGCTTTGTCTGCTACCACTATCATCCACGAAGCTGTCGGGAATTTTCTAATGACGGGCAGGTATGAAAATCATCTCCGGCACCTTCGTAAAACGCTGCAGGAAAATTATCAGCGTTATGCTCTTGCTATCGCAGAACATTTCCCTGACGGAACTAAAATAAGCCGGCCGCGGGGCGGGCTCGCCTTATGGGTAGAATTTCCTAAAGGAACGGATACAACTGAACTGTATAATCATGCCCTCAAAAAGCAGATAAGCATTTCACCGGGCAGAATGTTTACCTTACAGAACCAATTTCAAAACTGTATGCGTCTTTGTATCGGTTTGCCGTGGACCGATGATCTGGGCCTGAAATTAAAACAGCTCGGAAACATCGCCAAGATCTGAGAAGGGGCCGTCAAAAATGTTCACACGCCATTCGTGTGCATTCAAACGATCTCTTCTAGCCGCTGCGGGGCTTAAAAACAGGCCTGGCCCGGCTATTGGAAACGCTTTGCGGCTCTGCGGCAGATACCCGGGACGCCTTGTGCCGGGCTTTGTCATTGCCCTTTTTCCCTTTCTTCTCCCGTCGTCCCCACCAGATGCAGAAGCCGGTGACCGGCAGGGTGGTGGCGACCAGGCTTGCCAGGAATGCCAGGATCTTGGTCGGCAGCCCCCAGATCGAGCCTTCATGGATAGGCAGGTACAATTCTTCGATCTCGTGGGCCAGGCTTTCTTCATCATGCTCTTCCAGGCCGAGAAGCTGCATGGAATAGCGGTCGTAAAGCGAGACCTGGCTCCCTGATTTCATGTAGGCGACCACACGGATGACCGAGGTGGGAATGTCGCGCGAAGGATAGCTCCAATACATTGAATAAGTACCGGCGTCCGGGTGCTTGGCCAGCTCCTGCTTCAACACATGATCAAGCGTCGTATTAAAGTCCGGGATCAATGCGGGGTTTTCGGGCGGCACGGACTCTATTTCCTTTTCCTTAACGCCGCCCGAAAACACCCAATGCAACGATTTGTTCGCCCACTCGATGCCCATTGCCACGCCGGTCAGCCCGATCAGCAGCAGGAATGCGAACATGTAAAACCCGGCGATGTTATGCAGATCGTAATTTTTGCGGCGCCATTTGGTCGATTTCTTCCACTGGAACCAATAGCGCTGTTTAGCTGCAGATTTATTTTTGGGCCACCACAGGATCAGTCCCGAGATAAGCAGGACTACGAATACCAATGTGCCGTAGGTTACCAGGATTTTGCCGATTTTGACCGGTAGCCAAAGGGTCATGTGACCGTCGAGGACAAAAGCGAAAAAGTCGAACTTCTCCAGGTTCTCGCCCTGGATCTGCCCGTTTTTGACCAGGTAAGTCCCGGAATACATCTCCCGTTTTTGCTCAAGCACCTCGCCGGTGTACGGATCGACCAGGTACCAGGTGCGGTCCTGCTCGACCTCGCCGCTGAGCAGAATGGAAGCCTGGTCACGGAGGTAACGCATCATGAACGGGTTGATCCTGACGCTGTCGCCATGCTCGCTGCGCTCCACCCGTCGCACAATTTCCGACGGCATCAGCAGCGGCCTTCCTTCTGACGGGATATCGATCCTGGTACTCTCGATGCGTGCCGGCGGGAATATCTGCCGGAATTCTTCGTGGAAAACATACACGCATCCTGTCAGCGATACGATAAAAACGATAATGCCGGAGATCAGGCCCAGCCACAAATGCAGCCAGCCGGTTACCTTTTTCAGCATAATATTAATTACTGCCTATATAATCGAGTCGGAGAAGCCAGTTATAACCCGGCGGTATGATCATTCCTTTGGTAACCGTTTCTGCGGAAATGGAATAGATGTAGATATTATTATTCACGCTCCTGCTTGCGTTGGTCATAATATAGGCCTTGCCGTTTTCCTGGTCTACCGCTACATTCATCTGGGAGCCGCTGTCGCCGGCAGGTATATCAAGCTTTGTTTTTTTGCCGGTAGAAAGCTCAAAAACATTGTGCTCACAAACGAAAGTTGAGCCGCCGGTTCCCAAAGCACTGTCGTCAGTCCGAAGGATCGCTTTTCCATTTCCAAGATCCCAGATTCCCGACAATTTGATCGAGCTGCTCTTAAAGCCTTCATAACTGGGGTCGAATTCTGTCGCTCCGCTGTTTATACGAAGAAGATAGGAGGTTGTATTTCCCGAGTTGTAACCGGGAGAAGCGCTTACATAGATATTCCCGCTTTTATCCTTTAAGATCCCCGACTGGAACCTGCCGCCGTTCCCGTCGCCAAAATTATCGCTTCTGCTGTCGGTTATTGTTTTTTCCGCCTGGTAGGTCGAAGCATCAAGCACCAATACCCTGAGGCCCGGCTGGACATTATAAGCCGTGCTGTTGTAAACCTGGTACCCTAAAAATATCTTTCCATCCCTGTATACGGCTTCCTGGGTGCGAACGCGGTCATACCCGGCAGGAAATGCCGGGATGGCGAGCTCACCGTTTTTCATATCCAGCGTGTTCGTATTGATTTCCGAATAAACGAGCTTATCCCCGTTTCCGTCTGGTCCGAAAATAACAAGCGTATGGTCATTCTTCCAGGCAAATGAAAAAGAATTGTATAGCCGGGTATAGGGCACTTCCATTTCCGCTATCAGCTGCCCGTTTTTTATTTTGTATTTTCCAAAACGCTGATCTTTGGATACACAATAATAATACCCGTCCTTAAGCACCTGCCCGTAGGTGATCTTCTGCTGAACCTCGGCGCCGTTTCCCTTCAGCGTAAAAGTAAAAGCCGGGTCTTCTATATCTTCGCGGGTCACCTCCGCAATTAAATCCGCCTGATCCGGGTATTCGCCTATCCGTGAATACAGCCAGAACATATCCTTCGATGTATCAACCTTCGGATCAGTACCGTTATCGTCCTTGCAAGCCGAGAGAAATGCTGCTGCTATGGCCAGGAATGTTAAACCTGACAGCAGCTTTATGATGTTTTGTTTCATTGTATTGATTTTTACTAATTGGAATTCAAGACTGTTTTGTTAGGAAAACTCTTAATTTCAGGAAGAATGCCCTGCCCGGCTTTTGCAATTTGAAGTTGTCGTAAGCCAGTCCGTTTGTCGGGTTCCTGCATTCCAGCGATACGTTATACCTGGAATCCTTAAATGAATAGGTCAATAGCAGGTTGTGAATAGATTGGCTGGGAATTACAGACTTATGGGATGGATCCCCGAAGTCAGACCAGGTTAGATAAAACCAATGAATGTATTGAAATGACCAGCCGAATTGAATTCTTGTACCCTTTCCGAACAAATCATTTTTACCGATGTTTGCAGCGGCATTACCAAAAATCCAGGGACGGTTCGGCAGCTTGAACCCGTAGGTAATTTCCTTGTTGCCATCTTTAACAGTTTTGTTTACCGCATTCTGATAGCTCGCGTTAATGCTGAAGTTTAACAGCTGATCGAATGAATACCTCACTTCGCCTTCGATCCCTTTTATGCTCACGCTGGCGGTATTCTGGTATTGGGTAATGCCAAGCGCCTCGCGGAAAAAGGGCTGTATGTAATCCTTTGCATTTCTTATAAACCCGCTTCCCTCGAAAAAGAAACGATGCCGTTGGCTGCCGTTGCCCAGGTAGAAGCCCAGGTTGTAATTGTTGCTGTTTTCAGGCTTCAAATCGAAATTGGGCATGACGGTATAGCCGTTTCCCAGTAGCTCATCCGGCTCCTGCAAACGGTAGGTATACTCATACGATGCTTTAATACCGGTATTTTCAGTTATCCTGAACCTTGACGCGATCCCGTATGCCCAATTCGACTGAAACCCGTTGGCATTGGCAATATCGCCCACCATGTACGGGCTATAGTAGGAGTTGTTGACGTCCAATGAGGTTTTTAATTTAATACCATAGTACTTCAGGAAAGGCGTATTGGATAGCCTGTCATTAAACAGGGATTGCTGGTATGCAAAGCCTATGATTTGCTTTGTAATGTAATCCTTGCTGGCGGTATTTGAATTGAGCTCGTCGTATACGTCATTGCTGAATGCATTCAGCTGATAATTTATGCTAAACGCATGCGCATCTGAAAGCCTGTAGCTCAGGTTAGCTCTTGCCGTATTTGTCGGGCGGGCATAGTGTCTTATAGATCTGGCTCCGCCCGATATTTCGGCCCTGTTTGTTACATTATAGCTGCCATCCCAGAAATACTGGCGGTACGTTGTATCAATGATGCTGAAATTATTCTTTGAAAAGGAAGAAAACAGGTTTGCGTTGAGGTTCTTTATAAACAAATTATCCTTCTTATATTTAACGCTTACGCTGTAGGAATCAGCTTGCCTTTCCGCCCCTCCATACAGTATATTCTGTGTGGTTCCGGTCTGGATATCGTTATTCTGTTTTGAATAGCTCCCGCCGATCAAAAAAAGATCCGCCCACTTTTTATTTACAAATCCCGCCTCGACCATCCCGAGCGCGGAGAAATATTGGTCATGAAACCGCCGGTGATCCCGTAAAACATATTTTTTTAATGCCGGGTCGTATATTTCAACATCCCGCATGATATAGTTATTCTTTGAATAATTAAGAAACCCGTTGGCTTTTACTAAAAACCCGGTACTATTGTCTGAATATTGGGAAGAAACAGCGGCCTGTTGGGTATTGAATGAGCCGGTTCCGAACGAGGCATCGAGGTAGTTCCTGACCCCGGAGTTCGTTACGACATTTACCACGCCGCCCATGGCATCGGCGCCAAAATCAATCGGCACTACACCCTTATAGACCTCTATGCTCTTAGCTAAATTGACGGGAATGTTGTTCAGGGTCATGACGCCGCCCATTGCTTCAATGGGCACGCCGTCTACGAAGTACTTTACTGCGTTGCCGGACAAGCCGTTGATCGAGAAATTCATATTGGAGCCGAGGCCTCCCGACTGCCTTACCCTGATACCTGATGTCTGGTCGAGCACCTGGTTAAGATTGGCCGTTGTGTTCTGGTAGGCTTTGGTTTCAATAGCGTTGACGTTAAATCCTGCTTCTTTAAGCTGCTGCGTTTGATTTTTACCGACGATCGTCACTTCGTCCAGGTCCATTTTTGCCTTTTGCAGCTCAATTTTTAGCGGTGCGTTATTGCCGGCTGCGAGCTTCAGCGGCGCTTCATACGTCTTGAAACCTACATAGGAAACCTGCAGCGTATAGCTGCCGGGCGGCGCTTTGAAGCTAAATTCTCCTTCTGCATTACAAACCGCTCCGTAGCCTGTTCCTTTTAACCCTACTGTTGCATAGGCCACAGGCGGCCCGGCCGGAACAGCCTCGTCTTCTGCCGATGTAATACGTCCCGATAAAGTAGTGGTATTGCTTTTCTCCTGCGCCTGTGCACCAGCGGCCGATAGGATTGATAACGCGATGCACACCAATCCTGTTTGCAGAATTTTACTAATTTGCATTACTTTTAAAATGTCGAATTTTAAATGTGCCCTGGTTAAGATCCGTTGGAGCGGACGCCGTCAGGCAAACCCGGGAAAAGCCGTGCAGTTGGAGCTGCGCGGCTTTACTTTTTATATACTAAACTCACTCATCACCTCCGTTGGGATCGCATCGGGAAACTCCATGACATGCTCCTTCTTCATCACGATCACTTCGTCGGTTTTATAGAAATTATGTACCGCAATGTAAGTTTTGCCGGAGTGGAAAGTCACTTTTTTGCGTGTATACGCCGATTTCTTACAAGCCGATTCAAATACATACTCAATATCCGCCCCGCTGTTGTTAGTGATCTGCACGGCGCCGCAGAAGGAAATGCCGCCATGCCTGCCGGCCAGGGGCGTTACGACCACGGCGTTGCTATTGTTGGCAAGCGTAAAATCCAGCCCGCTTACTTCCATGTTTTTCTGGTCCGCGCTATTTAGTGTATAGATGGCCGGTGCGACGAACTGTTCCATATTTGCCAACCCGTTCAGCCAGCCCAAAAACGGGAGGAACAGGAGGGCGGCGGCGATGCCGTAGTAAAACCGTCTTGTCAGAAGCGGCCGGGGGCCGGTCGCTCCGGTTTCCAGGGGCTCAATGTTCTTCCAGATCCGGGCTTGGATCTCCGACATTTTCTGCTCGTCGGCCATCCGGGTCGCCGCTTCCGGATTGTGCATCCAGTCGGTAATGGCGGCGCATTCCTCCGCCGTGCATTCGCCGCGGTGGAATTTTTGTAAAAGTGCCTGGTCGATCCGGATCATTTCTGAATATGCTTTCTGAAATACAATCCGTATAACTCGCCTTCAACCCTGGGCCGCAGTAAAAAAAATTAAAAATTTGCCAGGGATCTCAGATCTCGTAGCTGCTGAGATTGCGCCGGAGGTAGCTGAGCGCGCGGGTCATGTGGTATTCGACCGTCTTGACCGAAATGCGCAGAGAGGAAGCTATCTCATTGTTGTTCAGGCCATTTACCCGGCTTTGGGTGAATACCCGGCGGCATTGTTCCGGCAGGCAGTCGACCAGGCTGTTGATGTGGCCTTCCAATGCGCTTGCATAAATGTCCTGCTCGGTGGAATTGTCGCTTTCGCTAAAATCCGATAATGCGGCGCTGGATAGCTTTTCGCGGCGGGTAGTGGTGCGGAAATAGTCCATGATTTCCATCTTGGCAGCCCTGACAAGGTAGTTTTCAATAGGACCGGATATTTCAAAATGCTCGCGGCGCTCCCAAAGCGAGCTGAAAATGTCCTGTACCATCTCTTCCGCTATGGCTTCATCCTGCGTATGATGCAGGCAGATCCCGAACAGCTTGCGCCAGTAGGTACGGTAGGTCTCCTCGAAAAACCGTTTGTCGATCTTGCGGGCTTTGGATGAGTCGTTTTGGAGAAAATCGTTCAAAAGGGCATAAATTTCGGCAAAGTTAGCTTATTTAGACTAATTACAATATTAGTCACAAAAATTCACAGCAGATTCTAAAACAGATCCATTTAACGTGCGAGCTCGTCGATCACCAGGATCTGGCCGCTGGTTTGAAGGCCTCTCTTAACCTCGCCTGTTTCCAGGTCATAGCTCCAGACTGCCGACCTGCCGTCAGGCCCATAGATACCAATGAAGGCTTTTCCGTCTTTTTCAATCACATTTTTGTGAAAATCAAGCCGGTCGTCAGGCAGCGGCATTTTGGAGATGGTCTTTTGTTTCAGATCCAGCAAATGGTAGCTGATCACATTGTTTTCATAGTAATCCGAAAACTCATTGACCTTGCTCCTGTCTGCTATCTTGGTAACCGCCAGCCCGTTGCCCAGGTCGTAAAGCCCGTATGCTTCCTGAGTCAGGTTGTCGGAAAGCGGGAAGAAATAGCCGGGGTCAAGCTTGTTGTCTCCTTTTTTGATCCGGAAAACCGCGGATTTGAAATCCGGATGCCGGCGGAGCCTTCCGCCTGGCTGGGCGATGAAATAAATGTCTCCGTCGAGCTCCAGCGAAACCTGCCAGAATAAAATATAGCCGCCGGGAAAAGTCGAGCGCGTATCGGTAGTAATGCTCGTGGTTTGCATCGACGGGTAGTCGATCGTAGCGAGATACATGGTATCCCCGGGCAACGCCTGCCTGTTTTCATACTGGTACAGCATATAGGCGACGTAAAGCTTATTGCCCGCCAGCCGTCCCATCACTCC